>NZ_JAKKSG010000013.1:0-164179 GCF_025653545.1 Shewanella sp. SW1 | reverse complement strand
CTTTAGGTAAATCTCGCCAAGGGATACCTGTTCTAAGGCGGTAAAGAATACCTTCGAATGTTTGTCTATGTTCAGGTTTGTCATAAACACGGCCTGTGCTTTTCATTAAATGAAATAGCTTTTCCCAGCGTGCATCGGTTAGCATAAGTCTTGGCATGGCTTGAGGTTATGGTTACTTTTGGCGAAGCAAATTATAACGTCTTGCCATGCTGTCTAAAAATTACTCTCGAAAGATCAACAGACCCTAATAGAGTCTTGAATTTAGCCTTGCTAGCCTATATTCCGTTTTTTGCCACTGTTTTGGTGTAAAAATGTACAATCCCATACTTTGGTGGTACTTTTTGGGGTAAGGAATTTAACTCGGGAGGACGTATCATGATGGATGAACCTCGATTATCCGCGGAGGAGCTTGCTTGTTTTAGCGAACTTTTTTCGCCGACTCGTGTGGGCACTGCCTTGACTAACGATCCCCTAGTCAATCACGTGCTCACAGTCACAACTGAAGTGCCGCAAGTTATTGCCTCGATTCTCGGCAAGGCAAAACTCACTTTATTGGCCGAAGTTGGACCCTATAAACTCTGGTTTCCGCTACTGATGAATGTGGATGACTTTGGACAGTTTCAACCCACTTTAGGTGTGCCTGAAGTGCTAGATGCCTCGGGAGTGGAGCGCAGTTGGCGGTTAACTCAAGCCGATGATGTGTGGATATTTGACCACGATCAAGGTGAGCAATGGTCTGTTGCCTCGTTATCCAGTTCTGGCATGGCCATCCGTGCTAAATCACAGCAGCAATTTAAGCAATTGTTAGGCAGTAAAGACTTGCAATTACAATTGCCCAATGGCGAGACTATGCGCGTCGATATCGAGCCTATTCGTAGCGAGAAAGGTCTGGCCTTCGTTAAGTTTCAGGCCGAAACCGAAGAGCGTGAAGCCTTACGTCAATTCTTATTTAGTCGTCACCGTAGCCAGCACGCTCAGCTCTACCGTGACTTACGTTAGGACCTCCATTGCGACAGTTTTCGGCCTTGTGTTAGTTGACCTGTTATCTAAAAATCTCAGTTCTGCAGCTCAAATGTGAAATCTACGGATTTAAAAACTGTCATTTGCGATTGCAGTGCTTTTCACCGATTGTTACCTGCCAATCTGTCGCCCGATGGATTAGAATGGCGGTGAATTCAACACATCAGAGCGAGCGGTATGCACGTACATATTTTAGGGATTTGTGGAACCTTCATGGGTGGTCTAGCGTTATTGGCTAGGGCCAAAGGGCACAGAGTGACGGGCTCGGATGCCAATGTCTATCCTCCAATGAGCACGCAACTAGAGGACCAAGGCATTGAGCTTATTCAAGGTTTTGATCCCAGCCAGCTGGGTGAAGCAGGGCATTATCCTGACTTAGTTGTGATTGGTAATGCCATGAGCCGGGGTAATCCTTGTGTGGAAGCCGTGTTGAACATTGGCATCCCTTATACTTCTGGCCCGCAGTTTTTAGCCGATCATATTTTGCCTGAGCGTTGGGTGCTGGCAGTGTCTGGTACTCACGGTAAAACCTCGACATCTAGCATGTTAGCCTGGATTTTAGATGATTGTGGTTATGAGCCTGGGTTCTTAATCGGTGGCGTACCGCAAAACTTTGGTGTGTCGGCACGTTTAGGCAAGACCGCTTTCTTTGTCGTTGAGGCCGACGAATACGACAGTGCCTTTTTCGATAAACGTTCGAAATTCGTGCATTATCATCCGCGTACCTTAGTGATCAACAATCTTGAGTTTGATCATGCCGATATTTTTGCCGATCTGGCTGCTATTCAAAAACAGTTTAACCACTTAGTTCGCACCGTTCCAGGTGAAGGCAAGATCATTTGGCCCGCCGATTCCCATGCTGTTAAGCAAACGATTGATATGGGTTGTTGGAGTGAGCAAGAAACCTATCATTTAGCCGAATCGACCAGCGGTTGGTATGGCAAAGCGTTAAGTGATGATTGCCATCGCTTTGAAGTGTTTTTTGATGGTGAGTCTCAAGGCATTCTCGAATGGGATTTGATTGGTCAACACAATATTGAAAACGCCATAATGGCTATTGCTGCCGCACGCCACGTGGGCGTTAAGCCGAGTGCTGCAATTGAAGCTTTAGCTAAGTTTATGCCACCTAAGCGTCGACTAGAATTACTCGGAACCGTTAACGGTGTGAGCGTATATGACGATTTTGCCCACCATCCGACGGCCATTGCGACCACGTTAAAAGGTATGCGGGCTAAGGTTGGGCAGAGCAAAATTACTGTGGTACTTGAGCCGCGCTCAAATACCATGAAGAGCGGTGTCCATAAAGACACTTTAGCTTTTTCTATGATGCAAGCCGACGAAGCCTTTTTATATCAAGCCGATACCATCGACTGGAATATGAAAGAAGCCATGGAAGCGGCGGTGATCCCTGTGACTGTGTTACATCAAATTGATGATGTGGTCGCGAAAGTCGCAGCAACCGCCAAAGCAGGCGACACCATAGTGGTGATGAGTAACGGCGGTTTTGGTGGGTTACATAAGAAGCTGCTGGCCGCATTAGAACAGGCTTCAACTGTAGAGCAGGTTAGCTAAGATGGCCTACGCAAAGTCGACTAAGGCGATTAGCTTAGCTTGGACAGGTGCCTCGGGTGCACCCTATGGGCTTAAGTTACTCGAGTGTCTATTGGTATCGGGTTATCAAGTGTTTTTGATGATCTCCAGTGCCGCTCGAGTGGTATTGGCGACGGAACACGGCTTACAGTTAAGCGCCAACGGTGACAAAGCCCATGCCCAGCTGTTGGCTTTGCTGCACGAAAAAGGCGTGATTATTGCTGGCGAGTTAGTGGTATTAGGCAAAGATGAGTGGTTTTCGCCGCCTGCATCGGGTAGCGCTGCACCTAAACAAATGGTGATTTGCCCTTGCTCGACGGGGACGTTAGCGGCTGTAGCCACTGGAATGAGTAATAATTTACTCGAACGCGCCGCCGATGTGGTGATTAAAGAGCGCGGTCAGCTTATCCTAGTACCGAGGGAAACTCCTTTTAGTGCCATACACTTAGAGCATATGTTAAGCCTTTCTCGCCTCGGCGCGACCATTATGCCCGCTGCACCCGGTTTTTATCACAATCCCAAATCGGTAGAAGATCTGGTAGACTTTATGGTCGCTCGAATTCTCGATCATTTGGGCGTTGACCATGCATTAACGAGTCGCTGGGGTTATGACAAACAGTCTAACCGCGACCTCGACAATTGAGACTTATATGAAACACACCACCGAAGTGATGATCTCTGCTGAAGAGATAAGCCAGAAATTGGATCAAATGGCCGAGCTAATCAATGCCCATTATGCCCACAGTGAACGTCTGCTGATGGTAGGCTTGTTAAAAGGCTCAGTGGTCTTTATGGCTGACCTGTGTCGCCGCATTAAAGGGCATGTTGAAATCGATTTTATGTCGGTTTCCAGTTATGGCAATACTATGACCAGCTCACGGGATGTGAAAGTGCTGAAAGATGTGCAATCAGATATCGCCGGTCGCGATGTATTGATTGTGGAAGACTTGATTGACTCAGGTAATACGTTAAGCAAAGTGCGCGAGATGTTGTTACTGCGGGAGCCTAAGAGCCTTGCACTGTGCACCCTGCTGGATAAACCTGAACGTCGTGAAGTGGATGTGAAGGTCGATTTTATCGGTTTTACTATCCCTGATGAGTTTATCGTAGGTTATGGTATTGATTATGCCGAGCAGTATCGCAATCTACCTTATATCGCCAAAGTCGTACCACTCGATTAAGTGTCCGATACAGTTTAAAACTCCCGCAGCAGGCGGGAGTTTTGCTTTTTGCGGCAATATAAAAAGTATTAATGATTGAATCATTAAAGATTGTTTTTTCAATCAATTAGCTATTTTTTTGCTTTAGTTCTGCAACCCATCATTGTAATTGTGTTTTTTAGCACCATCTTATTACTTTCTAATGTGTAAGGATCGGTACAAATATGGCGAATATTACCCATGCTCTAGTACTCGAAGGGCTTAAAAAAACCTATAAAGGCGGCGTCGAAGCGGTCAAAGGCATCAGCCTCACCGTCAATCAAGGGGATTTCTTTGCCTTGCTAGGCCCCAATGGTGCGGGTAAATCCACCACGATTGGTATTATTAGCTCCTTAGTGCAGAAGAGTTCAGGTACGGTCAAAGTCTTTGATTATGATATTGATAAGCAGCTAGAACACGCCAAGCTCTGCATTGGTTTAGTGCCACAAGAGTTTAACTTCAACCAGTTTGAAACCGTGCTGCAAATTGTGGTGAATCAAGCGGGTTACTATGGTGTGCCAAAACCTATCGCCCTTGAGCGTGCCCAAAAATACTTAAGTCAACTGGATCTGTGGGAAAAGCGCAATAGCCCTTCGCGGGAATTATCCGGCGGCATGAAGCGACGGTTAATGATTGCGCGCGCCCTGATGCACGAACCTAAATTATTGATTTTAGATGAACCTACCGCAGGTGTGGATATTGAACTGCGCCGTTCTATGTGGGAGTTTCTCAAACAAATTAACCAGCAGGGCGTGACGATCATCCTGACCACTCATTACCTTGAAGAAGCGGAAATGCTTTGCCGTAATATCGGCATTATCGATAAAGGTATTTTAGTGGAATGCACTAGCATGAAGGCGTTGCTGAGTAAGCTGAATATGGAGACTTTTATTCTCGATCTTCGTCGCGATACTGGAACGGCCCCCGTGCTCGATGGCATGGCTTGTCGCTTAACCGACTCTCATACCTTAGAGGTGGATGTAGCGAAAGAGCATAATCTTAACGATGTCTTTAGCCAATTGAGCGCAGCCAATATTGAAGTGCTATCGATGCGTAACAAGTCTAATCGGTTAGAAGAACTCTTCGTCGAACTCGTGAAGAAAACTCAGGGAGCCTCAGCATGAATCAGCTCTACTTTATTGCCTTTAAAAGTATTTTAAGTAAAGAGATTAATCGTTTTACGCGAATTTGGATCCAGACCTTAGTCCCGCCAGCGATTACCATGACCTTGTATTTTTTGATTTTTGGTAACTTAGTCGGCAGCCGGATTGGAGAAATGGGCGGCGTATCTTATATGGAGTTTATCGCCCCTGGTTTGATCATGATGTCGGTGATCACTAACTCTTACTCGAATGTCGCTAGCTCATTTTACAGTGCCAAGTTTCAACGTAATTTAGAAGAGTTGATGGTGGCACCTGTGCCCCATTATGTGCTGATTGCTGGCTACGTAGGTGGCGGCGTGGCGCGCGGTTTGTGTGTCGGCCTAATAGTGACGTTAGTGGCCATGTTCTTTGTCGACATTAGCTTACATCATGCAGGTTTAGTGGTGATGACAGTGTTTTTAACTTCAGTGTTATTTTCATTGGGTGGCTTAATTAACGCTGTTTTTGCTAAAAGCTTCGACGACATTAGTATCATCCCCACCTTTGTGCTTACCCCATTAACTTACCTTGGCGGCGTATTTTACTCCCTGTCACTCTTGCCCCCATTTTGGCAAGGCGTGTCGGCACTTAACCCTGTGGTCTATATGATCAATGTGTTCCGCTACGGCTTTTTAGGCTTCGCCGATATCAGCGTGCCATTATCCATTGCCATTATGATCGGTTTCTGCGTCGCACTTTGGACCTTAGCGTATTACTTAGTCTCGCGCGGAATCGGCCTGCGTTCCTAGACATATTTCTTTAGAGCGTAATAGAAAAAGGGAGCCATTAAAGCTCCCTTTTTAGTGTCAACAACTCGTTACTTCATACGACGACGCATTGCCGCCAGTGGTAACAATAAGGCGGTTAGCCAACCGAGCGAACCTCCTCCATTGTCTGTATTTTTATTTGGTGCAGCAACCGCAGTCACTTCACCAGTATTACTGTTTAATGTGCCATCATTCGCAATAACAGTAAATGTATAGGTTCCCTGCTCTTTTGGGGTAAAGTTAATATTTTTTGCTGCAGGATCAAAAGTCACTGTAGGACCTGATGTCTGTGTCCAAATGTAGGTGAGTGCATCGCCATCGACATCTTTAGCATTTGACATGACGGTGATTTTTTGGCCTGTAGGCAAGGTTTCTCCTGTTGGGGCGACAGTTGGTGCATCATTGACATTAGCAACTGTCACAGTCACTTTCGTCGCTTTTGATACGTTGCCATCGGCATCTTCGACGCTGTAAGTGAAGCTATCGGTGCCAAAGAAGTCTTTCTTAGGCTGATAAGTCGCAATGCCAGCTTCACTGATAGTGACAGCACCATTGGCAGGTGCGTCTACTACAGTTGCTTTAGACAATGTACCTACAGGAGCAATATCCAAAACACGCTGTGCATTGGCGGTTATGCCATTGCCTGTGATTGATGCGCGAGCAACTTTTTGATCTGGATTGATATCATTTGCGAGCAAATCAATTTCTATTGAGGTTTCTTCTGTAGCTTCTGCCATATCGCCAGTGCCAAAGGAGAATTCTGTCGCTTTAGCCAGATAGTCGATAGTAACATTACCTGCCGTTGTGTTTTTCAGCGTCAATGTATTACCTGTTACAACCGAATCACCTTCACCATTAAAGTGGTAAGTTGTTCCAATTGTTCCGCCTATATTTTCAGCGCCGATAGTGACGTTTGAAGGCATATTTGGAATATTTATGTAATTGAATACAACCTCTTCAGTATCACCTGTTTTAATCCAAATGCTAAACGTATAAGGTGTATTTGATGTATCACCATAGAGTTGGCCTTTATTCCACTCTAAAGCTAACCATTTAACTCCATCATCATCTGTGAATACACCAACGGCTAAGTCACCACCGCCAGTATCGCCAGCAGATTTATCTGATAAATCAAAATCTGACCAGAAGGGCGCTAAAATGTTATTTGGGTTGCTGCCATCAGGTAGCTTTTTGTTCGCAAATGTACCACTTGCACTTCCACCTCCAACAATCGCTAGACCATTGTCAGACATAGTGATGCTGGAATAGCTAACCCCATTGTATTTAAAGCTAGGCACAGTAAAGGTGAACGCTTGTTCATCACAACCTTCTGGACAAGTAATTGGTTTGACCCCTAGACTCACTATGCTTGGGAAACCAGCAGAGCCCTTAGTTGTCGTCATTTTAGGAAGATTAAGTGACCCAACCCAAGTAATGTTGCCTATATCTTCGTTGATTTGTAAACCATTTTGCGTCGCGCCAGCTAAGCTAACTTTTACATCATCTTTCGATGTTAGTTTCGTGCCTTCTGGTGCTTGTGCTGTAATAGTCACTGTACTGTCAAATGAGTTATTGTTAATCACAACTGATATTGGAATCGCATCGGTTGCGTTAAGTTCGGTTTTCTTGCTCGTAGTCGAAATCAGTGAGGCATCACTTGACTCTTTAGCTAACACAGCCAAAGGTAAGTGAGCATCTTGCAGTCCTTCGGTGCTGCTTATCATTACATTACCAAAAATCCACTCACCATATTCTGCGAAAGTTGAGTCAACGGTTACAGTAAACGTGGCAGAGGCTCCTGCGGCAAGTTCTAAGGTAGAGGGGGATACTGTGATGCCTGTGCTATCTGATGAAGTTGATAAGCTCCAAGATGTCGTTGCATCGCTTTTGTTATAGACAGTACGAGTGAAGGTGCATGGACCAACGCAAGAGTCTGAAGCAATTGAAGGTTTGTCAAAGGTTAATACTGCTTTGGCTGCAGCATCTAAATCCATGCGTCCAGCACCCATACCAAATGGTGTGGCTGGTGTTGTTGCATCATCATCTAAAATATCATCAAATTTAGCTGTTGATGTTAAAGCAGTTTTAATATCGTTTGCAGACCAATCTGGATGTAATTGACGCATCATAGCTGCAGCACCTGCTACGTGCGGGCTTGCCATACTGGTGCCAGAGATCATATTAAAGTCTTCACCACCATCATCAGGAGAAAAAGCTGACAGAATGTTGGTACCAGGTGCTGCAATATCCGGTTTAAGAATATTTTGGTTGCCATCAGGACCGCGTGAACTGGTGCTATTTAGGTTATCAGCAAGTTCAGAAACCATGATGCGTTTAGTTTTTGCAACTATCGTACCTGTTGTTGCAGCATCTCCCATGGCTTCAATTACGGCTAAACCTGCATCTTTCGTAATCATGACTGCAGGGAATGGTTCACCAGGCATAGACATAGTCGTTGGTGCACCTGCCGCATTGTTATAAACTACAAGGGCTTTAGCGCCTGCAGCTTTTGCGTTTGTGGCTTTTAATGAGAAGTTACATGTTCCGCGAGAAATCAATGCAATGCCATCTTTGAATGAATCCGCAGCAAAGGCATCACAACCATTGGCATTTTCAGCATCTAAATTAACGGCCGCAATCACTGGAGCGGTAATATCTTCTGAAAGCACTGCATCAGAACTTGGGATAGCAAGTAAATCATCACCACCGGTATTAAAGCTATTAGCGAAAAAACGCCCTGTTGTAGTGTTAGCAACAGTTATTCCTGATTCAATACAAGCAGGGCAGCCGATAGTTTGAGGACCATTACCATCGTTACCGGCAGCGCTAACTACAACAACACCCGCAGCTTCTGCAGCTTCAAACATGGTTTTGTATGGGCTGCTAGCTGGATCACTACCAGCACTCCCCCCCCATGAGTTGTTGATTACATCTGCGCCATCATTAACAGCATGCTCTAAGGCTTCCATTAACATGATGTTAGAGCCGGTTCCGCCTGTGCAATCAGGCTTACTGTAAAGAGCCTTGTAGACCATAAGGTAAGCTGCTGGTGCTACACCAGATAGTTGAACGGGAATATCTTTATAAGTAGTTGATATCTTGTTACCGACAGCGGTACCTGCAACGTGAGTTCCGTGACCACCATAGCTAAGTGGACTCATGTATTCATTAGGACACACAGGTGATGTTGGCTGTGACCAACGCGCAACGATTAGTTTGTTATTACAGAAAGATGCATCAACAGTCGAGCAGTAGTCATCCGATGGTCGACTACCGCTGGGGGCTGTGAAGCCTGCATCGGTAAACATGGGGTTTTCCGGACGAATACCGCCATCAATAATAGCAACTTTCATTCCTTTGCCCGCATTAGCCATGCCGGAAACGGCTTCCCACATAGCCGGGGTATTAATCACTTGGTGTGATGCATCCATGCTAGTTTCATATATAGCCTCTGGGTATACAGCTTTCACCCCAGGCATTTTGGCTATTTTTTCAACACTTAGTCCTTGGCCAACAATTGTTATACCGTTAAAAAGTGTTTGGAAATGACGTTCCACTTTTGCATTTGGCGCAATTTTAGCTAAATTGCTAGCAAAAGCGTTTTGCTCTTTAGCTAGGTGACTTGAATAGCTTTTGACATTAGTAGATTGAATATCTAGTTTTTCTTTTTTCGAATTTAAAGCTGTTGCTGCGAAGTTGCCGATGCCGCCTCTATACTTAGCTAGTGCAGGAGATTCCATCTCAACAATAAAACGTTGTGGAGCATCGAGGTTAGTGGCTGATGTTTGCGGTTTAGTATATTTATCATGCGCGCTTATTTCTGGAGAGTAAGTTTTAAATGTAAATTCACTGTTAGCAATAGCTGCGCTTGAGAGTAGTGCAGCAGAGATAGCGATCGATAGTTTTGTCTTCACAACTTCTTCCTTGTCAATTAATGCTTTCAGCACTTTACTAAATGTGCTTGTAGCTGAATTGTTATAGTTTCTGCTGCGCTCTTTGGCGGCAGCAATGAAGTTGTAGCACAAATATATCGTATGGTTAACACTTTTGCGGTAAAAAAGATGTTAATCACACTTTGCTAGTTGTTATTTTGTTTGCAGGTAGTTTGCTGTTTTTTTCTGTTTAAGGCTTAACCGCTCTGACGATTGGGTTTTGTAGGCTGATCAAGGTTTCTGTTGATTGGATTTCATCGATAGATTGGATGCGATTGATGAGCACGTGTTGCAAGCCGTCGATGGATTGGCACATGACCTTTACGAAAATACTGTAGTTGCCTGTGGTGTAATAGGCTTCGACGACTTCTTCGAGAGCGTTGAGTTTGGCGATAGCTGCGGGGTAATCGCCAGCACTTTTAAGGTTGATACCGATAAAACAGCAAACGTCATAGCCTAGGGCTTTAGGGTTTACCGTGATCTGCGCACCTGTAATGATCCCCGCTTGCTTCATTTTTTCTACCCGAACATGGATAGTGCCGGCGCTAACGCTAAAGCGTTTAGCGAGTTCGGCAAAGGGTGTGCGGGCATCCTGCATTAGGGCTTCGAGGATATGATTATCGAGTTGATCGCGCTGAAATGCGGTATCCATAAATAAACTCTCTATAACGTAGTGAATTGTCATAAAGTTACGTTTTTTTATGGGGAATTGCTACCGATTTTGCCCGTATTATTTGATTTTAGTGATCATTGTTCGCCCAAAGGCTCACAAAAAGGGACTTTTGCGCTAAAAGTCATACTGACACCTGAGTAGGGATGTTTGATGGTGAGCTCTGCTGCATGCAGCAATAGTCGAGGCGCTAAGGATTTTGCCAGTGAGTCGGCATAAAAACCATCACCTAAGATCGGATGTCCTAGCGCCATCATATGCACCCGTAATTGGTGTGAGCGGCCTGTGATTGGCGTCAGTTTAACCAGCGTTGAGCGTTTGGCGCGGCTCATTACTTGGTAGTGAGTCAAAGACGGTTTGCCAACAAGATGATCGACTTTCTGTTTAGGGCGATTTGGCCAGTCGCAGATCAGTGGATAATCAACGCTGCCAGTGTCATTTTTGACATGGCCTGCAACCCTTGCATAATAGGTCTTGCTGGTTTCTCTATCGTGGAACTGACGTTTTAATTCCCGCTCGGCGCTACGAATAAGGGCGACAACTATCACACCTGAGGTCGCCATATCGAGGCGATGGACGATTTGGCAATGTGGATGCTCTGCTTTTACCCGGGCATAGACACTGTCGTAATGGGCGGGGTCGCGACCGGGCACAGACAACAATCCTGAAGGTTTGTTGATGACGATAATGTCTTTATCTTGATAAAGAATATCGAGCCAAGGAGTGGTCGGTGGTTGGTAAATAAAATCAGTCATAAATAGTGCCTATTCGTCAATGCGGGGCAAAGATACTCTGCTCGGCTTGAGGGTGCAAGTGTGAGGCCCAAAGATCGGCTGTGCCATTATCCTTGCTGACAAAAGTAAAGCGGATTAGTTGATGATTTGCTGATAGAGCTGTATTTGAGTTTTTGTTATACTCCCGTCCTTTTCGTTAATGATCATTTTGAGTCTGTGAAGCCATGAGCCAGCCAGAGATATACACTCCCGAGAATCTTTCTCACGTCCATAACCGTCTTGAGTTATTGGCGCCTGCAAAAAATGCTGACTACGGTATCGAAGCCATACGCCATGGTGCCGATGCGGTATACATAGGTGGTCCTGCATTTGGTGCGCGGGCAACGGCGGGTAACAGTGTTGAAGATATCGCGCGCCTGTGTACTTATGCTCATCAATACCATGCTCAGGTATTCGTCGCCCTCAATACCATTTTGATGGATAACGAACTGGCCGACGCCGAAAAACTTATTTGGCAATTGTACGAAGCGGGTGCCGATGCGCTGATTGTGCAGGACATGGGCGTATTACAACTCAATTTGCCGCCGATTGCCCTGCATGCCAGTACCCAAATGGATAACCGCAGTCCAGAAAAAGTGGCGTTCTTAGAGCAAGTTGGTTTTTCTCAGGTGGTGCTCGCCCGTGAATTAGGCTTAAGCCAAATCCGTGATGTCGCCGCGCATACTAATATGCAGCTCGAATTCTTTATCCACGGTGCTTTGTGTGTGGCTTACAGTGGCTTATGTAATTTGAGCCACTCCTTTAGTAACCGCAGTGCTAACCGCGGTGAATGCTCGCAAATGTGCCGCCTGCCGGGTAATCTTAAAACCCGTCAAGGGGATGTATTAGCGCAGAATGAACACTTATTGTCTTTAAAAGATAACAACCAAACTGAAAACCTTGAGGCGCTCATCGATGCGGGCATTCGCTCGTTTAAGATTGAAGGTCGCCTAAAAGATTTAAGTTACGTTAAAAACGTCACTGCGCATTATCGCCAAAAGTTGGATGCGATTATGGCGCGTCGCCCTGAGTTTAAGGCTTCGTCCCACGGCCGCTGTGAACATTCTTTTATCCCCGATCCAGAAAAGACCTTTAACCGTGGCAGCACAGATTACTTTGTTAACGAACGTAGCCAAGGAATTAAAGATTTCCGCTCGCCCAAATACATAGGCGAAGAAGTCGGTAAAGTGGTCAGCATAGGTAAAGACTTTATCCAAGTGAGCTCTAGCCATGAGTTTAATAACGGCGATGGCTTAGCGTTTTTCCCCGCGAATTTTGCCATGGCAAAACAATCCGATGACAAGCTGCAAGGTCTGCGGGTTAACCGCGCTGAAGGGTTAAAACTGCATATATTGCAGGTGCCAAAGGATTTAAAGGTTGGCATGACTTTATATCGTAACCATAACCAAGCCTTCGAAGCCCTGTTATCGAAAGAATCTTCTAAGCGGATTATCGGCGTCGATTTACGGTTGAGCGATACCCAAGACGGACTCGCACTGACATTGACCGATATCTATGGCATTACAGCCACAGTGAATTTAGTGGTCGAGAAGACGCCTGCGACAGATGTCGATAAGACCTTACAAAATACTCGCACTCAGCTGGGTAAGCTCGGCAGTACCGACTTTGTTGCCCGTAGCATCAGTATCGATACGGCCCAAGCTTGGTTCTTGCCTGCATCTGTACTCAATGGTCTGCGCCGTGATGGTGTGGCCGCCTTAGAGGCTGCTCGTGTGCAAGGCTATGTGCGTCCACTGCCGTGGAAGCATAATCAAGATGCAGTCTATCCCGTCAAGCATTTGAGTTACTTAGGCAACGTTGCCAACGAAAAGGCCAAGGATTTTTATCAACGCCACGGCGTAATTGAGATCCAAGACACCTATGAGAAAAATGGCGTCACCGAAGACGTGCCATTGATGATCACTAAGCATTGTCTGCGCTTTAACTTTAATTTGTGTCCGAAGGAAGTACCAGGCATCAAGGCCGATCCTATGGTGCTTGAAATCGGCAATGATGTGCTCAAGTTGGTATTCGACTGCCCTAAATGCGAAATGATGGTGGTCGGTGAAAACCGTCAAGTGCGAGGCCAGAAGCACCTTTAATATTTGTCATTAGGAGCATTGCCCGAGTGCAATGCTCCTAGCACCTATTCAGCTACATCCACGCACCTACACCAGCCTACCTCTCATTGATGTTGCTCTCACCAGCGTCACTCTCATATTTTCATCAAAGCCTTATATTGCACATGCGGTAATGAGCAGATATCTTATTGAAAATAATATCAATAATAAGGGATGTTAAAATGGGATTGTTAGACGGTTTACTCGGTAATGCTGCTGAGGTTGATTTACAGGAATTAGCCGAGGAATTAAGGCCTATCATGGGCATTCAAGAAGAATTAAAACTCGCCTACAAAGTGATCCGTGATTTGTTTATTTTCACCAATAAACGCCTGATCTTAATTGATAAGCAGGGACTTACAGGCAAGAAGGTTACTTACCATTCAATACCTTATAAATCTATTACCCATTTTGAAGTGGAAACGACAGGGCATTTTGATATGGATGCAGAGCTTAAAATTTGGATCTCAGGCCAGAGTGAACCTTTAGTCAAAGAACTCAAGCGTGGCACGGATGTCGTGGGTATTCAAAAGACTATTGCCACTTTTGCACTTTAGTCTTAGTACTGCGACTTAGATTCATTTAGTGCTATCAAGCTTGGAATTGTTATCGCAAGCTGACGGTTAATGTGAGTAAGGTAAGCCAAGTTTTATCTGGGCTTACCTATCCTCGCTATCGAGTGTGATTCAAATCTGCTTGATTAATTTAACACTATCCTACTTGTGCTAGTGGAGTGCTCTATCGGTTCGCCCGCCATAGTATAGGTTTCGGAAAGCTTGAGTTTGCCTTGCTCATCGTATTGATTGTGGATGCCGACCCAGAATTGCTCCTGTCCTTGAATTTGTAAATTACCTTCTTCTGCAATCTGGCGATTGGGATGATAGCGTTTCATTGCATAAAGCTTGCTTTCATCATCAAATTTTAAGTGATAAGCCAATATGGGTTCTTCGGTGTGAGCGGCGACATCTGCTATTGTTTTATCTTCTCGCTGTTTTGTCGTGGCATTGCCATTGGGTGCGTGATACTTCTGACGAGATAAATATGCGTTATTTCTACTATTGCTAGCATGATGTTCGCTGTTATCCGTACGGTTATTTGGTCCGTTACTTTGCCCATCAGCATCGTCTTCATCATAGTCATAACTAGGATTTTCTGGGCTATCCCATTCAGGTTCTTCATCTTCCTGAGTTGCTATATTTTCATGGAAATCAAAGTAGTGACGGCTTTCTATCAGTTGGCCTTGTTCATCTAGCCAGGCTTCGCGGTACACTTTTCCTTGGGGCGTAAAACGTTGCCAATGGCCGATATCGAGGTAACGACCATTAGTAATTTGGATTGTGCCAGTTTCTAAAATTAAACCTTGAGGGGACAAGGATTTAGAGCTAAATAAATCCCCTTGCGTACGGGTGAGTAACCAGCGAATGGCACCATCTTCATAGTATTCGATGCGAGTATCGGCAATACCTTCTTGATAGTATTCCCTTTGATTATTATCAAGATTATAGCCGCAGCGGGTATTCGAGTGACTCTGATAGGATTCGAGGATCCCTTTGTTATTATAAAAGCTGGACTCTTTGAGGTAGCCTTGGCCATCACGAACTTCATATTCAGAAATTGTACGTATCGTGCCATCTTCATAAAACCAGCGAGCAGTGCCATCACGGTTGCCCTGTGTGTGCGGTAGGTACATCTGAATTTGCTGGTTTTCGTGGTATTCAATAAAAGGGGCTACCGAGAGGTTATTTTTATATTGGCCTTCGGCCGAAAGCACGCCACTTTTATAATAGCTTCTAAATAGACCTTCCCTGAGTCCCTTTTCAAGATAGATCTCAAGGGCGAGTTGACCATTGTCATGATACCAAAGGGCCATGCCTTGTTCTTTACCATCCTCAAAATAGATTTTTTCTTCAATTTGACCATTGGGATACCATTTTACATGTTCGCCATGTAATTGGCCTTCGGTATTGAAGGGTTCACGCCATGCAGGCTTACCTGAGTCGTAAAATTCTTCAATGACTTTGCCCGTCACATCGTTAAACACTTTTTGTTTAATCGCTCCATTGGGATGATACCAAACGGCTTCATATTCATAGCCTTGGTTGTAATATCTTTCAGCTTCTAGTGAACCATCAGGGTAATATTGTTTTTCAATTCCGTGGATAACATCTTGCACTAAGGGCCGGATCAGCTGTATTTGTCCAGATTCATAGTAGCGAGTTAACGTATTGATATAATAGCCATTGCTATCTTGTTCGGCGGTTTCTTTAAGCTGACCATTGCCATAAAAGTATTGAATAAATTGACCTTGGGGATGGCGATCTTCTATTTGATTGATCTTGCCCTCATGGTCATACCACGTTTGTGTTCCAAGTTGCTGATCATTAATAAAGTTGCCTTCAAATAACAGGGTACCTAGGGCATTAAATTGGCGGGTCACGCCATTACGTTCGCCAAAATAGTTTGAATCGACGGCTTGGGTAAGCCCTGGGCTTTGGGTGATGATTCTAAGTATACCCGCACCTTCTTCAGTATTGAGTTGGTGAAAAATGCGGTGCAGTTGGCCTGTTAGGCTGGCGTAATCTTGAATATCGCCTTGCACTATATTGTCTGCATCGAGGGTAAAGTGGCTTATCAATAATGCATCGAGATTGTTAAGCTCAACTTGCCACAACGCCTTTATTTGGCTGTTCTTTTTTGGGGTGATACTGCACACTTTTACCTTGTCGAGCCAAAAGTGCTGCTCGGGGAAAGGGAATTGATTGCTGATTTCGAGGCGGTCGAATTCGGTATGGTGGAATTCGCAGCATTCATTGGCGTTTTCCCAGCCCAAGAGTTCTATGACTTGGGGAGTATCGTAGTGATAGAGAGTTAAGCCGTGGTCAGCATTTTCTTCGCAAGAAGTCGCGTCTGCCTTTGTCGCATGGATTTTTAAGCTGAAATGACGCTGGAATAGCGGTGCAGCGACTGACGGCTCCTGCGTTAAATCTTGTTCTTGGCTGAGTGTTTGTGACTCAGTTGGAAGATGAATGTCTTTTGGATCGCGGCTAGTTTGGTTTGAGGGAAATAACTTGGCTTTGAGTGCGCGAAACAACGACATTGGGGGAAATCTCCATATCCATATGTAAAACGATAGGCTTATCTGAGGGATACTCATGGCAACTGAGTATTTCTGTGCGCATATCATAGCGGTTTATGGATTCGTTTCTCAATGCTTGATTGCTCAAAATACCGTTTAATCAGAGTGGCACATTAATAAAAGCAGAGGAATAAAGACAAAATGCTTGATAACTTTTTTGCAAAATTACCCACAGATTTATCGGCCGAAGTGTTTGAAAAACTGGCGGGCAATAACACTGTGACCATTGAGCGCATCGTTTCCAATGGGCAATATACCCAAGCTACCTGAAGATACGAGTTTCAGAGCGCCTAAGGTGCTTCAATTCAAGGCGCATCAATGACAGAATGTCGGCCACCTTCTGAATTGATGCAACACGGAAGTGGAGTGCCCTAAGCGCTCCGTCCCGGCGGGTTTTAACGCACTCTATGCCGTGTTGGCTATTTTTAACTTAGTCCACTAGGTCTGCAAATAGCCGCCTTGCCTAAAGTGCGTTAAATTCCCGCTGAATCCTGCATCTTCAGGTGGTTTGGGTATCTACCAGAAGCTCAATGGTACGATCAAACTCAGTATGAATGGGTGATGTTACTTAAAGGCGAGGCGACACTCGAATTTGAACAAGGTGAACCCGTTACGCTAACTCCAGGTGACTATTTAACGATTTCGCCCCATCAAAAACATCGAGTCGCTTCGACTTCTATAAGTTCAGAAACCCTATGGCTCGCGGTATTTTACGATTGATTAGGGTTAAGGCTATAGGTTAACGATTCTGCCATAGCCAACTGGGCGTATTGAGTAAGTCTTGGCCTTGGATCTGCGTTTGGCCTAAGGTTTTGTCTAAGGCCAAGGTATTGCAGTGTTCAAATTGGCTTAAGGCATTAATAAGCCGATTAGCATGGGAAACCACCCACAACTGGCACTCTTCCGATACCTTCGCGATTAAGCGTGCAAGCGCAGGTAATAAGTCGGGATGTAGGCTAGTTTCTGGCTCGTTTAGCACCATAAGCTCTGGCGGCCTTGGGGTGAGTAGGGCGGCAATTAATAGCAAATAACGCAAGGTGCCATCCGACAATTCACTGGCATTGAGTGGCCTTAATAAGCCATTTTGATGAAATGCGAGTACTAAAATACCGCCCGCTTGAGGTTCGATTCGAACTTTAGCACCGGGAAAAGCATCGCTCACCGCATGATCAAAAGCCGCTTTATCACCTATCTCAAAAATGGTTTGAATTGCTGATGCAAGGTCGCGCCCATCGTGGTGCAATACTGGCGTGGCTGTACCTAATTGTGGACGACGGGCTGGCGCTTCTGCATCGGTTCTGAAGTGATCGTAAAAACGCCATGCGCGGATACTGTCGCGAAGCTTGAGCACTTCAGGGCTGCGCTCTGGATCGGCAAGTTCGGTAAAAATACTGTCGCCGGTTTGCAGGTGTGCGCCTAAGGTTATCCAGCCTTGTCCGTCAGCACTGCGACTCTTCACCATAGGACCACGGCGCTCAACCAATACAGTTGAGGGGCGATACTTAGGCCCGTTCCAAATGGCTTCGCGCTTGATTTGTGGATCTAAGCCAAACAGCGTAGTGGCGTCGGGTTTGGGTAAACCGAGTTCAATAAGATAGCTAAAATCTTCGCCAGCAAATCCAAGCTTTAGGCGTTTTGGCGCTTGCCTGACGGTGGCTTCAATGGCGGTGTCGCCCGCTAGCATACTTTTGGTGGGGTTTTCTGGTCCCGCCCAAAAGCTGGAGTCGAGTCCGCCTTCTTGGGCTAAAGCATTGACAACGCCGCCTTGCGCCGTTTGTGCGAGTAAACGTAGTGCCTTGTATAGATTCGATTTACCACTGCCATTCGCCCCAGTGATCAAATTGAGTTGCCCTAGGGGTAAGACGATTTCACGCAGAGAGCGATAATTGAAAATAGCGAGTGTGGTCAGCATAGAATATCCAAGACTGAAACAAGCTGATAAGCCAGTAAATTTATCGACAAAGTAAATTAAACATGACGATAAAACAATGGCATTTACAGTAGCACTTTGTTGAGCACTCTTTGCCAGTTACCACCCATAAAACGGTCGCGATCAGTAGATTTAAAGCGCGCCTTGGCTAAGGCATCGTCGATACGGCTCATGCGATCGATATGATTCAGCTCGGGGATCACTACATGTCTGGGCTCTGCATCAAAACCTAGCACGCCTTTCGCCCTCAGGCTGTACCACCATTCTTGATATTCTTTAATGCCTTTGGCGTTGTCATTACCCAGTGCCAGTAGGTTTTCTTGGCCTCGGAGCTGGAAGTCATTAGCGATTGCCACGCAGTCCACTCCACCAACACGCATAACGTATTCCAGTTGTCGAATATAATCATCAATCGTGGGCACGGCATTATTGGTAAGCCAGAAACTCATCATAAATACGCCGAATACGCCGCCGCTATCGCCGATGGCGCGGATCACTTCATCGGGGGAACAACGGGCATGGTTTACTATGCCGCGCGCCGCGCCGTGGCTTTGCACTATGGGTGATTTAGTGATTTTTGCGACATCTAAAGCGGTTTGAGCGCTGGAGTGACTCACATCGACTAAGATATTGGCGTGATTGAGTTTGGCGATAAGCTCGTGCCCGTGGGCCGTGAGTGGTTTATTGAGTCCGCCACTGGCATCATTATCTAAGGCGCCACCGGCAAAGGTATTGCCGTAATGGTGGGTGAGTTGCAGTACGCGTAGCCCTTGTTGATGAAACTCATCTACCCGCGCCCACTGGTTAGCTTCGCTGTCTTCTTCGACACAATCTGCGCCTTGGATTTGAAAGTATACCGCAGTGCGCTGGCTGTCGCGGGCACGTTGAATATCTCGCCCCCTCAGACCTTGCAGTAAAATATCGGGATGATCACTTACCCGTTTAGCGGCCTGCTTAATGCTTTCCATGCAAGCTTTATAAGTGCGTTTGTAGTTTTGAGTGCCATCGGCTTGTTCTATGGTCTCAATAGCCGAAATATCGCAAAGATAGGCATCGAGCTTAGCGGCAGTTACATCACTTAAGTCATCGGGAAGGAAAGATAAACCATCGACATATATCCGCCTCTGTGCGGCGGCAAAGCTAGGTAAACTGGCGAGTGGACTTAACAGAGTTGCTGCGCCAAGACCTTTAAGGAGTGTACGACGGTAGTGATTGACTGCCTTGATGGGCATGCTCGGTTCCTATCAATAACGCAAATGTAACTTCTTTATACCTTTTTAGGGCGTAGAAGTCTTTGATTAAATCCCTTTTTTGGCCTTTGCCCCTGAGCTAGAGTTGTGATTATTTGTTGTTGCCGAGTGGTTTCAATTATCGCTTGTCGCAGTAAATGAAAACCCTCGGGTTATGATTATCGAGTGGCTTCAACCATTGCTTTTGCCAGTGAGTTAAGGCCGTTAGTGCGCGATGGGCTGAGCTGACCTTCTAGGCCCAATTGTTTGAAGTAAGCTGTAGGATCAAATGCTTGGATTTCAGCGCGGCTTTTACCATGGCAGGCGCCAAGCAATAATCCGATCAATCCCTTAACGATGCGGGCATCGCTGTCGGCTAAATAATAGTGTTTGCCAGCCTGTTCTAGATGATAAATCCACGCATCACTTTCGCAGCCTTTGACCTGAGCGGCCTCGATGCGAAGCTCAGGGCTTAAGCTTGGTAAGTCTTTCCCTAACAACATAATTTGACGATATCTTTCCTGCCAGTTAGGGGCATTCGTAAAACGCGCCAGTAAGGTTTCGGCATCTTGCACTAAATAGTGAAAATCGGCCTCATTTGGCATAGGCATGATTGAATCTGTCATAGGGCTAAATCCTGTCTCACTTACTTGAGCGTAACTTGTCTTGAGCGTAACTTATTTTGAGCATCGTATGAGTGGCGTAGATCAGTGGCTAAATGCTGGATTACAGCAGCAAGTCTTTTACTGAGGCTAACGCGGCAATAAAGCGGTCGATATCGTCTTTATTGGTGTAGATACCGATAGAGGCGCGGCAACAGCCCTTAAGATTCAGACTCTGCATTAATGGCATGGCACAATGATGGCCACAGCGAACGGCAACCCCTTGTTGGTCCAGTAAAATGCCCACATCTTGGTGATGTTCATTGGCAAGATTAAAGGCGACGACGCCGATATTGTCATCAAAGGCGCCGTATAAATGCACTTCACCGAGCGCGCGCAATTGGCTTTGTAAATAGTTAATTAGTTCTGCTTCATAAACTTGAACCTGCGGCATGAGCTCGGTTTGTAAAAATGTAATGGCCGCGCCCAAACCTATGACTTCAGCAATCGGCGGTGTGCCCGCTTCTAAGCGATTCGGCAGGTTGCCAAATTCTGTCGCCTCAAAACTCACGCGTTTAATCATCTCGCCTCCAGTTAATAGTGGCGCGAGATTATCTAACGCGTCGAAACGGCCGTAAAGCACGCCAACACCAGTGGGACCATACATTTTATGCCCTGAGAAGACATAAAAATCACAATCGATTTCAGTCACATCCAGCGTTAAATGCGCAACTGCCTGTGCGCCATCAACTAAGGTGATAGCACCTTGTTTTTTCGCTAACTGCACTAGCTGAGCCACGGGATTGACTGTACCTAGGGCGTTGGAAACATGGCACAGGGCGACGATTTTAGGCTTTAACTCGAGCAAGGTTTTATAGGCGTTGATATCTAAGCGGCAATCCTGACAGAGCGGGATTGGTTTAATGATTGCCCCTGTGCGTTTCGCCAGTTCCTGCCAAGGCACAATATTGGCGTGGTGAGCGGCGGCGTCGATTAATATCACATCGCCAGCATTTAATTGGGGTGTCAGCCCAAAGGCGACTAAGTTGATTGATTCTGTGGTGCCGTGGGTAAAAATGATTTCTTCGCGGCGTTTTGCCTTCAAAAATTGCTGCAACTGATCGCGCACGTTTTCATAGCTTAAGGTCGAACGCGCCGATAACTGATGTGCAGCACGGTGTACATTCGCATTGTCATTAGCGTAAAACTGCGCCATCGCATCTAACACCATTTGCGGCTTCTGGCTGGTGGCTGCTGTGTCGAGATAACATAGGGGATAACCATCAAGCATTTGATTTAACGCTGGGAATTGCGACCTAATTTTAGCATTGCGCTGCTCTGCTTCTAATGAACAAAGAACCGCAGAGGCATCAGGATAGGCAACAGTATTCGTCGCTGTGTTAGTCACAGTATTTGGCGTAGGCGATGCAGGTTGAGTCATGGGCGAGGCTAAGGGCAATGAAAAAGGCCAAGGGATCTTCTGTGATCTGCCATGTGAATGCAAGTTTTAGCAGTTTGTTGAGGCGTTGGTATTGGACAGTGGTATTGAACGCCTAATTTCACCAAGGTCTGTTCAAACTGTTGCCTAATAGATATTTTGCACGCCTTAAACGGTTTTAGACTCTAACGTATCATTGAGCTTAGCTATGATGCGATTTTTCTAATGTTTAAGTTTTTCTTTTAAATTCAGCTAATACTTTACGCTTAATTCATCCACCGAAAGTTAAAACTCCGACTATCCTAAATTGGACGTCCTTCGTTGTCAGTGTTTGCTGGAGAGTAGTTTTATGGTGAAGCTTTTAAAAGACTTACGGATTAAACATAAGATGATCGCCCTCGTTGGGGTGATGTTAGTGCTGATCTTGATTTTGTCTGGATTTAGTTTGTTGAAGATGCAGCGTGTATCGGAGGAAATTCAAGCCATTGCAGAAGAGAATCTTCCGTTAGTGAGATTATCAACTGACGTCACCATTAAGCAGCTTGAAAGCTCTGTCATTCTAGAAAAAGCGTTTCGTGCCGCGGACATTGAAACCGCATCGAGCCAGCAAATTTTAGTGGCTTTTATTGCGGATGTTATCAAGCACAATGAAGACATTAGCAAGGAGTTACTCTCGACTCAGTCTATGCTCAATGAGGCATTAAAAGAGGCTGTAAATCCGCAATTACATGAAAAAACTCAGCAGTTAAATCAAGAGATTGGCACTATTATTCAACGTTTTGGTAATTATGAAGCCCTGCTTGCCACTGTGATTACTGGAATACAGCAAAAAGAAGAACCTGCAGCCTTGGCTAAGCGGGTTGAATCTTTAGAGATTGCGCAAAACGAGTTTAATACTGAGCTGAGGCAATTCGTTGAGCGTTTAGAGCAAATGACCCAAACTGCGGTTTCTGTGACTGAGGAAGAAGAACTCAGGGCGATTTATGGCTTAACGATTATTTCGATAGTGTCTTTAGTCATAGGCTTATTGATTGGCATCGCTTGCAGTCAATACATGGTCAAATCTATCAATCGGTTACGTAATTCTGCCGCCATGATGGAAAAGGGTAACTTTAATCAAGAGTTACGCGTCGATTCCAAAGATGAATTAGGCGAACTTACCGTCAGTATGAATCAAATGGCGTGGACCTTAAGTAAAACTGTTGGCCAAGTGATTGCTCGAAGTGAAGAAATTGCCTCTATGGTGACTGAGCTTAATGCGGTGGCCGAGAATAATCGTGAGGCTATGTTGAGGCAGCAGGATAACACCGACCAAGTCGCCGCCTCTATGACCCAAATGGCAGCAACGATCACTGAAGTGGCGAGTAGTGCAGAAACCGCTTCTTATTCAGCGGGACAAGCCGAGCATAAAGTGAAAGAAAGTTGTGAAGTTGTCGATGCGAGCGAAAAAATCTCGAAGCAGTTGGTTGCCAGCGCCCAGTATTCGAATCAACTTATTCAACAGGTTCAGGCGAGTACGGGAAAAATCCTCAACTTTGTTTCTGTGGTCGATGCGATAGCTGGGCAGACGAACTTATTAGCTTTGAATGCATCGATTGAAGCGGCGCGGGCGGGAGATCAAGGTCGTGGTTTTGCTGTCGTTGCCGAAGAAGTGCGGGCATTGGCAACGCGCAGTCAAACGGCTACGCAGGAGATCAGCGATCTTATCCAAACACTTGTGAAAGACGCCAAATCCTCAGTCGAATCCTTCGCCGATAACGATAAGCAAATCAGTGAGTCATCACTGCTCGTTAATCAAGCCAAGCAGCACTTATTTGAGATTTTAGATGCGTTGACTGAACTGACTCAGGCTAATACTCAAGTCGCGACCGCCAGTGAGGAGCAAGCCGTGACCGCCGAAGATATTAGTGAGCGCATTAATGCGATTCGTGATTCGGGTGAGTTGGTACTCAGCAGCGCTAACGAAACCGCGAAAGCCAGTGAGTCACTGTCTAAGCAGGCTAATTCATTGAGGGAAACGATGCAGCAGTTTAAGGTGCGAGTTGTTTAAATGTATTAGCCCATAATTCAGTGTGCCAACGACGACAGCGGTTAACTTAACTGCGCCACTTCATCTTAGCTTGAGCCTCATTTGTGCCTTAACTCAATGTGAGGTGAGCATATCCTCAAACAATTTGAAGATGCAGGATTCAAGTTGTTTGGGATATAGGTCTATCTTGTTATCCGACACACAATTGCCGTAAAAATGATACTGGTTGTGCAGTGACTTGCAACAAACTGTTGTAATATGTAGCGCTAAATAACGACTAAAAATGTGAATTAAATGGGCATGCGTATTCTTTGGCTTCTTGTGTTAACGCTGAGCATTCTTCCTAGAACCGCTGCAGCATCAGATATTGCGAGCAGTGTTACTGGAGGAACTAATCGCCTTGCTGACGGCGGTGATTTTGAGCTGGGAATGAGTGTTTACGGGATTAATCAAGTCGATGTTCGGCAAACGGATTCAGGTTCTGCAAAGTTGTCGCTGTTAGTCAGTGGCATGTACCAGTACAAAGGGCTGTTTGTTGAGATGATCCATCAATCTCAAGATGGTATTAATCTAGGATTTAATCTGTGGAGCTCAGAGGATTGGTCATTAGAACTGCTATTGGCTAACTTGCAAGGTTCATGGTCCCGTCCTGATGTGGATCCCAGTACGCTGGATGAAGCTGGCCGCAATGCTTATCTACTATCGGAAGATTCTCTCTATGTGGGTGCCGGTTTTCGTGCCACGCGTTATTGGGGCGATAACTATGTTTTTCAGTATAGGTTAGTATCTGATTATTATGATGATCAAGGTATTCAAAGTTCTGCCAGATTGGGTAAGTCCTGGCAGGTTCGTAATTGGAATTTTCACGTATTGGGGAGCGTAGGTTACTCATCTGCCACCTTGAATCGCTATCTTTTTGGGATCAGTAAGGAAGAAGCCACTGAACGCTTTCCTGAGTATCGGCCGGATAGCTCTTTCAGTTACGGCATGGAGTTAGGGGTTGCCTATCCGCTGAGTGAAAATTTTGTCTTTCGGGCCATGTATCGCTTCAATGTGTTATCACAAGAAGTGACCGACAGTCCCTTCAATCAAGCGAGTTATACATCGTATTTTAATGCTTCTCTTAGCTATGTATTTTAGGAGGAGGGCATGAACCGATTTAATCCATTGTTAGCGGTAGTGATGCTGAGCACGCCTTTTTTGGCTTGGAGTCAGGATGATGCCGTTATTTTTACCGCGACCCCAGAACGCTGCATTGCACTGCATAAAGGGCAAACTTGCTATCAAGATGTATTGTTCCGATGGCAGACACCCGCGAGCGGCGAGTACTGCCTCATACTGACAGACCGTCAGCACCAGTTAACCTGCTGGACTGGCAAAGCTATGCAAGAATATCAATATAGTTTTGAAGGGGATAAAACGGCGACTTTTAGTCTTATCCGTAATGATGATGTGCAACCGCTCGCGCAAGTTAAAGTGGTCGTGACATGGGTTTATAAGGCCCCTAAACAGAGTCAGTCCGGTTGGAGGTTATTCTAATATGTCAGTTGCAAAGCATATCTTAGTCGTAGAGGACGATACCTCACTGGCAGAGTGGATCAGTGATTATTTACTGGATCACGGTTACGGAGTCACAGTGGCCAGCCAAGGTGATTTTGCCTTAGAGATGATAGCCGATGAGATGCCTGACTTAGTGCTACTCGACGTGATGATGCCCGTTAAGAATGGCTTCGATGTGTGTAAGGAGGCCAGGGCATTTTATACTGGGCCCATTTTATTTATGACGGCTTGCGTTGAGGACGGCGATGAAATCCGCGGGTTAGATGCCGGTGCTGATGATTACCTCACTAAGCCGATTCGACCACAGGTGTTGTTAGCGCGGATAAAGGCCCTGTTACGCCGAGTGAGTGATGAGGAGCAAAAGCAGCAATTAGTGTTTGATTCTTTAGTGTTAAATGCGACGGCAAAGTCAGTCACCATTGATAAACAGCCGCTGGATTTGAATGCCAATGAGTTTGATGTTTTGTGGCTGCTGGCATTGAAGGCGGGCACGATAGTGAGTCGCAATGAATTGGTGGCCCAACTGCGGGGCATTGAATACGATGGCCTAGACCGCTCGGTGGATATTCGCATATCGCGCTTACGCAAGAAGTTGCAGGAAGCGTTGAGTCAGCCCTATAAAGTCAAAACCATTCGTGGCAAGGGATATTTGTTTTGCCGCGATGAGGCCGAGCAAGCTTTATGAAGAAGTTAATGACTTCTCTGGTGCTGGTCGTGCTGGTGGCCATTGCCAGCCTAGGCTGGTCGATAAGTGAGTTTGCAACACTTATTGATCCTGATAATGAAACGCCTAGCCCAGCAACTCACCTCGCGGCATTAAAACTGCTGGGCGGCTCACTGGCGCAAACGTTAGATAACGATCCCGCCCCCAATAATGCGTTTATAGACAACTGGAATCAGCGAAATGCAGATCAATTGTCTTTGGTGAATGAAGCGGATTTTGTCTTACCCTCAGCCCTAAAGACAGAGTTTTATTCAGGGGAATCATTACTGCTGGAGTCCGATGATGGCATCTCTTTGCACTATTTATTGCCTAAAACGGGTCAGGTGCTGAATATCAATACCCAGATAGTGACGCCAGCCGATGTGAGTTTTAACGCGAACAAGCTGTATACCATGCTTTTTTATGGCGGTGTGGTGGTGATTTTGTTGGTGTGGGTGTCTCCTTTAATCCGCCAACTGGTTAATCTAAGTAAGGTGACTCAAGCATTTGGTATGGGAGAATTACAGCAGCGAATTGTGGTCAGCAAAGCGTCCTACATAGGCACAATAGAAAGCGAATTCAACCGCATGGCAGATCGCATCCAGCAATTGATCGATGACAATAAATTGCTTAGTCGGGCAGTTTCCCATGATTTAAAAACTCCGATTGCGCGGCTGCGATTTGGTATCGCGGCGTTAGAAGAAACCCAAAGCGAGCAACTTAGGGTGAAGTATTTTCAGCGATTGAATCGCGATCTGGACACTATGGAAGAGTTGGTCATGACACTGCTCAGCTATGCCCGCCTCGATGAGGCGAATATCCAACCTGATTGGCAATCTATTGAGCTTAATACTTGGTTGCTGGAAAAGTATCAAGGCCAAGTATACCCAGGGTTTTCAGTGGAACTCATCACCTGCCCAATACCGTTGAACATCAAGACAGATCCTAAGTACTTGTCAATGCAGGTGAATAACTTGCTCAGTAATGCGCAGCGTTTTGGCCGTGCCAATATCCGGCTGATGTTGGCATTGGAAGATGGGATTGCGTTGTTACACGTTGATGATGATGGCCCTGGCATAGATGAACAGGAATCTGCTCAAGTGATTAAACCTTTTGTGCGTGGTCAGCACAGCCGCGGAAATTCCGGTCATGGCATGGGTCTGGCGATTGTCGATAGAATTGGTTGTTGGATGGGTTCCCCATTACGTATTGGCCGTGCTCCTGACTTGGGTGGGGCTCGCATGTCACTAAAATTCAAGGCTGAAGTTTAAAGTTGGGGTTTAATACGATTGGTGTAATGCGAGGTTTGAGTCGTTTTTGTCTGTTTCTTTAACATGAGCTGAAGCGAGCAATGCGGCTAAATCTGCGTCATCTAATCTGCTGTGTTGATTTAGAGATAGAGGCAGAATGACTCAACTTACTATACGAATGAGTGCTTAACGAATTGGTGCAAAACAGGGGAATTTATAAATAAAACGCACCAGCCTTGATACCTAACGAGAATCTAGACTGGTGCATTTTTGATGAGCAATTAACTTTTCACATTGACATTGTTAAGTATGTAATCTGTTTCATAGATGCGGGAACTCGCATTTTCTGGCTTGCTATGTAAACCTGTGACTTCGACCATGACAGAGGTTTCTTGATTCATCGTTGAACTCCCCCACAAGATATCCTTACTCGCGCTCGCTCCTACTCCAAACTGGCCAATTGCATCACGATCGGTTTGTTCGTGAGTAAAAGTGAAGTAGTTATAACCCGCTTGTTTGCATAACTCTGCTGACTTACGCATGACGTACTTTCGGGCCAATGCGCGGTCAGTGTTGGTATTGCCAACAAAGCTTATCTGCCAGCTATCGGGTGCAATCTGTGCGGTTTCAAATCCTTTACCGAAAGACCAAAATTGCTTTTCGGTATCGTAGGAAGTGGCACAAGCTGAAAGCATCAGAGCTAATCCAGCACATAAAAACGTTTTTCTGATAAGTGTCATGGTCTTGTCTCGTCAGGTTGTTTAGAAGCTATAGTTCACGCCAAGGGTAGTAACCCACTGGTTGTTACTGTCTATTAGCGGAGAGTTTGCCATGTTGGCACCTATGTGCGAGTAACCTGTGGCTTGAGTAATATCTAAATGCTTAGTGACTGGAATAACCAAAGCGTAGCCTAGCTTATAGGCAAATGTGCCGTCGGCTTGATAGGCAGGGCGCTGCGCCGTAGCTTCAGATGACGTCACACCAGTGTAGTAGTTTGCAAAGTCTTTACTGAAGTAGTGCACACCCGCATAAGGCACCAGATCACCGAAGCCTACATTTATTGGATGGTAATAGGTGATATCAGCCTGAAAACCATCATAAATATTGGTGACATCGTGTTGGAATTTGGTTGATAGCGTGCCATTTCCTAAATGAATGTCGGCGTTTAAACCCAGATCACCACTGAATTTGCGATCCTTCATGCCCGTTAAAATATCCGCATCATCGGCATCAAAGCCGGGATTGGCAACGGCAAAGATACTGAAATTAACGGCACTATCGTTCGTGCCTAAAAAGCGGTAGTTGATGCCGGACAGATCGGCGTTGAAGTCTTCACCGTGGTAGCCGCCATTGAGATAGGCACCTGTCTGGTGATCTTGACCCTTATAAAATTGACTACCAGTAGCAACACCTGCGCCAGCAAAGAACTGATCTTGATGACTATAGATATTACCGTTACGAATGTAGGTATTGCTTTCAGCAAGAGCGTGGCTTGACATCAAAACACTTGTAATTACAAAGCAAAGTTTTTTCATTTTTTTATCCTTAAGACATCTGTCTAGTGACTGTGATGCCACTATATTTCACTTCTTAAAAGGACTCTGTATCCGAATGTAACCTAGACCATGTATTGCAGCCTTCTCGCATAGCCTGGCGCTGGTGAGCTCGTGGAGCTGAAGACGATGACCTTTTGCTAAGCCGGAGGGATAAGATAAAGAAGACTAGGTAATAGGTAGCTTTTGATTGAATGGAGGAGAGAGCGCATTGATGAGGTGATATAAAGGTAAAAAGTTATGCCTCTAAAGCTATTTGAAATCAATAGCATCAGGGGGATTTGACCCGATGCTATTGGTCAGTCATTCAAACAACTCGCCGACTAAGCCTAGGGGCTAAGGACAAGGTAATCTAAATTGATCGGACAGTTGGTTTAATAGTACTAATAGCTCTGGCGATAAGGTGACTTTTAAACTGTCGATGTTTTCTTTCAGTTGATATAAGTCGGTGGCGCCTATGATATTGGAGCCGACAAACTTACGTGAGTTAACAAAAGCTAACGCCATTTGTGCGGGCGTGAGTTTGAACTCGCGGGCCAAATCGACATAGGCTTTTGTCGCCTCCAGAGCCATTTGCGAACCTGTATAGCGGGCGAAACGCTTAAACAAGGTCAGGCGCGCGCCTTCAGGCCATTGGTCGTTGCAATATTTTCCCGTCAAGGCGCCAAAGGCCAGTGGCGAATAGGCCAGTAATGGCAAGTTTTCGCGGTGACTGATTTCGCTCATGCCGACTTCGAAACTGCGATTAAGCAAGTTATAGGGATTTTGCACACTCACAATACGCGGCAAGCCATGTTTTTCGGCGAGTTGCAGGTACTTCATCAAGCCCCAAGGCGTTTCGTTCGACACCCCGATATAGCGCACTTTACCTTGGCGGATCACTTCGGCGAGCGCTTCTAGGGTTTCAAGTATCGGTGTTTGATGTTCATGCTCTTGTTGATCGTAAAACAGTTCACCAAAGAAATTGGTATTACGGTCAGGCCAATGGATTTGATAAAGGTCGATAGTGTCTATTTGGAGGCGTGCTAAAGATGCATCGACCGCTTGGTGGATGTTGTTCCAGTCCAGCGCCATATTTTTGCGAATGTAATCACTTTTACCCCCCGGTGCGGCAATTTTAGTGGCGATCACTAAGTCGTCTCGGTTACCGCGGGCCTTAATATATTGCCCTAGGATACGCTCGGTTTCCCCTTGGGTCTCCGGCTTAGGTGGTACGGGATACATTTCCGCCGTATCGATAAAGTTGATGCCATTGCCTATGGCGTAGTCCAGCTGTGCAAACGCTTCGGCTTGGGTATTTTGTTCGCCCCAAGTCATAGTGCCCAAACAAATTTTACTGACCTCAAGATTAGAATGCGGTATGCGTCTGTATTCCATCTATTTCTCCTACGGAAACTCTCTTAGTTTGAGGCTACCAAGCTTTTGCTGTAAAGCAAAGGTTAAACCATAGGTTGAAATGTTAGTGCGCTAAAAATAGCCAACAAGTTTAGCCATCCTGCCCCATTTTGAGGCATGCCATTGGTTGAAGTTTGTTCGCTGAGTTGCTCTTTTAACGGTTTTAGCGCTTTACTGCACTGAAATGGAGATTTTGGCTTATTTTTGTAAACCTTAGGTACTACTAAATCAGTAATGACGTATTTATGAATAAATTGTTATAAAACTACATTTGCAGATTACAGTAAGTAAAGATGTGAATCTGTGTCACAAAATTGCGTAAATTTACGTATCTAACTTACGAATTTGCAGCGGAATGTGACGCCAATATCGGAATCTGCGTTAACAAATCTCTACCCTAAATTTATCTAAAAATTTTTCATGGTTGATATTTGTGATGGCAGATTTTTCAAACCAAATTGTAACGATCAAAAAAGGCCTCGACTTGCCGATTGTTGGTGAGCCGCGACAGGTCATTGAACTCGGTGCTAAGCCATCCCAAGTGGCTGTTCTGGGAGAAGAGTTCGTTGGGCTTAAGCCGACGATGTTGGTCGAAGAGGGTGATTTTGTTCAAAAGGGCCAAGCTCTATTTGAAGATAAAAAAACGCCTGGTGTGTTGTTCACTGCACCCGCTAGTGGCCAAGTCGTAGCGATTAACCGCGGCGAGCGTCGAATTCTACAATCAGTCGTCATTCGTTGTGATGACGGTGAAAACCGCGATGGGCAGATTTCTTTCGATATCCATCAAGACATTGCCGCTCTCCCTCGACCAACCGTTCAAGACCAGTTGGTGAAGAGTGGTCTATGGACTGCCCTGCGTACTCGGCCTTTCTCGCGCGTGCCTGCGCTCGATAGCACGCCCGCAGGGATTTTTGTTACCGCAATTGATACTAATCCACTGGCCGCCGATCCCCGTTTGATTATCGCCGAGCAAACTGAGGCTTTTAAAGCTGGCTTGCTGGTGTTGAGCCGTTTAACCGAAGGCAAGGTTTACCTGTGCCAGGATAAGGGCGAAGCGATTGTTAAAGAAGCATTACCACAACTTGAGGTGCGCCGCTTTGATGGTGTTCATCCTGCGGGTTTAGTAGGCACTCATATTCACTTTACTTTGCCAGTGAGTTTAGAGCGTCAGGTATGGCATATCGGTTATCAAGATGTGATTGCCTACGGCAAGTTATTCCAAACCGGTGAGTTGTATACCGACCGCATCGTCGCCTTAGGTGGCCCGAGCGTGCTGAACCCGCGTTTACTGCGCACTCAATTGGGCGCTGAGCTAAGTGCCTTAGTGAGTGATGAAATCAAACCTGGCCATAACCGCGTGGTATCGGGATCTGTGTTATCTGGCCATACCGCGGCGGGCGTACATGACTTTTTAGGCCGATTCCACAACCAAGTATCAGTGTTGAGCGAAGATTCGCAGCACCATGTTCTCCCTTGGGTGCGCGGTGGTTCTGACAAATTCTCCATCACTCGTGCTGTAACATCACGTCTGTTTGGTGCGACTAAATTGTTCGAGTTTACGACTCATCAGGGCGGTTCAGCTCGCGCCATGATGGCTTTTGGTCAGTTAGATCGCGTGATGCCACTGGATATTTTACCCACCTTGCTTGTTCGAGACTTAGTGGTGCGTGATACCGACGAGGCGCAAGCCTTAGGTGCATTGGAGTTAGATGAAGAAGATCTGGCGCTGTGTACCTTCGTATGTCCCGGCAAATATGACTTTGGTAAAGAATTACGTGCCTGTCTAGATGTTATTGAGAGGGAAGGTTAATGACCAAACAAGTGAAAAAACCTGATTTACAGGACGCCTCTGATTTACAGCAAGAGTACTACGCAACGGGTAAGTCGATGAAGGGCTTTTTGCGCTCACTCGTCATTGCCAACGGTCGTAGCACTAAGGGCCAAGTGCATGTGCGTGACGCGATTGACGTGAAACGTACCATGACGCTAGTCGGTTTGTGTTTACTGCCCGCCATTTTATTCGGTCTATATAACATTGGCCTACAGGCACAGCTTGCGCTCGCGGGAGGATTATCGACCCCAGATATTTGGAAGTTAGAAATCTTTAATACCCTGTTTGGCAGCCTTAGCCAAGACACTGGGATATTAGGTTTATTCCTCTATGGTCTTAGTTTTTATCTGCCGATTTACCTGACAGCACTACTCACCAGTTTGTTTTGGGAAGTGGTGTTTGCGCGGGTTCGTGGTCAAGAGTTGCACGAAGGCTTCTTCGTGACGGCCCTGCTGTTTACCTTAATCTTGCCAGTATCGACACCGTTGTGGCTGGTGGCCATGGGGATTTCCTTTGGTGTGGTTGTGGCTAAAGAGCTGTTTGGCGGCATGGGATATAACTTCCTTAACCCTGCGTTGGCGGGCTTGGCTTTTATCTACTTCGCCTATCCATCTGAAGTTTCAACCATTAAACAGCTCGTTGCCGTTGATGGTTTCTCTGGTGCAACAGCGCTGGCACAAACTGCAGCGGGCAAGTTGAGTTTTGCCGATTACTCTTGGTTTAGCGCCTTTAGCGATCCTAACTGGTGGAACAACTTTTTTGGCTTTACCGTGGGCGCGATTGGCGAAACCAGCACCTTAGCGATTTTGATCGGCGGTTCATTATTGCTGATCAGCCGCTTAGCGGATTGGCGCATTGTGCTCGGTGTGTTGCTGGGCATGATAGCGACAGCAACGCTGTGTAATTACATCGGTTCTAGCAGCAATCAAATGATGGCAATGCCGTGGACTTGGCATCTTGTCACTGGCGGTTTTGCGCTAGCAATGATGTTTATGGCCACCGATCCTGTGACCACTTCGTACACTCGTCAAGGCAAGTTTGCCTACGGTGCTTTGATTGGTTTTATGACTGTGCTTATCCGTGTTGCTAACCCCAAAATGCCTGAGGGCGTGATGTTAGCCATTCTGTTCGCCAACCTTTGGGCGCCGCTGTTCGATTATCTGGTGGCCCGCGCCAACATCAAACGGAGATTAAAACGTCATGGTATTTAAGAAAGATACTGTGGTGGGGACCATGATCTTCACCATCACGCTCTGCCTCCTGTGCTCTTTTATGATCACAGGCACAGCAGGCATATTGAAAGAACGTAAAGTCGCCAAAAAACGTGACGAAGTGCAGCGCTATGTGTTGATGGCCGCCGATGTGAACTTAGGTCAGGGCAATGAGTTTAGAGAGATTTTTGCTAAATCTGTTAAGCCATTATTGATCAACCTAGACACAGGCAAGGTGGACTCAGACGCTAACGTCCTCGATTTCGATGAGCGTATGGCGGCAATTAATCCTGAGACTTCAAGTGCGCCGAAAAAAGATATTGCCAAGATTAAAACCCGTGCGAACGATGCCCGCGTGTTTAAAGTGCTCGATGCCAACGGCAAGTTAGACAGCGTGGTTGTGCCTTTCTACGGTAAAGGTCTGTGGTCGATGATCTACGGTTATGTGGCGGTTGAACCCGATTTCAACACCATTAAAGGGCTAGTCGTGTACGAACATGGTGAAACCCCTGGTATCGGCGACTTTGTGACCGATCCCCATTGGTTATCGTTGTGGAAGGGTAAGCAATTATTTGATGAAAAAGGCAAATTTGCGATACGTCTTGTAAAGGGTGGCGTTAAAGAAGGCGATCTTCACGGTGTGGATGCGGTAAGTGGCGCGACCATGACGGGCCGCGGCGTGCAGCGCGCAATGGAGTTTTGGTTTGGCGTTGAAGGTTTTCAAACCTTCTTCAACCAGCTGAAAGCGTCGGCAGCGCAGGGTGAATTGCAAGGTGAGTTGGGAGAGGCAAAATGAGCAACACTTTATCCATGCGTGACATGTTAACGGGGCCAGTGTTTGCCAATAACCCCGTCGCAATGCAAGTGCTGGGCGTATGTTCGGCACTGGCGGTCAGTAACTCAATGCAAACCGCTGTGGTGATGACACTGGCAGTGACCTTTGTGTTGGTGTTTTCTAACCTGATTATCTCTGCCATCCGTAACTTTATCCCGACCAGTGTGCGGATTATCGCGCAGATGACGGTTATCGCCTCCTTGGTGATTATCGTCGACATGGTTCTGCAGGATGTAGCCTATGAGTTATCTAAGCAACTTTCTGTATTCGTTGGGTTAATTATCACTAACTGTATCATCATGGGCCGCGCAGAAGCCTTCGCCATGAAGTATCCACCGCATTTAGCGGTCGTCGATGCGCTTGGTAATGCGACAGGTTATGGCTTGATTTTGATCAGCGTCGCCTTTGTACGCGAGCTGTTAGGGACGGGTAATTTATTCGGTCACCCTGTGTTCACCACCATCGAAAATGGCGGCTGGTACTTGCCAAACGAGATGTTCAAGTTACCACCGAGCGCCTTCTTCCTGATTGGTGTGTTGATCTGGACTATCAATGTGATCCAGCGGAAACGGGGTTAAGGAGCAGATATGGAACACTATATAAATCTATTTTTGCAGGCCACTTTTATCGACAACATGGCGCTGTCGTTCTTCTTGGGCATGTGTACTTTCTTGGCCGTGTCTAAAAAGGTGTCAACCGCCTTTGGTCTAGGTGTCGCTGTGATTGTGGTGATGACCTTAGCCGTGCCGTTAAACCAACTGATTTACGTCAAAGTGCTCGCACCTGGCGCACTGTCTTGGGCGGGATTACCCGGTATCGATTTAAGTTACCTGCAACTGATCACTTTCATTGGTGTGATTGCGGCATTAGTGCAAATCCTTGAAATGTTTTTGGATAAGTACATTCCTAGCCTGTATGACTCCCTTGGGATCTTTTTACCTTTGCTCACAGTGAACTGCGCGATTTTTGCCGGGGTGATCTTTATGGCGAACCGTGATTACAACTTCGGTGAGTCAGTGGTGTTTGCGATGGGCTCGGGTCTTGGTTGGGCGGTGGCGATTGTACTGCTGGCGGGACTGCGCGAAAGAATGAAATTCAACGCGATTCCCGAAGGCTTACAAGGTATTGGTATCACCTTTATTACTACAGGCTTGATGGCGCTGGGCTTTATGTCTTTCTCAGGGATCTCGCTGTAAAGCTACAGTAGGCGAGCCAAGAATTGAGAAAGTGAAACCAGATTCTTTTTAGAAAAGAGCTAGAAAAGGGTAATACGATGGAAATGGCAATTGGCATAGGCATGTTCACGCTAGTGGTCTGTCTATTGGTGATAGTGATTCTAATCGCCAAAAAGAAATTAGTGGCTACGGGTGAAGTGACAATCAGCATCAACGAAGATGCCGAAAAAAGCATTCAAGTTGCCGCGGGTGACAAGTTACTCGGCGCTTTGGCTAGTCAGAGTATTTTTATTCCGTCTGCCTGTGGTGGCGGCGGAACCTGTGGTCAGTGCCGAGTGAAAATCAAATCGGGCGGCGGTGATATTCTGCCGACTGAAATGGGCCATATCACTAAGAAAGAGGCTAAAGAAGGTTGTCGTCTCGCCTGCCAAGTCTCAGTGAAAACCGATATGGAACTTGAGCTCGACGAAGAAATATTTGGGGTGAAGAAGTGGCAATGTCAGGTGATCTCTAATGATAACAAGGCGACTTTTATCAAGGAGTTATTGCTTGAGTTACCCGAAGGTGAAGATGTTCGCTTTAAAGCAGGGGGTTATATTCAAATTGAAGCGCCAGCCCATGTGGTGAAATACGCTGACTTTGATATTCCTGAAAAATACCGTGGCGATTGGGACAAATACGGTCTGTTTGACATTGTCTCTACCGTTAATGAAGAAGTGTTGCGCGCTTACTCTATGGCCAACTATCCCGATGAAAAGGGCCGCATTATGCTGAACGTGCGGATTGCGACGCCGCCATCGGCCAATGTGCCAGCGGGCAAGATGTCATCTTACATCTTCAATCTGAAAGCGGGCGATACAGTGACGATTTCTGGGCCATTCGGTGAGTTCTTTGTGAAGGAAACTGATGCGGAAATGGTGTTCATCGGCGGCGGTGCGGGCATGGCACCAATGCGTTCACACATTTTCGATCAGCTTAAGAGTAAGAAAACCACACGTAAAATGAGCTTCTGGTACGGTGCTCGTTCGACCCGTGAAGTGTTTTACCAAGCGGATTTCGATGCCCTAGCAGCCGAGAATGACAACTTCGTCTGGCATGTGGCGTTATCTGAGCCATTGCCTGAGGATAATTGGACTGGCTACACTGGCTTTATTCATAATGTGATTTATGAGAATTATCTTAAAAATCATAAGGCACCAGAAGACTGCGAGTACTACATGTGTGGTCCTCCAATCATGAACTCTTCAGTGATTAAGATGCTTGAAAGTCTAGGCGTTGAACCAGAAAACATCCTACTCGATGACTTTGGTGATTAGCCGTTAAACTTAAGCTAGAACTTAATCAGAGCTTCAATTAGCGGTTAAAGCTTGAAACTAAAAACTCGCGTTAAGGCAACTTAACGCGAGTTTTGTTTATTACTTGTTAGCGTTTTTAAGTTCAAAGCCTCTAACAATGACATATGCGATAAGGGCAAATATAAATACGATAAGATACATCCATGCGATACTTTGCAAAGTTTCAATAATTGTCCGATAGATCTCAATAGTCCAACGTTCTAGAGTTAGCTGTAGAATTTCAACATCTTTATGTCTAGCGGTAATGTAGCGCTCTAAATCATAAATTCTAACCCCACCAGAAATGCCTACAACGTATGTGGCAAAAATAATATATTTTTGCCAGGCGGCACTGATTGAATCTTGAATTATTCGAGAAAATATTTCTCCCAGTGGTTTTTTGAAAATCGAAACAACTAGAAATGAAACGGTTATAGATAGTGCAAATGTAATAAACAGTAATGTAAAAAACATGCTCTCTCCTTAGAACAGATAATCAAATCGACAATTTTACCAGTCATTTAAAATCAACAACATAATCGGCTTTCGGCTTACGTTCAAGCGAATAGTAATTGAGGTTGCTTTAAGGATAGGTACCTTCATATCAGCCAAGACGCCCCTAACGGAGTTGAAAGCGCCTTGGGCATAAAGCGTACTTATGCTATCGCATCAGACGTTTGACCCTGACCGTTGTGTCCCATCTTTCGATTGCGGCCTTTCGGCCGAGGTGAATCAAGGTCGTGGGGCTTCACTCCACACCCGACCAAAAGGGGAAAAGCGCCTGTCCCCTTTTGGAAATCCCCCGGCGTCCCTAGCGAAGTTACATGCATTGATTAGTGGCTTCGTGCTTATTCAAAAATCGCTAACGCTTCCGATGGGGTGTCCCTTCCCCCCGAAAGCTACGCAGACGTCCTGTCTGCGTCACGCGATTTTCTTCAACGCCCTTCAGCAACTTCGCAGGGGAAGGTGAGCTTCTGCGGTCTGGATGTTGGCAGTTAATCCCAAAGAGTTATGCATGTCCCATCTTTTCGAACTTTTCAATTTAGTACCTAACCTAGCTAAAGGATTTACCACCATGGCGCGTTAAATAACTCACCATGCGCTCACTCTCAGCGGTATAGCATCCCATGCGAAACTCACCCTGCCAGTAAGCAATATCGAGCGGATGATACCCCTGCGAGTTTGGATGATTCACATTGGCCCCCGCATCCACCAATAATTTGAGAAGTTCAAAAGACTACAACTCACAGGCATGCAAGAGTGCCGTCATCGCATTTTCGTCCACGTCTTCAAGATCCGCGCCATTGGCAATAATGCGCTTAACAGCAAGCGTATCTTTGGCTTTAACCGCATCGATGAGTTCAGTGCTCATTTGATCGCTATTTAACCTCATCCAAAGGATTTAATTTAAGTGGATTTAGCCTAGGTTTCTTTAACTTGTGGGCGAAACTCCGTAAGCTGAGTAGCTTATACCTAAATGCTTATGTCTAGAGGTATAACTTATCATGGATGTAATAGTTGTGGGATTAGGAGGCTTGTTTGAAAAAGTTAGCAGTAGTATCACTTATCTGTTTCTCCCTCAGCGCATGCTCTTCACTCAATGAAGTTAAATTGGACTCTCAGTCGATATCCAGCTACATAGGTGAAAAGGTCAAAGTCACCACAATCTCTGGCGAACAAATGGAATTTCAAGTCGAAAGTGCAACGGAACAGCATATCGAGGGAGAAGGGCAACTAGTCAAAATTGAAGATATACAGACGTTGGAAGTTGAGGAGTTTAGCCCACTAAAATCGATATCACTTTCTGCAGGCTTATATATGTTAGGTGCGATAATTATTACTATTGTCGTTTTATAGCCATTTTGAATGTGTATTAGCTGCAACTTGAGATATTCAGTCTACAAACTGGGGCAGACTGCCACTTGGTTTATACTGCTCGGATTAGCTTCGTCGCCCTAGGTATCACTTTGTTGTGTTATTTTTATATGGAATATTTCCTTTATAATTCAATTGTAAAGATTAAATTGTATTATCCATAAAAAGAGCTTGTGATAAGCTTGTTTTTTCTAGCAGGCAGCATTATTTGTTAATTACGTTAAGGATAACCCATGCGTTTGAGTGTTATCAGTACCCTGTTGACTGGTTTTTTATTATTCCCAAGTGCCAATAGTTTTGGTCTCTTATTAGAAACAGGTGCTGAACAAGAGCAAATCGGGCAAGGCAGTAACTCGATTGCCGTTGAAAGCCAAACCGCATCTTCAGTATCGAAGGTGGCGGAGATTAAGACCTTAACCCAAACCGCAATAAAGGATTCGCCGCAGCCATTTAGTGGCAGTGTTATCCTGCTTGAGCAGGGCAAGCCGCAGTTTGAACTGCAAAAGGGCGAAGGTATTAGTCAAGATTCGCGTTTTGTGATGGCATCGCTCTCTAAACAAATCACTGCAACCTTGATATTGCAGGCGGTCGATGCGGGGAAACTCGAGGTAAACCGTTCGCTTAATCATTATCTTTTTGGTGATGCTGAAGGGAATAATAAGGCGCTAAAAGGCATGGATGCAGGTGTAAATCCAAGTGCGGATGCATTGAATACCAGTCGATATGATGCGCGGATTACGCTGCACCAACTGCTAACTCATACATCGGGTGTCGATAAACTGGGTAAGGCCAATCGATTCGAGCCGGGTAGCCAATTTGAATACTCCAACTTTGGTTATTCACTGCTTGGGCAAGTGCTTGAGAAGGTCAATCATCTATCCTTTGCCGAGCAAGTGGCGCAGTTTGCAACGCGATACCAGCTTAATGGCTTGAGTGCTGAGCTTGGCAGTATTGAGGCGATTCACGCCAAAGTGCCTTCACTCGCCGTAGGTTTACAGGAAAGCGAGGTGATTGCCCTCTCTGATTTAGTGCTTGATGAAGCTTTGTTGCCTGCTGGGGGATTAATTGCCTCAGCGCCAGCTTATGCCGCCTTTCAGCATCTATTACATTCTGGCAAGTTGATGAGCGCAGAGAGTTATCAACGGATGACAACGGCGTATACCGAGATCCAATTCTTATGGCCGAATATGCGCTATGGCTATGGGGTGAGGATCAATAAGGACGATGGTCTCGTCGAATACAGTCATACGGGCTATTTATCTGGCTATATGTCGATGACACTTCATTATCCTGAATTTAATTTGGATCTGGTGATGCTGGAAAATCTATCGCTAAATCTTAATGATCGCGCTCGAGTATTTGAACTGCATAATCAGATACGTCAAATCATTCGTAGCCAGTTACTGCTTGTTAAAACATCACTTGCACCAGTGATTTGAGTAAACTGACTACTGACATAAGTGCCCTTATGCTGATATTAAGCATGGTACTTTAGTACTTAAAAGATTTCTAAGATATAGTTTCTGCGGGAGATAATGGCTACTATCTCCCGCGTTAAGGGAATAAATATAGTCTTTTACTACTTAATGTCGCCATATTTAATTGAATCACGACTATCTGTTTCATATATCATTTCATATTCATAGTTCAATGAGTCTAACAAGCTAATTATATAATCTTCGGATTTAATTCTTTCGTATCCAGGAAAATCTTGGTGGAAAATGATACTCAATAACCAGCTGCATTCTGGTTTTGATGGTGCGAAAGTATTTGCATCAAGATCTACATTGGGAAATAATTTAATGAATGTGCCTGTCTCTTTATTTAGATTCCAATGGTAATGTTTTATCCTGAATGGTAAAAAACTCTCAAGCATAGTAGGGTTCTTAGCTGTAGATGTTTTTCTATCTATTAATGCTAGAAATTCTTTGAGTTTATTATGAATTGTTTTTTCATCTTTACTTGTTGATTTTATACCAAATAGTACTTGATGTTTCATATGGTTGAATCTCCTCATTGAATAGATTTTATCGGCACTGGTGTCTTTTAAAGAGCCATTTTCTTTAGTTAAGGGTGTAAGTTTGTTAGCTAACAGAGAATTCAAACTCTATTTTAATGATTAACGTTCCTAACAAAGAGACGTTAATCTGTGACTTACAGTTACCAAAAGCGCTTTCTAAGTGCGGTCTCGATATCAATATCAACCCTAAAGTACTGCAAAATCGTCCAAACTGAATCGACTAAGGCTTCGGTAAGCGCTGGATAATCATCCTCGATAATTCTGTTAATTTCTTCGACGGTTTCATCGATATATTCCTGAACACCTTCCTCAAATTCGGCCTTTGTCGCTTGATTGCGGAAAAAGCTAAAGTTGTCGAGCTTTTCTATCAATTGATCAATAAGGACTCTCACCGAATTGAGTTGTTCAACTGTGATCGTCGGATCGGTGGCGATCAGTTTAAAAAAGCTCTGCACTTTGGTTTTGAGATCGAATAGCGTTGGGATTTGATCTCGATTTGCCGCCGCATTACTCACCTCTAATTTGGTTTGCTTGACGGGCGCAGGTGTCACATTCCCCTCAGATGCTTGCGGATTGGCCGTCATAGGATCGGCATTGCTCGAAGCTGTTGCTGGTATTGCGCGATTGTGGGCTATGGTTGTGGGGGCTGGCGGTATCTCGCGCCCCAGTGTTTGTAGCAGGCGGCGCTGGAAATAGCTTTGCGGCAGGGCTTTGCTGAGTGCTTGCTCAAGCTGAGTTTCACTGTAGGAGGCTATTTGCAGCAGCGCTTCGAAAATCTCTTTATATTCTTGCTCAATAGCCGCTATTAGCGGGCTATTGCCTAAGCTATTGGTCACGGTTAAGTCGGCGCCATATTGCTGCAAAAGTCTTAAGATCCGCACTGCCGTTGATTCAAAGCGGGGGAACTCGATTGAACTGCCGCCTATCACAGCGCAAAGGGCAGGAGTGGTGTCTTCACCATTGATGGCATTGGGGTTGGCGCCATGTTCGAGTAGCGCCTCTACGCAGGACTGCGCGCCGTAGTAACTGGAGCACATTAATGGCGTAAATTGCTCATCCACCGAGAATTCTTCTAACTTTGCTCCATGGCGCAGTAAGAGTTCTACGGTTTTTCGCCGCATAGGGCCGGTAATTTCATCCCACCAGTAGGTCGAAATCGCCTTGTGTAGAATGGGCGAATTATCGTGGCCACAATGGGTAAAAATATCCCCGCCTTGGTGAATGAGCCATTCAAGTAGTTGGCTTCGACAGGAGATGGCCGCCGCAGACACATAGTTAGTGTTATAGATATTGGTGAGGCTTAAATCCAGCCCCTTGGTGAGCAGATATTCCATCACTTGGATAAGCGTTGCTTGATCTTCTTTCCCTGAACCACGCTGGCAGATAGTCAGTAAGGTCGGTTCATCCACCGCACCAAATTTTTTATTGATATCCATATCATATTGCAGGAACAGATCGAAAAACTCGGGCAGAAAGGTTTTCTTTTCGACCATTGGATAAACCAATAGTCGTAAATTCGACCAGACTAACATCTCATAGGATTTACCCGTATTGACAAATTCGGCATTTGGATTAGCGCCATATTTGAGCAACAGTTCAAGGGCTTGGTAGATGTAACTCCGTTTATTCGGATCGGTAAATTGGGCATTATTAATATATTGGTTGAGCAAGGGTGAATGGTCGGCATCAGGCGGTGTCATCCTATAGATGCGATTGATATCGACGGTGGCCTTAATCAGTTTTTCGATAATCCTAAGGTCAAATTCTGAGGTCAATGCCGCATAGACCAAACTTTTGGCGTGAGAATCGGCTTTGAGCTGCGGATAATGGTCTAACAGGTATTCAGTGTAGTCTTGCGCTTTAGCGTAAACGCATAGTTCGAGTAAATTGGCATCATCCCAGAAGCTGCTATCGTTGGCCATAATATAGCGTGACTTTTTAAATGCAGGGAAGCGTTTAACCAAGGGAGAAAATGTTTCTACTCCCCAAAATTCGCTCGAAGAAATAATGTTTTCAATTAGGCTTAATTTGCCAATATCTAATGGGATATCTTTATTAATGATATGCAGGAACAGATCTTTATTGCGTTCATCATATAATATTTCTAGTGGGTGATTTAATTCACCATTGGTCCAGAAACTCACCGGTTTATTGATATCTAAGTTAGCTGCAAGTAGAAGATCGATCATATCTCTACGTTGATGGTGTTGATAGATATATTGCGGATTAGGATGAAATAGATAGTTGAGCCAGCAATTGTTATATTGATTTTGAAAGTAAAGATTGGCACTAGAGTCTAGGTATAGGGTAACGAGTTCTGAGTTGTTATATTCAATAGCCGAATGCAATGCACTGAAACCATTACATTCGATTTTAGCGCCTTTGCTGAGCAAGTATTTTATAAGCATTAAATCGGACTGAGGACTGCAAGATAGTGGAACTAATATATTGCAGGGCGAAACATTGAGATCAATAAAGTTGAGATCTCCACTATCGGCAAGAAATTGATCAACTTTCTTTATTTTAGCCGAGGTCGAAAGCGTGTTATCTAGGCATATTTCCCGAAGTGTGAGTTTCTTATCACTAAAAATCCAACTGAGCATAATGTTCCCTATTTAATGCCGTTAACAAAATGGTATCAAACACCTTTCAATTTATTAAAAATTGAGCGAGGTAAAATTGCCATATTTTAATGCAATTAAGTTAAGAAAAACTATGCCCTAAGACTGATAATTTAAATCATCTTGCTGAATAACATTTGCTGATACAAATTGATAATGCCAAACATGCTTAATCATGGCTGTTTGGCATTGTGACTTCTGTTTAAATTTTGCTGTGTATTCTATTGATTAAGTTCTAGCAGCATAGGCATTTCGCAGGCGTCGTGGCCTGTGTTCCCTAGGGGAGCCGACAGATGCACAAAGCCCAATTTCTCATAGAGTTTTACTGCTTCATTTAACGCGGCTGTGGTTTCTAAATAGCAGCTTTGATAACCCGTTTCGCGGGCGAAATCGAGTGCAATTAGTGCTACGCGTGTTGCGAGCCCTTTGCCGCGGATTTCAGGCATAAAGTACATTTTCTGTAGTTCACAAACACCCTCATTGCTAGCTAAAGGCGCAATACCGGCGCCGCCTAGAATGCGCCCCTCTAATTCAATAATCCAATAGTTGGCGCCCGCTTGGGAGTAAATCTGGCTGAGGCAATCTAAGGTCGGGTCGGCCACGCTATAACCTTTATCCGCGGTTAAGCCGTATTCAGCCGAGACATCGCGGATGACTTTGGCAATCGCGGCATCATCTTGGGCTGTGGCTTGGCGAATGTGGCAACCACTTTGCTGCTTGGCGTTATGTACGGCTTGGTTATATAACACGAGGGCCTCTTCGATTTGTGAAGTTTGCAATGGAGTCAGTTGGGCTAAGATCCCTTGGAATAATTGATTCTGCTGAGTATCCAATTTAACGAGTAATTTCTTACCCGCAGGTGTCAGTTGCACAACTAAGCAGCGACTGTCCCGTGGGTGCACCTGACTCTGGGCAAGATGTTTATCGATCAAATGCTTGATAGCGCGGCTCGCATTGGACTTATCTATGCTGAGTTTGCTTGCAAGCTCTTTGATGGTCAGGGGCTGCTTGCCTATCTCAAACAGAGCATGGGCTTGCACGGGCGAAAGGGGTAAATCCCCAAAGGCGGCGTTGAGCATGCCTAAATTTCTCACCAGATAGCGAGACAAATGCCTGAGTTGGGCGGATGAGCCTGACTCAGTCGTTTGCTTAGTTTGAGTCACAGGCTTCGCGGGATCTTGAGCCAATGGTGCGTCTGTTTGAGCCATAGTCGAATAGGTTTGGTTGCATGTCACAACTAAGTTAGCGGGCTTTAATTCCTCTTGCAACATATTACTAACAATCTACTGTGTAAATATCAGGATTCAATAATGGCGCCATGGCGAGAATAATCGCCTGGGTGTAATTACTTTCACGGGTCGCATGGCCGTGGGTGAGTAAACCTATGGCACCGCCTTTTTGCTTAATATTGATTGTATTGAACAACCTATCCATGACATCCCCGAGTTCTTCCCCCGCTTCTAATGCCCGATAAACTTGCATTGGTAAAGGTAAAATCGCACTGCGGCCAATGGCAAGCTGGTCTTTATGGCCAATAGCGATATAAGCGAATGTGGCAGGACCAAAGTCGAAACAATCGACACCGCCTTCCATCGCAAAATAGTAGTCGGCTTTAGTCTCTTGCGGGTCCTGCTGTTGACAATAGCGCACCCGATTGATCGCCCCTTGGCGAGTGTCGAGATCTGTCATTGGCTGCGCCGCAACACCAGAAGGGGCATCCATACCGCTGGCTTCTATGATGCTCTCAGGGAACAGCTGTTCCATGGCGTTAGTTGCCGCGTTGATTTTTACTGGGTTTTTAGAACCCACTTTTATCTTAATAATGTTTTGTTGCATATAAGTTATTTATTTTGGATTTTAATGTGGACGCTCGTTTGAATCATTGCTTAAATGGTCTGAGGTGTCTAAGCGTTTGGGTTTTCTATTCTGCCACAGTCGTCGGCGAAGCTCAGTAAAAAAGCCAACAGTAGGGGAGGCAATAGCCAGCCTTAGGGACTAGGAAGCGACATGCAACTATTGCTCCTTCAGTAATTTGGGCTGGAATAGGCAGTAAGGCTATGTCATTGAAGGAACCAAAACCAAGAGATAATAATAATGAAATTCAACAAACTCGTGATTGCTATGGGAATGGCCTGCGGTGTAATACTGACCGGCTGTAACGATAGCGACGATAGCACTACGCCTACCGAACCTGAAACTCAACTGCAAACTTTTGCCCCCAATGGTTTACTCAAAGCCAGTATTCGCCGTACGACCTATGGCGTGCCGCATATCCAAGCTGACAACTTAGAAAGTTTAGGTTTTGGTAGCGGTTATGCGCAGGCACAGGACAACTTATGTGTATTAGCCGATGGTTTTATCAAGGCGAACTCACAGCGTTCTATGTACTTTGGTCCCCATGCGTCGATTGACTTCACTACGGGTCAACCTACGGCGGAAGATAATGGTAACCTTATCTCAGATTTTGCCTATAAAGCGCTAAAGATCAGAGCACAAGCCGAAGAAAAATGGCCGAAATTTAGTGAAAACTCTCGGGCACTTATCCAAGGTTTTGCCTCTGGTTATAACCAATATCTTGCTGATGTCGAAGTGGGCACACAAACGGCAGAACCTTTCTGTGGTGGTCAGCCTTGGGTGAAACCCATAGTGCCAGAAGATGTGGTGACTTATTTGTTTTCTATCGCCTTATTACCGGGCGCAGCTAACTTTCTCGATCTGATTTTTTACGCTAACCCAGGAGATGCACAGGAATACATGCCGCGTATCGTTGGGCCTGCGCCTAGCCAAGACCAAACTGCGTTTGTGGCCGATATGCAGTCTAAGTTGATTGCCCGCGCGGCTCGTATCACGACACCAGAGACCAATCCCCGCGATTTAGGTTCAAATGGTTGGGGTTTAGGCAAGGATAAAACCGAAAATGGTAAGGGCATGGTGCTAGGTAATCCGCATTTCCCGCATACGGGTAACCTGCGTTTTTGGCAATCCCATATTACGATCCCAGGGCATTTAGATATGATGGGCGGCTCGTTAGTGGGTATGCCAGGACCGATTAATATTGGTTTCAATAAAGATCTCGCTTGGACTCATACCTTCTCTACCGCTGAGCATTTTGTGATGTATAACCTTGAGTTAGTCTCGGGTGATCGGATGCAGTATTTGTTTGATGGTAAACCTATGCCGATCACCAAAGAGACAGTATCGGTTCTAGTGAATGCAGGTCCTGCGGGCATGCTGGTCGCCGAGAAAGATATTTATACTACGGCCAAAGGCCCTATGGTCGAAGCTCCTCCCGCTTTAGCGCCTTTCGGTTGGGATGATGGCAGTGCCTTTATGATCCAAGATGCCAATATGGGGACTATGGACCCTGTTGACCATTGGTTAGCCATGAACATGGCGACGAACAAAGAAGAGTTCCAACAGGCATTTAAGGACTACGATGGTGTCATCTTCAATAACACTATGTACGCCGATAAAGAGGGCAATGCTTTCTATATCGACGACTCAACTGTGCCAGGATTATCTGAATCGGCAGTTGTGTTGTTAAAAACCTCACCGGATATTAAAGCGGCTAAGGTTAAGGCCGGATTTACGATTTTACCCGGCAACACTTCACTGTTTAGCTTCGATGGTCCAACGCCCTATGAGCGTGCGCCCAAGCTTGAGCGCAGCGACTTTGTGCAAAACTCCAATGACTCCTTTTGGTCGACTAACTTGAATGAACCGCTGACTTACTTCTCGCCTATGTACGGCGCAGAGGCTGGACAGCTATCACTGCGGACACGGATGGGCTTGAGTTTAATGCAGGACGCCGCGGGGGCTGATGGCAAGTTCAGCTTGGAAGAACTCGAAGCGGCGGTGCTGTCGAATCGCAGTTATCTCGCCGAGTTAGTGCTGCCTGACTTGATTGCCCAGTGTGATGCCCAAGGCAGTACACCTGTGGTGGTGTCGGCGAGTTTATCTAAGGATGTCTCTTCGGCTTGTGCGGCATTAAAGGCGTGGAACGGTAAGCAAGATAACGACAGTAAAGGTGGTGCTTTACTACGTGAATTTGCCCATCTATTCAGCCAAACAACCATGTTGACCCAAGGATTCGATCCCGCTAATGCGGCAACGACACCTAAAACCTTGACTACGGATGGTAGTGCCTTAAAGGCCTTGGCGCACAGTGCGCTTAACCTTGAGGCCGCAGGCTTTGCCTTAGATGCGCCATTAGGGGATGTGCAATTTGTGGAGAAATCTCTGCCAGATGGAACGCCAAGTGGGTCGCGTTTACCTTGGCCGGGTAGTCATAATGCTGAAGGTGGATTCAACGTGTTTTCAACCAGTTTGTCGGGTGATGACACTTTGATCCCGCAGCACAAATACGCTGCTGTGATGGATGTGGTCACTGGCAAGGCGATGAGTTCTGGCTTAACGGCGAAAGGATACCAAGTGCGTTACGGGTCAAGTTGGATGATGGCGGTGAACTTTACCGACGAGGGGCCTGTGGCGCGGGGGATTTTAACTTACTCTGAGTCGAGTAATATCTTAACGCCTGCGTTTGCCGATCAAAGTATCTTGTACTCGAGTGCTAAAAGCTTCCGTCCTTTGTTGTTCAAAGAGGCTGACATAGCACCTGCTGTAGTGTCGACAACTGAGCTGACACTACAAAAACCATAAGTCGGATTTTGCGCTTTAATCGTTAGCGGCTCACTTCGGAGTTGAATCTGGATGAGCCGTTTTTTATGCGTGTTTGCGACTGATAGCGATTTGTAAAAATTTAACATTAACGACTGTGATCTCGATCTACCTTAGGCGTGAGTATGCGGCGGCTAGTCTCGTTTTGTTGATTTTTGTGACATATGCCCGGTTAGCTGTTTTTCTCGGCGCTTATGCAATGTCACTGGATTTCGCTTGAGGTGAATACCTTGTATTTTTAAGTGGCTTTTTATGTATATGTTTTGATGCTGTATTGAAAACTTATTACATTAAATCAGCGATCTAGATCTCAATATCAGTTTATTATGAAATTCCCTTACATAAAGCCGTGTCAGATCAACTTTTATGGGCTTTTTTTGGTTATCCTTAGCGCGAATTTATTATGCTAGTCACACCGTAAGGTAACTTTTATATGCAAAAAGATGCGACCAGTGTTCTTGGAACACCTCAAAGCACACAGAATCTAGATTCAACGAAACACTTACCTTGGACTCGCCAAGACACGACTTGGATGTTGAGTTTGTTCGGCACTGCCGTTGGCGCTGGAATTTTATTTTTACCTATCAATGCGGGCATGGGCGGCTTTTGGCCTCTTGTGTTAATGGCAGTGATCATCGGTCCTATGACCTATCTTGCCCACCGTGGTTTATCTCGTTTTGTTTGTTCATCAAGCATTCCTGGTAGCGACATTACTCAAGTAGTTGAAGAGCATTTTGGTGTTGGCGCGGGTAAAGCCATTACCGTACTGTATTTCTTTGCTATCTACCCGATTGTATTAATTTACGGTGTGGGTATTACCAACACTGTTGATAGCTTTATCGTCAATCAGTTAGGCATGGCATCGCCACCACGCTTCATTCTATCGGGTGTATTGATCCTCGGTATGATGGCTGTAATGGTCGCAGGTGAGAAATTCATGCTCAAAGTGACACAATTGCTGGTGTATCCGCTGGTGGGTATTTTGGCCTTTATGTCTATCTACCTGATCCCTGAATGGAAAATGGATGCTTTACTCGTCGTACCAGAAGCGGGTGCATTTTTAGGCACAGTTTGGTTAACGATTCCAGTTTTAGTGTTTGCCTTTAACCATTCTCCAGCGATTTCACAGTTTTCTGTGTCATTGAAACGTGACCATGGCGCGAATGCTTCTCGCAAAGCTGATGTTATTTTACGTAATACTTCCATGATGTTAGTGGGCTTTGTGATGTTGTTTGTGTTCTCTTGTGTGTTGTCATTATCGCCAGCACAATTGGCCGAAGCGAAAGCTCAGAATCTACCGATTTTGTCTTATCTTGCCAACGTGCATTCAAGTGGTTTTGTAAGCTACTTTGGTCCATTAATCGCCTTTATCGCGATTGTGTCTTCTTTCTTTGGCCATTACATGGGCGCGACAGAAGGCATGAAGGGGATTATTGTTAAGCAGTTAGACACGAATAAAAAAGGTATTTCAGAGCAAAAAATCAACAAATTTATTCTGGTGTTTATGTTTGTGACGATTTGGGCCGTGGCAATCAAAAACCCAAGTATTTTGAATATGATTGAAGCTTTAGGTGGCCCAATTATCGCGGCTATCCTGTACTTGATGCCTATGTACGCTGTATATAAAGTGCCAGCATTAAAAGCGCACCGTGGTCGCATCAGCAATATCTTCGTGGTTATAGCGGGTTTATTGGCAATGACGGCTATTCTGTTTGGCTTCTTTCGTTAAGTTTTAATCTTAGTAGGAACGCGGTTTGAATGTGAATCGTGAGTCGTAAAAAGAAAAGGATCGTGCCATTGGCCCGATCCTTTTTTATTACGTATAAGATTTGAATCGCTTATTTTTCTTCGTACATTAAGTAGTAACTCTGCTTCATCCCTAACGCTTGATAGGTCTGCTGTGCGGCGAGATTTTCTTGCTCGACATATAAACGGAAGCTTGCGGCACCACCATTGGCTTCGGCCAGTTGTTTGACTTCGCTGTAGAGTTTGGCATAGATGCCTTGGCGACGATTTTTCGGGCGAATATACACACTCTGGATCCAGTAATAATCCTTGGCGCGCCAATCGCTCCATTCAAATGTCACCATAAGCGAACCGACTATCTCACCTTCAATTTCGGCGACGAGGTAAAACCCTTTTAGCGGGCTCTCAAGTAGCGTGCCCACGCCGCGGGTCAGTGTTGCTTCATCTAAGGCTAAGCCTTCGGTTTCTTGGGCCATCGCCTGATTAAATTGGACTAAGGCACTGAGGTCCTGAGCCTTAGCTTTACGGATCAACATACAACAACTCCTAGGCGGTTATTGAGTAATACCGCTCTTGTTTAGTGAACTACACATTTTGTGGCTCACTTTAGCATGGAACATTGTGGGATAACGAGTTCGACAGTCGCAGGTTTGGCGGAGTGAGCTTAATTGTTGTTGCGGATATTTGTACGACTAAAGTCTTATCTTCTAGGCTTATCTTTAGTGTCCTTTCGCTGAACTAAGTGAGTTAATGATGGGATTTATTAAGTCTACTCGCCGCTATAAACTTAAAATTTTACCCGTCTATGATATTGCTGCTGATGAACAGATAAATCATCGTCTGCATTTTATTTTAACGCTGTTGAGCTTCGGTTTATGGGGTTTAGTTTGGTGGTGGTTGGTCTTAAAAGCTAACGGTAAGTCCGACTTTATTTTCAGTGGTTTTGATGACGATTATTGGAGTTATTTGATTGAGCGTGAGCAACCGCCTGCGTCGCTTTATCGTCAGCAAATAGCACCAAAAAAAGTCACAGAATATTTTGATGCTTAAGCAGAAAAACTAACATCTCGGCGGCCAATTTAACAAAGTTGGTTTGGTTAATATTACTGATTTTAAGGCGGTTTAGCTCAACGTGACCCAGATCATCCCTCGATTAAAACCCCTCTGCTAGACTCGGCGATTGCCCCATTTAGACTGAGAAACTAGCGCGCTAGTTTTGGTCTTTGCCCCAGCATAGTTTCGAATTCAAGGTTATCAATATGACAAAACAAAAGTCGTCAGCATTAGGCCGTGTTTGGTCTCGCTGGATGTCAGTGCCGCTGTGGCTGCAAATTGTTATCGGTATGGTGCTAGGTATTTTAGTGGGCATCATCTTCGGCGAGCAAGCGACTCACTTAAAGCCGATAGGCACCTTGTTTGTTAATGCCATTAAGATGCTGATTGTGCCATTGGTGTTTTGCTCACTGATTGTGGGCGTCACTTCGATGCAAGATACGAACAAGATGGGGCGTATTGGTTTTAAATCTTTTGCGTTTTATCTCTTTACCACGGCTATCGCGATCACTATCGGTTTAATTGTCGGTTATGTTCTTCAACCCGGTGCTGGTTTAGGTTTGTCATTGGCAGAAGGCGCGACTCAAACTGCCAAAGAAATACCTTCTTTAGTCGATACTTTGATCGACATAGTGCCGACGAACCCTATTGCGGCTTTAGCAAGCGGGCAAATTTTGCAAGTTATAGTATTTGCGATTGTTTTAGGTATCGCCTTAGTGCTGATTGGCGAGCATGGCAAACCTGCAATTAAAGTGTTCGAAAGTTTAGCTGAGGCCATGTATAAAATGGCCGACATGGTGATGAAGCTCGCACCCTACGGTGTATTTGGGCTAATGGCTTGGGTAGCGGGGGAGTATGGGATTGATATGCTTTGGCCACTGATCAAAGTTATTATTGCTGTGTATCTTGGCTGTATTATTCATGTGCTTGGATTCTATAGTTTTTTACTGCGCGGATTTGCAAAGTTAAGCCCGCTGCAGTTTTTTAAAGGGATTAGCAATGCCATGTTAGTGGCGTTTACCACATCGAGCTCTGCGGGCACGCTCCCTGTGAGTATGAAGTGTGCGAGTGAAAATTTGGGGGTTCATAAGAAAATCTCTAGCTTCGTATTACCGCTAGGCACAACAATCAATATGGATGGCACAGCATTATACCAAGGGGTCACAGTGCTGTTTGTGGCACAGGCGTTTGGTATCGACCTGACTGTCGTCGATTATCTCACCATTATTTTAACGGCGACGTTGGCCTCTATTGGTACTGCGGGTGTGCCCGGTGCGGGTTTAGTGATGTTGACTTTAGTACTCACAACCGTAGGGCTTCCCTTAGAAGGGGTGGCATTGATTGCGGGAATTGACCGTATTTTAGATATGGTGCGTACTGTGGTAAACGTCTCTGGTGACTTAGTGGCGACGACTGTCATTGCAAAGTCTGAAGATGAGTTGGATATGGCGCATTATAATGCCGACATAGATCAAAGCGCCGTAATAGCCGAACAGAATACCGCCCTCGAAATTGCAGCGGCTAAGAGTGTCAAAGCATAGGGAGCTTTTATTGCTAGTTCGTTAACTAAAAAACCGCCATTGGCGGTTTTTTTATGCTGACAAGTTTTATGGTTACTTCATTTGGCTTAACACTAACACTGGCTTGTCGTCGCTGTTAAGTAAGGTAAGTCGGCCTTGCACTAATTTTGCTTTGGTAACTAATGGCATAGCTTGCATCACTTTGTGCTCTTGCTGCATTAGGGCATCCACGCAGGCTTTCATTGTGCTACCGGCAGGAGATAGCTTAAGCTCTTCGCCTTGCTGAGTATATTGACCGAAAAAGTTATTGCAGCTGTTGTTGCCATGTAATTTACCTTCGGCCTCAAAGGTAATTTGCGCTGGGCTGTAATCGATAGTCGGTTGGCCTTGAACCATTTCAATGTGCCAGCGGCCTTCTAATGGAATAGTATCATTTGGTGCTATATCGGCACTTTGGCAGGCGGTGATGCCTAAGAGTAATGCACCTAAAATGAATGTTTGTTTTAACATCGTTGCGGTTCCTTTTTCCATGATTATGGCCATAGTGTGACAAGTTTTTCGTAAGATCTAAAGGGGTTTATATGACAGGCTCATTTAAAAGTACTCTGAATTTGTTGAAGTTTTTACATTGGTTAGGTGTATTGATGCTAGTTTGTGGACTTGGGTTTTATATGTTGACGCAATGGAGTCTAGAGATAAGCGGCATGTTATTGACCTCAAGTCTGATTGGTTTAGGGTTGGTCTTAATGTCGCCCTATCCTGTGGTGCTGTTTATCCAATGGGCGAAGCGCCAAGATGAGCATTCCAAGTAATTTTGTACTGTCTAATTAAGTCTAAATTTCATTAAATCAAAGCTCTGCCGAATCTGCGGCGGGATTATCGTACAAGCTTGAGTCAATGGCGGGTTCTACTGGCGTGTCTGCGGCTTGGGATACAGGTGGGCGCATTGAATCGAGTTTGCCCCGCGCGAGTTCCATCATAGGTGCAAGTTTGGCGCTGGATTCTGGGGTAAAAAAACTGTAGCTCACATCGAGTTTTAGCTGATGGTTTTGTTGTTCTAGCTGCTTTTCTACTCGCTTCATAATATGTAGAACATCCCGTTCACCATCCACAAAAGCAAGTACCACAAATTGAGTGCTGTTGTAATGGGCGGCAACGTCAGCGGTTCTTATCGTATCTTGGATTAACTTGCCTAACAGTCTGTGGTGATTATTTTCGAGTGGTATTGGAGTGTTATCCGTGCTCAGTAATTCAAAGAAGATGATACCTGCATGGGCGCCAAAGCGGCGGCCTAAATTGAGCTGTCTTGGCGCCATCATCAAGAAGCCGTAATGGTTGAGCATGCCCGTTTCTTGATCGCGCATCGAAAGGGATTCAATTCTATGGTTCTGACACAGAAGGGATAATTCCTGTTGCAGTAAAATCTGAAATGGTTCGAGCATAGCGGCATTGACTAGTGGTTCTATTATATGCGGGTTGAGTACACACAGGGCACCAAATTGGCTACCATCCGGCCAAGCGATAGGACGTGAGAGAATATGCTGAATACCATCAAAATCCCTTGGTAAATCTTCTAACATAAAGCTGCCGAGGTTTTGATATAAACCATCAGGTTGGCTGTTTTGTATCTGTTTGAAGAGTTCGAGTGCTGGTGGATATAAAGTGCCCGCGGTAAATTGTGGTGTTTCAGTGATTGCGCTGACAATGATCTCAAATCCTGCGCTGGTCTTTTGGAATATAAAAACCGTGTTAGCGTTGTAATAGCTTTTGATGAGCTCACATTGGTGCATCCAGCGAGTGAGATTCACTTGTTGATTGTCGCTATCAAGTAAACTCAAGTTGGGATTAATGGTTTCGGGCAACATACAAACGCCTAACTAGGGCTAAATATTCATTAAGTTTGGGAAATAAAAGGGGATTTAGCAAATCAAGGCACTAAATAATACCTTGTTCTAGCTGTGTCTATTAATCCAACCGAGTATACTGACGGCCTTAAATTGGGCCTAAAGCCAAGATGATGCCGTGAGAACACTGTGAAGATTAGATTAGCCTTACCCCAAGATGTTGATTTATTAGCGATGCTAGAGAAAAAACATCTCAATGACGAACTAGCTTCCGCCAATATGGGACTGCAAGGGCAAGCTTTTTCCCACAGTGAATTGAGCGAATTAGTGCAGCATCATTGGGTCGTAGTGGCGCAGGTTGAGCAGCAGATCGTCGGTTATGTGATTGCCGGTCGCTGGGGATTTTTCGAACATTGGCCCATTTATCGCACTTTGTTGAATCGTTTGCCGCAACTCGATTGGGATGGACCTAAATTAACTAAGGTCAATTCTTGCCAATACGGGCCGATATGGGTGCAGCAAGCCTACCGTGGGCAAGGGATTTTCGAGGCATTAGTCCGTGAAATTCGTCGCCAAGTTGCTCCGCATTTTAGCTATATGTTGACCTTTATTGCTGAAGATAATGAACGTTCCTTTGCCGCTCACTCGGGTAAAGCGCACATGCAGGTTGTGGATTTTTTCACCGTTTCGGCAAGAGATTATTATTTAATGGCGGCAAAGACCCAAGCTTAGTTGTTCGATGATAGAAATTAAGGATTCAATCTCTACTGTGTAAATAACCCGAGTTCAGGTTAAATAACGGAGATAAATACATGAATGTACAATTTGTTGAGTCACTATTAACGGCCTATGCCGAAGTCAATTTATCGGCTTGGGACAACTTGAGATTGGTCCTATCTGAGTGCGCTCACCATGAATGTGAGGCGAGGGGATTTGAAGTCGAGTTTATCTCCGATTCAGGGCAAGTGCAGCATTATTGGGTACAAGTGGGGAATATTTGGCTCGATTGTGGTCGAACCAATGCCTATTCGACGGTGATTACGCGACTGACCGATAAGGAACTTAGCCGTGTAAACTCCAAGAGCGCGTTAGAATGCGCTATTTTATCCCAAGAGCAGATCGGTCTACTCTGCATGCAAAATGCCCATTTCGATCATTGCTAAATTCATACTTGACCTTCAGGTCGCCACTAAAGGTGAACAGGTTTTCAGCAGCTTGTCTTGGATTGCTACTTTTAACATTCCCCCCAAAGAAGTCTGTGGTAAGTCTATGTTTGCTGACGACATAATTAAACTACATAGAATCACTGCCAATTAACTCAATATAAAATTGAAGTGAGATTGTACTAAAATAAGGTTTAGTATTTACAATTTTTAATATAAAAGCCAGTTAACACTAGGCACAAACACGTTTTAATTCATTTTCAGTAAAATTTATTTTCCGTTGGAATGAATTGATCAACATCCGTGACTGGTAATAGGTCTAAGCTATTTTTGGCATGTTTTCGTAGTTTATTTTCGTTTGCCTCAGTTGCAATGTTTTGTAATATTGACCTGTAGCGTGAGTTATTGCTTTTGGCTAACACTTTACAAAGCCAAGAAACAGCATCGATCACGTAGGGATCTTCATTCTTTTTCTCAGTCCAGATTTTTTCAGCAAATAAATCTAGCACCTCTATTTTGATATGATCTTGTTGATAATAGCCTTTGGCTAAACTCTGTAATGTTGCTCCTGTGCTGTTTAACTGCATTTTTATTGATGATATATCATCTGACCATTCAATGTTTGGGGTCACTCGTTCGATAAAGAGAGCTGCTGACTTTTGTGCACTGAACTGGATACTTCCAAGGCCTTCATACTGATAGGTTACGCTAGGTGGTTTTTCTATCAGGAAATTTCCACCATATTTGGTAATCTTGTCCGGCTTGCCTAGTTTTGAAACAACCAAGTTTTCACTTTCTCCGCTAGCCAATTTGAGGAATAATTCTTTTTTTGAAAGTTCTATCTTTTTGGGTTGAAGACCTGAGTCAATTATTGAAACATGAGATAGGCCTCTTTTCTCAATAACTTTTGATACAACATTTCCGTTAATATCCTCTATCCATACCGCAGAGTAATCTTCACTTAAACTCCCATTAATAAGATATTTTTCGTTTTTCTTCGGTGTAAAATTAACTTCTCCCTCAATGATATAGTTTGAGGTTGAGCTAAAAATATATCCGATTGGAGCGGAGTGATGGACTTGGCCGATGAGATATAAGTTTATGGGTTTGATTGGAATCGACCTTGATGCGCCCATTGCAATCAATTGCGAGCCTTTTCCATTAGAAGCCGCTGAAGATGCTGTTAAGCTATTATGGATAGGTTCTCCATCGATTAGCTTTATATAATAAAAACTTGCTTTACTTCGACTTAGTCTTTGAAAACTATCATCAATTGTAGCAAGCTCTCCTGTATACCCTTCTGGTATCGATGAAGTATAAGACATGCAGCCAAACATAAGAAAAGATATTATTGTGGAAAGAAATAACTTCATTTAATTTCCTTTTTTATAGAGTAAATCTATTTTATTCGTCTGTTTATAGTCATTGATATTATTTGTGCATTTTTATCAATAGTACTTTTACCAATTATCAATACTTTTTCACCATAAAGTAGCGCTCAGGTGTCGTGGTGACTGTGCCTATGATCTCAAAACCTTGTTTCTCATAGAATACTGGGGCTTGAATCGATAAGGTATCCACTTGAGCTACCAAGCAACCCCGTTGCTTCGCCTCAGCTTCGGCAAGCGCCATGAGTTTGCACCCAAGCCCTGTACCTCTGGTTTGGTCATCAACCCAGACAACATTGATTAAGAAGTTTTTTATAGATAGTCCGTCCACCCACACCACCAATCAACTTGCCCGTTTCATCGCGTGCTATGACAGTCAAAGGCACTGATTTCTCAGGCCCTAATAGCCCACATTAAATTGCCTAACGCCGTCTACCAGCGCATCCACAATCGCGTTATTTTCTTCATGAATAACTTCAAATTTCATGTCAAAAACTCTTTCTGGAATGTGATTACTTTATAAACGTAAATGTTATTTCTGTTGTATTCAACTTTTGACTGATCTCACTAATGTTAATCATTATCATTCGCGAAATCATTTATAAGTTGCATTTGTAAACTAAGTTTACTAAACAGGAGAGGTTTATGTTATTTCGTCAAACTTGCTTGGCAGTTGCCATTACCGCTGTATTTACGGGTAATTTTGTCCAAGCCGAAGAGGCTCCCGACAGAAAAATGGAAGTTATGGTTGTTACTGCCTCTGGATATGAACAGAAATTGGTTGATGCACCTGCCAGTATTTCTGTTATCACCCAAGAAGATTTGATGATAAAACCTTATACCACTCTCCTAGATGCAGTGCGTGACTTGGAAGGGGTTGATATTGGTGAAACCCGTGATAAAACAGGGCAAGGTACCATCAGTCTACGCGGTATGGGATCTGACTATACCTTAATCCTTGTCGATGGTAAGCGTCAGAATAACCATGGTGATATTTATCCAAACAGTTTTGGTGGCAATCAATTTGGTCATGTACCACCACTTGATGCTATTGATCGAATTGAAGTTATTCGTGGGCCAGCATCAACGTTATACGGTGCAGATGCTTTAGGTGGTGTGGTGAACATCATCACTAAAAAAGTGGGCGACGAATGGTCTGGCTCTATCACTCACAGCCGAACTCATCAAACCAATGATGCCTATGGCGAAGATATCACTACCGATTTCAGCGTGATGGGTCCCCTCATTAAAGGCGTTCTTGGGTTATCGATTCATGGCAGTATTTATGATCGAATGGGGTCTACACCAGAGTACGCACCAGTAGATTATCCTAATGGAGAAGTACGCACTCGTTCACTCGGTTTTGGTGGTGGCGGTAAAACCGTCGATAACGAAAATCATATGTTAGGTGGGAGTTTAAGTTGGACACTAAATGAACATCACAAAATTTGGTTTGATTTAGATTCCTCATCTCAAGATTATGATAATACACCACTGATCAATGATAACGGTGAACGCGAGTATCCGCTTGGTACTGTTGATAATATCGATAGTCTCTGGATTGCCAGTAACTTCTGTAAAGGCGGCGTAGGTTCCCGTGAGGCTGCTTGTCTAGCCAGCGGTGGTGAATGGGCAAGACGCTCAAATCCGCGAGCGGGTTACAGCGAGACTCAAAAATTTACCCGTGATGCTTGGGCATTAACCCATGAAGGTGCTTGGGATTTTGGTACAAGCTTTGTGTCACTATCCTATGTAGACACACAAAATAATGGCCGCACACTGCCATTTACCACTGCTGAGCGAGTATTACTACTGCAGATGATTGATGGTAAAGGGGATTACACCGGCATGACTGAAGCCGAACGTAAAGCGATTGCTGAATCCACTTTCCTGCCTAGACCTAAACGCGAAATGGCAAGTAATCAATATACGCTTGATATGAAACTCGATATTCCATTTGAAGCTGCAGGAAATCATGTCGCAGTGACGGGTGCGCAGGTGATTCGTGGTGAGTTGAAAGACGGTGTATTTGGTATGGAAGAAGGTACGCCGGGCGCAGTACAAGAACATAATATGTGGTCTGTTTTTGCTGAAGATACATGGAGCATGACTTCTGATTTATCTGTTACTGCGGGTTTACGTCATGATGATCATGAAATATTTGGCAACCAACTCAGCCCACGTCTATACGGCGTTTACACCATTAATAATGAGTGGACTGTAAAGGGTGGGGTGAGCACAGGTTTTAAAACACCTAAAACCACACAATTGTATGATGGTGTCGTTGGCTTTGGTGGCCAAGGAACCTCACCGCAATTTGGTAACCCAGATCTCGAAGCTGAAACCAGTGTGTCCAGCGAAGTCGCCCTGTATTGGTCCCATCCAGATGGCCATAATTTTAACGTCACTATCTTTAAAAATGACTTTGACGATAAGATTGCTTCACAACCCTGTGGTAAAGGTACGAGCATAGAATGTTCCGATGCGGGTGAATATGCTGATTTAGGTTATGCAGTCAGTAGCAAAACAGTCAACATAGATAAAGTTACTATTCAAGGTGCTGAGCTCGCGGGACGTTGGGAAATTCTAGATGCCTTAACGTTAAATGCTAATTATACCTACACAGATAGCGAGCAGAAAAGCGGTGCAGAGCAAGGCCGTCCACTCGGCAACAGTGCCAAGCATATGGCAAACGCGACATTAAAATGGGAGTTGACCGACTCATTTAACGTATTCTTGACCTCTGAATACCGTGCTAAACGTTATCGCTCTTGGGATATCATTAATGATGCTGCACTCTACTATAAGGGTTATAACGTGTTCCATCTTGGTGGTTCTTATCAGGCGAGTGAGTTTGTCACCTTCAACATGCGAGTAAATAACTTGTTTGATAAAGATTTTACTTCATACGATATTGTCTTCACCGAATGTAGTGACACTAGCACCACTTGTGTCTCTGACGACAATGGCCAAAACGGATACACAGCATCTTACGTTGATGATTTTAATAACAAAGATAAGGCCCGTAACTTCTGGGTTGGTATGAATGTACGTTTCTAAACTAATACTCTGTGCATTAGTCATTATTTGATATTCATGGGCGATAGATAAAACTGAGAGTTACCCGTTTGATAAAGGTATCCACTATCAATTAAACAATAGGGTAACTCTCATTACTCATTACTCATTACTCATTACTCATTACTCATTACTCATTACTCATTACTCAGTGCACCTGCACTGTGCTGGAGAGTCCGCACTATCGAGCCATCAATAAAGACCCATTCCGTGTCGGCCATTTTCACTAAAGCTTTGAGTAAATAGGCCTGAATGTCTTTTTAGACCATAAATGAAACCCTCTAAAAACCGTACTCCAATGGCCCAACTCTTTGGGTCAATCTTGCTAAGGGGGGCCTGCTAGAAGGCGGTAAAGAATGCCTTCGAATGTTTGTCTATGTTCAGGTTTATCATAAACATGGCCTGTGCTGTTCATTAAATGAAATAGCGTTTCCCTGCGTGCATTGGTTAGTATCAATCTTGGCATGCTCTCTAAAAATCATTCTCGAAAGCTCAATAGATCCTAGATGAAGTCAGAAACATTAAAGGTGCTAGCGTATAAGTCTAAAGTATCAGCCATTGCCCGTTTGGGTAAGTACCAATATAACCAAAGGGTATTCTTCCACAGAGATACCAAAATAGGCGTTCACTCGTAAAGGCTGAAAGTTTAACGTCAGCTAGTAGCAGTGTTGCGAGCGTATTAGCGTCATCGGATGTCAGCGCGCATATTTCTGCAACGGGAATAATTTTCCAAGTGGAGAGGTAAGCTGACTTAGAAATTTCATCGACTTCGCTGTCAGAAATCCAAGCATGCACATCATTTACTACTGCCTTTGTTTTTAACGAATTTGCCAAGTCATGATCAGTTACACACAGGCTTTCATATTGGATTTCGTAAGGTGTTTCAAAAAAGGCTTCAGGATCGGATTCAAGAAAAGCGGCGATTTCCTCTAATGTACCGTATGTCTTTGCTATTTCCTCTGGCTGACCTACATTGGCTGCCCATGCACAAGATTGAAGTTGCTGTAATAAGATGGTGTTATCGGTCATAGGGTCTGTGCACTCTAATGGTCTGTGTATATGCTGCTTTTATTTTGCCATATTTGTAATCTAACTAAATGTCAGACATAAAAAAACCGCTGGGTAGCGGTTTTTCATGGGTCTTAAGTGTAAAAATTGAAATGAATTAAGACTATAGACCCGCGTCAGCGCGCAATATTTCGGCTTTATCAGTTGCTTCCCATGGGAATTCGCTGCGACCAAAGTGGCCATAAGCGGCGGTCGCTTGATAAATTGGACGTGCTAAATCTAGCATTGCCGTTAAACCGTATGGGCGCAGTTCAAAGTGTTGACGCACTAACTTGATCAGCACTTCTTCAGACACTTTACCGGTACCGAAGGTCTCGATGCTGATAGAGGTAGGCTCTGCCACACCAATAGCGTAAGACACTTGGATTTCACAGCGATCAGCAAGACCTGCTGCAACTATGTTTTTTGCCACATAACGGGCAGCGTATGCTGCGCTACGGTCCACTTTTGATGGATCTTTACCAGAGAATGCGCCACCACCATGACGGGCCATGCCGCCGTAGGTGTCAACGATGATCTTACGACCCGTTAAGCCGCAATCGCCTACTGGACCACCGATAACAAAACGGCCAGTTGGGTTGATAAAGAACTTAGTATCTTTGTTTAACCATTGAGCCGGTAATACTGGCTTGATAATGGTTTCCATCACGCCTTCAATTAAGTCGGCTTGTGAAACGTCATCTCTGTGCTGAGTCGATAACACAACTGCATCGATACCGATAATTTTGCCATCATCATAGGCAAAAGTGACTTGGCTTTTCGCATCTGGGCGTAACCAAGGTAGCGTGCCATTTTTACGCACTTCAGACTGACGTTTCACTAATGCGTGGGCATAGGTGATAGGTGCAGGCATCAGAATGTCGGTTTCGTTGTTGGCATAGCCAAACATTAACCCTTGATCGCCAGCACCTTGCTCTGCAGGGTCTGCGCGGTCTACACCTTGATTGATGTCGGGTGATTGCTTACCAATGGCGTTTAATACTGCGCACGAGTCTGCATCAAACCCCATATCTGAATGGGTATAACCAATTTCACGCACCGTTTTACGGGTGATTTCTTCAATATCAACCCAGGCAGAGGTAGTGACTTCACCACCCACTAATACCATGCCGGTTTTGACATAAGTTTCACACGCTACGCGTGCTTTTGGATCTTGAGCCAGAATTGCATCTAGCACAGCATCAGAAATCTGATCTGCAATCTTATCGGGATGACCTTCTGAGACCGACTCAGAAGTAAACAAGTGCTTTGCCATAGTAGGAAAATCTCGTCGTTAGCATTCAAACGTGTAGAAGCATCTACATCTAGACGGCTATTTTAGTTTAAATCCGATTGCCGATCACCCCCGATAATAAAAAATCCTCTCAGATTGTGACCTGAAAACGACTACGCTCAGTCATAAATAGGTTATTTTACTTATATTTCATAGCATTAAGTTTACTATGTTTTTGAGGAATTTATTTCTCTATTACAAGTGATCCTTGCTATGCCCTCTTAAGTAAACGCCAGTAGAGTGACTGGCTTGTTTCTGCGACTTGTATACTCAAGCGACCTGAATCCTGCATCTTCAGGTTGTTTGGGTACATATTCGCCCATCTTTTGCTGAGTGAATGGTAATTTTAGTTTGCGTCACACTGGCATGTAGGGGAAAATATGCATCCAAATTGCCCGCTAGACCCCACAAACAAGCAGGAGAGAGCATGTCTTCCCGTAAAGTACTCGCAAACGCAATCCGTGCGTTAAGTATGGATGCAGTTCAAAAAGCAAATTCAGGCCATCCCGGCGCCCCAATGGGTATGGCAGATATTGCTGAAGTGCTGTGGAATGATTTCCTTAAGCACAACCCGGACAATCCGAAATGGGTAGATAGAGATCGTTTTATCCTCTCTAACGGTCACGGTTCAATGCTGATTTACTCTTTACTTCACCTGACTGGTTATGAATTACCAATTGAAGAGCTAAAACAGTTCCGTCAATTGCATTCTAAAACCCCGGGTCACCCAGAATACGGTTACACCCCAGGTGTTGAAACCACAACGGGTCCACTCGGTGCGGGCATCAGCAACGCTGTCGGTATGGCCATTGCTGAGAAAACCTTAGCGGCACAGTTTAACCGTGATGGTCACGATATCGTTGATCACTACACTTACTGCTTCCTCGGCGATGGCTGTTTGATGGAAGGTATTTCCCACGAAGCCTGTTCATTAGCCGGTACTTTAGGTTTAGGTAAACTGGTCGCATTTTGGGATGACAACGGTATTTCTATCGATGGCCATGTTGAAGGCTGGTTCACCGATGATACGCCAAAACGTTTTGAAGCTTACGGCTGGCATGTGATTGCCGGTGTTGACGGTCACGATAGCGCGGCAATCCGTGCTGCTATCGAAGCGGCGAAAGCGGTGACCGATAAACCAACAATGATTTGCTGCAAAACCATTATCGGTTTTGGTTCACCCAACAAATCTGGCAGCCACGATTGTCACGGCGCGCCACTAGGCGATGCAGAAATCGCAGCCGCCCGTGAATTCCTTGGCTGGCCACATGCACCATTTGAAATCCCTGCTGACGTTTATGCCGGTTGGGATGCCAAAGAAGCCGGTGCGGCCCGTGAAGCAGCGTGGAACGAGAAGTTTGCAGCATATCGCGCTGCTCACCCAGAACTGGCTGCTGAATATGAGCGTCGCGTTCTGAAAGGTGAATTACCGGCTGATTTCGAAGAAAAAGCGCAGGCATTCGTGCAAGCATCACAGGACAAAGCCGAAGGTATTGCGAGCCGTAAAGCCTCACAAAATGCCATCGGTGCATTTGGCGCTATGTTGCCTGAACTGTTAGGCGGCTCTGCTGACTTAGCGGGTTCTAACTTGACACTGTGGTCAGGTTCTAAAGGTATTCAAGACGATCCAGCTGGTAACTACATTTACTACGGCGTGCGTGAATTCGGCATGAGCGGCATTATGAACGGTGCTTCGCTGCATGGTGGTTTCATCAACTACGGCGCAACTTTCATGATGTTCATGGAATATGCTCGTAACGCAGTCCGTATGTCGGCGCTGATGGGTATTCAAAACATCTTCGTTTATACCCATGACTCTATCGGTCAAGGTGAAGATGGCCCAACGCATCAACCAGTTGAGCAATTAGCTAACCTGCGTATGACGCCAAATATGGCCGTATGGCGTCCATGTGATGCGGCAGAAACGGCAGTTTCTTGGAAAGCTGCGATTGAGCGCCGTAATGCACCTACGTCACTGATCTTCAGCCGTCAAAACCTGAAAGCTCAAGCGCGTACCGCTGAGCAATTAGCTAATGTGGCTAAAGGTGCTTATGTACTGCAAGACTGTGCGGGCACACCAGAACTGATCCTGATCGCAACTGGTAGCGAAGTACAATTGGCAATGGATACAGCCGCTGCACTGACTGAGCAAGGTAAACACGTTCGCGTAGTCTCTATGCCATCGACGACTGAGTTCGATAAGCAAGATGCCGCGTATAAAGAATCTGTATTACCCCGTGCTGTGACTAAACGTGTGGCTATTGAAGCGGCGCATACCGATTTCTGGTACAAGTACGTCGGGTTTGAAGGCACAGTTGTGGGCATGACCACATTTGGTGAGTCTGCGCCGGGTAACGTGCTATTGAATCACTTCGGTTTCACCGTTGAAAATGTGCTGAATGCTGCAAAATCATTGGGCTAATCGCTCAAGGGATTAGATTCAATACAAAAGGTTAAACTTTTTAAGTGTTAATCTGTATAATGCGGCCTGCAATCGTTTGCAGGCCGTTTTTGTATTAAGAGGAAATTGAGACCTCAATGATCCGAGTCGCTATCAATGGTTATGGCCGTATCGGCCGCTCTATTCTCCGAGCTTTATATGAGTCTGGAAAACGGCAGCAAATGCAGATTGTCGCGATTAATGAATTAGCTAAACCTGAAGCCATTATTCATCTGACCCAGTACGACACCACCCACGGTCGGTTTGCGCATAAAGTGAAGCTTGTTGATGATCATATGCTGATTGGCGACGATGCGATAAAAATCCTCCACGAGCCCGATCCGGCAAAACTCCCTTGGCACGAGATGGACATAGATATTGTCTATGAAGCCACAGGCGTATTAGTCGATCGTCAAAGCTGCGAAGCCCATATTCACGCCGGCGCTAAACAAGTGCTGATAAGTCATCCATCCTCAGCCGATGTCGATGGCACGATTGTCTATGGTGTAAACCACGATTTACTCCGCGCCGAACATACTGTGGTGTCCAACGCTTCTTGCACCACAAACTGTATCGTGCCAGTGATCGATGTGCTTGATCGCCACTTTGGCGTTAAAAGCGGTGCCATTACCACTATCCATTCGGCGATGAATGATCAACAAGTGATCGATGCTTATCATGATGATTTGCGTCGTACCCGCGCCGCTGGCCAATCGATTATCCCTGTCGACACTAAACTTGCCCGCGGCATTGAGCGGATCTTGCCGCACATGAAAAATAAGTTTGAAGCGATTTCGGTGCGCGTGCCCACCATCAACGTGACCGCCATCGATTTGTCCGTGACCTTAGAAAAAACCGTCGATATTGCCACAGTCAATCAGGTGCTGGAATCAGCCGCCAATGGGCGATTTAACGGCATCTTAGGCTATACTGATGAGCCCTTAGTCTCATGTGATTTCAACCATGACCCGCGCTCCAGTATTGTCGATGGTACCCAGACCCGCGTGAGCGCCGGTCAGTTGGTGAAGTTACTCCTGTGGTGCGATAACGAGTGGGGTTTTGCCAATCGTATGTTAGATACGAGTTTGGCGATGATCGCGGCCAAGCGAGGCTGATAAAAGTAGATTATTCACTTGTGGGTCACTGAATTTATGCCAATTCGACGGGATGTCGAGCGCCGAGCGGCAGTCAATTCATACCGGCTATGTGTGAAACAGTTTGTTTTTTGATTATAAAAGGAAGCGTTACCATGGCAATTATCAATATGTCAGATCTGGATCTACAAGGTAAGCGCGTGCTTATCCGCGAAGATCTCAATGTCCCTGTCAGCAATGGCGTCGTCACCAGTGATGCACGTCTGCGCGCCTCTCTACCGACTATCGAGTTGGCCCTTGAAAAAGGTGCGGCTGTGATGGTGATGTCGCATTTAGGTCGTCCGACCGAAGGCGAATACAATGCTGAATATTCTCTGCAACCTGTGGTCGATTATTTGGCAAAAGCCCTGTCTTGTCCTGTGCGTTTAGCGACCGACTATTTAGACGGCGTCGACGTTGCCGTGGGTGAAGTGGTTGTGTTCGAAAACGTGCGTTTCAACGTGGGTGAAGGTAAGAACAACGAAGCCTTATCGAAAAAAATGGCGGCGCTGTGTGATGTCTATGTGATGGACGCCTTCGGTACTGCACATCGTGCCCAAGCATCGACCCATGGCGTGGGCATGTTTGCCCCAATCGCCTGTGCAGGTCCATTACTGGCGCAAGAATTAGATGCCTTAGGCAAGGCATTAGATAACCCTGCGCGTCCAATGGTGGCGATTGTCGGTGGCTCTAAAGTGTCAACTAAGCTGACCGTGCTAGAAAGTCTTTCGGGTATCGTTGATCAGTTAGTGGTTGGCGGCGGTATTGCCAATACTTTCATTGCGGCGGCAGGCTACAATGTCGGTAAATCGCTGTATGAGGCGGATTTGATCGACGAAGCTAAGCGTTTAGTGGCTAATGCTAAGAGCCGTGGCGCCGATATTCCTGTGCCGACTGATGTGGTCGTTGCGGGCGAGTTTAGCCCAACAGCAGCGGCAACGTTAAAATCGGTTAGCGAAGTCGCTGATGGCGAAATGATTTTCGATATTGGTCCAGATAGCGCTGAAGCACTGGCTAAAATCATCGAATCTGCTGGCACTATCGTGTGGAACGGCCCTGTGGGCGTGTTCGAATTCGACCAATTCGGTGAAGGTACTAAGCGTATCGCCCAAGCGATTGCTGATTCAAAAGCGTTCTCTATCGCAGGCGGTGGTGACACTTTGGCTGCGGTTGATAAGTACGGCATTGCCGATAAAGTGTCTTACATTTCGACTGGTGGCGGTGCTTTCCTCGAGTTCCTCGAAGGTAAAGAATTACCGGCTGTGGCTATGTTAGAAAAGCGCGGCGCTTAATCATTAAGTTTTAAAAAACGCGGCGCATAAGACGCCGCGATAAGCTCTGATAACATCAAAGCTTTGATAAAAAGTAAAAAATTATAAAAAAAACCGCCCGTATTCATCTAAGGTACTTAATTTAAGTTGTTTATTTAAGGTACAGAGTTGAATGCGGGTATAAAAATCCATCCAAACGATAGCGACCTCGGTGATAGATATCACCCTATTATTGGAGTTAAAAAATGGCGTTAATTTCCCTACGACAACTACTTGATCACGCAGCAGAACATGGATACGGTGTGCCTGCGTTTAACGTTAACAACTTAGAGCAGATGCGTGCCATCATGCAGGCCGCTGAAGCAACAGACAGCCCTGTGATAGTGCAAGCTTCTGCTGGCGCGCGTAAATACGCTCGCCCACAGTTCTTAAAATATTTGATGGCAGCAGCTCTTGAGCAGTACCCAGATATTCCTGTGTGTATTCACCAAGACCACGGTACCGATCCTGATATTTGTCAGCGTTCTATCCAATTAGGCATGTCATCAGTCATGATGGACGGCTCTTTGATGGCTGACGGCAAAACGCCTGCATCGTACGAGTACAACGTTGATGTTACCCGTCGTACAGTGGCATTTGCCCATGCGTGTGGTGTGTCAGTTGAAGGTGAAATCGGCTGTTTAGGCAGCTTAGAAACTGGCCAAGCTGGCGAAGAAGATGGTGTTGGTGCATCAGGTATTTTAAGTCACGATCAAATGCTGACTAGCCCTGAAGAAGCGGCGCGTTTCGTTGCCGATACCCATGTTGATGCACTCGCGATTGCTATCGGTACTAGCCATGGTGCATATAAGTTCAGTCGTAAACCGACGGGCGATGTACTGCGTATCGACCGCATCAAAGAAATTCATGCGCGTATTCCTAACACTCACTTAGTGATGCACGGTTCATCTTCTGTGCCACAAGAGTGGTTAAAGATCATCAACCAATATGGTGGTCAGATCCCTGAAACCTACGGTGTGCCATTAGAAGAAATCGTAGAAGGTATCAAACACGGTGTACGTAAAGTCAACATTGATACCGACTTACGTTTAGCATCAACGGGTGCTGTTCGTAAATTCTTAGCTGAACACCCAAGTGAATTTGATCCACGTAAATTCCTGAAAGCATCAATGGAAGCCATGGCCGATATCTGTACGGTTCGCTATGAAGCTTTCGGCTGTGCAGGTCAAGCATCTAAGATTAAGCCATTGTCTTTACAAGCAATGTATAAAGCGTATCAGTCTGGCGCGTTAGATCCTAAGATCAATATGTAAGCGTTATCGCTGAGATAAAAACCCGCTAAAGCGGGTTTTTTTATACTTAAAATAGCTGCAATTTTCATTTTTTAATCGTAAATGTTAATATCGCGCAGATTTTCAGGGGAAAATACTAACCCTTATTAATATGTGCTTATTCAGCATCGCTGGGACGAACAGATATTTATAGGGATTGGATTTAACGGAACAGGAACGGATAAACATGAAGAAAGTACTGACCGCAGCACTATTAATGACTGCACCTTTTATGGCGACAGCTGGGGCCGATTTTGTAAAAGGCGATGAGACATTCGCAGGTGAAGCTGAGCTTGGTGCAACCTTAACCACAGGTAACACTGAAACCTCATCATTCAAAGGGCGTTTAAATCTTAAGCATGAGCTTGGCGATTGGGAGAATCAGTACTTACTCGAAGGTTTATATAAAGAGGATACAGGTTCTGTTACCGCGAAACGCTATTTAGCGGGTGCACAAGGTAACTACAAGATGACAGATCGTAGCTACTTGTTTGCTAACGGTAATTATGAAGTTGATCCGTTCACCGGTTATGATTACACGCTATCTGGCGCAGCGGGTTATGGTTATAGATTCTATGATACTAGTAAGACCTTTTTAGATGTCGAAGTCGGTCCAGGTTATATCTATCAGCGTCTTGATACAGAGCAAGCACTTATCGAAGGCCATGACACCAATGACAGCGTCGTCGCTCACGGCGTGATCAACTTTGAAACCGAAATCACTGACACCTCTAAATTCCAACAACGTTTCGTTGCAGATTACGGTGATAAGCTCGATGCCCGCTCTGAAACTTCGTTAACGGCGAATATTATCGGCGCATTAGCAATGAAGTTTGCCATTATTGTGCGCTACAACAGCGAGCCGTTGGATAATAAGAAAAGTACAGATACAGAAACCAATATGACCTTGTTATATTCCTTCTAATACTGTGACACTGATTTAGAAACTAAAAAGCACCTTTGAGGTGCTTTTTTATTGGCTCTTTTTAGACTAAGTTAAATGTTTCTTTATTAGTTATCGCTGTAGTTATACAAAAATTAATGTTTTAAACGCCTTTGGTTATAGGGTAATGCATAGAAAGTTGCGTTTTATCAACATTTACTATGCCGAAGCTATGGTAATTTTCGACTAATTTCCTACGTAGAGATGAACTTTAATGAAATTACAGCGGTTGTTTAAAGGCAGTGGAATGGCGTTATGGAGTCTATTCTGCGTTGCAATATTGAGCGGATTCTCACCTGCAGCATGGGCTATGACAGAAGGGATAGAACGGCTTAATTTAACCGCCTCGAGTGTGGGTTATGTTGCCGTCTTTGTGTTTGTACTTGCATACATAATGGTGATGGCTGAGGAGTCGTTACATTTACGCAAGTCGAAACCTGTGCTGGTCGCGGCAGGGATTATCTGGGGCATGATAGGTTTTGTGTATGTACAAAATGGTATGTCTGAAGTGTCGGAAGCGGCATTCAAACATAACTTGCTTGAATATGCGGAGCTTCTACTCTTCTTACTCGTGGCGATGACTTATATCAATGCTATGGAAGAGCGAAATTTGTTTGATGCCATTCGTGGTTGGCTTGTCGGCCGTGGGTTTAGTCTAAGAACCGTATTTTGGTTGACGGGGTTTATGGCGTTCTTTATCTCACCCGTGGCAGATAATTTAACGACTGCGCTATTGATGTGTGCCGTGGTGATGAAGGTGGGGGCAGGGCAACGCAAGTTTATCACCCTAGCCTGTATCAACATTGTTGTTGCGGCTAATGCGGGTGGCGCGTTTAGCCCGTTTGGTGATATCACGACCTTAATGGTGTGGCAAAAAGGATTAGTGCACTTTAGCGATTTCTTCCATCTGTTTATTCCTGCTTTAGTGAACTTTGCATTACCCGCTGCCATTATGAGTGTGTTTATCCCACATTTCGTGCCAGAGCCAGAAAAAGAGCATGTTTATACTAAGCCGGGTGCTAAGCGAATTGTTGCGTTGTTTTTACTCACAATCGCTACGGCAGTGTGTGCTCATTCCTTCTTAGGTATGCCACCTGTATTGGGTATGATGACGGGATTAGGTTTCTTACAATTCTTTGGTTTTTATCTGCGTAAAACCTTCAATCGTTCCGTTGCCCGCGAACGTGCAAAGGCTGAATTGCGTCAGGACGAGCAGCGTCTTCAGCAGCTTGGTAGTGTGGTGCCCTTCGATGTGTTTAGCAGGATCTCCCGCGCTGAATGGGATACCCTGTTGTTCTTTTATGGTGTAGTGCTATGTGTGGGTGGCCTTGGCTTTATGGGGTACTTGAGCTTAGTATCTGAGGCTTTGTATTCCAATTGGGATACGACCTATGCCAACGTGGCTATCGGTCTGTTGTCTTCGGTTGTTGATAATATTCCGGTGATGTTTGCTGTGTTGACGATGAACCCTGAGATGGCCTTAGGCCAATGGTTACTGGTAACGTTAACCGCAGGAGTTGGGGGCAGTTTATTGTCAATTGGCAGTGCTGCAGGGGTCGCGTTAATGGGACAAGCTAGGGGGATTTACACCTTTGGTGCCCATTTGCGTTGGACACCTGTCATTGCGCTGGGTTATATCGCGAGCATTTTAGTACATATGTGGCTCAATGCTGCGATGTTCTAAATAAAAGTACTGCTCATTCATCTTTTGGGCTGTATTGACGTTTGTGAGTCGTTTTGTAGCGAATTATTTAGCGAACAACATCGATCTAACAAAATTCAATCGCATAACGTCTAGATATCAATGAATAAAATAGAGGCATCCGATGGATGCCTCTATTTGTTTGGATATGTCATTGGAAGGATTATTGCGGTAGCACTTGAATTAAATCCAGCTCGTTATTGGCTTTTGCGCCGTAGATCTGAATCGCGACTTTAATTTGTGCCACTGAACCACTTGGATCCTGCTGAGCCCAATCTAAGCCTGCTATCTCAAATTGGTATTGACCGCTTGTGACTTCGGTTAATTTACCGCTGCATTCTCCAAGACTTTGGCAACGATAATTTTGGGTAACATGCCAGTGTTTCCATGCCTTCGGATTCGAGGATTCCTTGGCTTTGTCGGGGAACCCAAAATAGTAAATATCATAGGTTTTCGCCGCAGTGATCGCTTCTTGTTGCGCATCCGTCAGTGAAAATTGAATTGTCCCTGTACTCGAGTCAAATTGCTCAAGCTTGAGATTTATTTGCGTTGCTTCATCAATGTTTACTGCATTTTCGACGGGAGGTGGCTGCGGCGTTTCAGGCTCAGTGTTATTGCTGTCACTGCCACATCCTACGAGCATTAATGTCGCGAGGGTCAATGTGAGTAATGGGGATTTCATCACAGTCTCCTTAATTGAAATGCCCTGTATGGCAAGTGGTGCATTCCATGTCTGTTTTTACACTTGCCGCTGAGCCTAGTGTGCTAGTACTACCGTGACAAGTTTGGCAATCTTGTGCATCTGGTGTTGGTTTACTACCAACAAGGGCGCCGATATTCTCCCCTTGATAGGCACGATTTAATACATCGACTAAGTAATAAGCCATAGACGCGGATAAGCGGTAACAGCGTTCACCTTTTTTCGCGAATGGTAAGCCAGAAGCCTTTGACCAGTTACTGATAGATGAGTGACATAACACGCTCTTGGCTTTTGATGAACTGCCCACAAGAGCCGTTTTTTCTGCTGTCGAGCCAATACCAGTAACAAATTCAGGTAAAGATAAAGGGAGCGTTGTATTTTCGTAGTAGCGGAAGGTATTGGCTATCACGGCGTTATTGTGACCATTAATGTCATCTAAAATATTCACTAACATGCCTATCGCATTAAGATTACCGCAGAGTGTGCCTTGACCCGTTACCCCTGCAAAACCATAGGCGGCTAATGCCGTTGGGATTGTTTTGAACTTGTCTGCATCGGCACTATTAGATTGGGCTAGCATAGTCACAACGGCATGAAAAACTTGGTGCATACAACCACCACCCGTTTCATAGGCCAGTTTTGCTGTTGCCATTGCATCAAGTGGAACGTATTTAAGTTTCTCACCTATCGCTAATTGATATTGACCATCGGCATTCGTTGCCGCGAGAACCGATGTCCCCATGAGTGTTGCACCTGCCGCAGCGGTGCTAATACCAATAATACGGGTTAATGCTTGACGTCTATTTATGCTCATTATGTATTTCCTCTATGTAGGATTACTTCTATTTATCAAATGCTAAAGATAAATTGATTGCGTAAATTCTAAGCATGCTTGAGATAAATATTGTGATTTATGCCGGAGGATATTTGCTTTTTACATGAGCGGTAAATAGCGTCACTAAAATAGAATGAACCGACTTAAATTCTGCATTTTAATCAACTAAATAGATTGCAAGGTGTTCATCGTCCCGATATTTATTATATTTATGTAAATTTATGCCGAATTCTCCATGTGCTAAATGGCATTTATTCCTGTGAGCTAACGCATGTTTTTGCCTAATAGCGCTGAACTTGGGGGTCGTCTCACGAAAATTAACTATTTGCTGACTTGGGTTAGCAAGATCACATTAATCATTAGTTAGTTTGCATAGACTTAACTTTGTGTTTTTATGGAGTTGAGTGGATGTTGATGCAATTGGGAGACTGCAGGTTTGATCGGGAACGAGGCATACTGATTGAGTTGTCTCGCGATGAATCTTGGCATCTTCCTCGAGCCGAGTTACAAGTACTTAATTTGCTTGTTGAGCATCAAGGTAAGTTGGTTTCTAAGCATATGCTGAAGACGGGGGATGGAAAGCATCCGCCGCTAACTGATACCTCTGTGGCCCGTGCTGTTTTTATGCTTCGCAGCTTTCTTGGACCTCAATATGAGGGCTTGATTGAAACCGTGAAAGGCCAAGGTTATTTACTCCAACCATCTAATGGGACTGAGTTTAGAGGTGTTAATTACCTCAGATTGCACACAGTGCCTTTGTGGAGTGCCTTAGTGTTATTCGGGTTTATGTTAGCGTTTTCGGTGTTTTATTTGAATCATACGGATCACAGCAAACCAACCCAAGCACTTATGACCTCAATATTACCTTTGGCTTCTGGCCAGCAAGTACGATTACACTTATTTGCTGATTCCAATACTAATAACACTTTACTCTTCGAGTTAGGTGAGCGCTTAAGTGCAGGATTAATCGCCTGCGGTCAAAGTGATTGGGCTGATGTCTATGCTTCTTTGTCCCATGATAAACAAGTGCTTAATATTACTTTTCGAGGCGAAAAACTCGGTCAGTCAGTGATCCGTAATATTAAAATCAGTGATTTCACTCGACCGAAAACCTTTATCGATGCTGCTTGGCTGCAGGAGGTTAATATCTGTGGCTAAATGGCTAAAGTGGACGATTAATATTGTTATCTTGTCGGCATTGATTATGGCCTGCGGTGTGATATACAAACAGTCGGCTACTAATCAGACGATGATTTTAAATTGCAGCTCTGAATTATTCGACCGCCATTCTAGTGCAAATCCTAGCGGCAGTTCGAGTGTTAGCAGTGACGGTAAATTTTACCTACTCGTGGATGTTTTGATTGCCGCTGATAATACGCAGATCAATTATCGTTACTTTAATATTGACGGTACGAGTGCGGGCAATATTTTAATGCAAGGCAAAGTAGACAGTATTGAGGCCAATAGCATGACCTATAAAGTTACCGTGAAAACGAAAACGGAATCTGAAATTGAAAAGCAAAAAAATTGGCCAGAACATATGAAATATCTATCCTATATCAGCAGCTTACATTTTAATGACTCGGAAATGCACAATCTCAGTATCGAGGTGTTAGATATGGATGACACCAAAGATTATGCCGTGGTCCTTTTTCAGCCTAGCAATACCATTTGTGGATGCAGAATCGTAAATAGTAGAATTTAATCAGTGAATTTGAGTTTATTTCAGTTAAGATTAGTGCTCATTGATTTGTGATTACTGTGGTGAGTCTCCTGTGAGGGATTCATGAAAAGGGTGTTGTGTCTAAGATACGTGTAAAGCAAGAAGAATCCCTGTCGATTAAGTTCAGCCATCAGATGGAAAAGGGCGATAATCGTCAGCTTGATCTCTATTTCTTTTTACCTAAGGAAATGGGCATAGGCTCGCGCACGCTCAATGAAGAAGAGTACTACTACAGCTCAATAGTTGGACGTCGCTCATACTATTCAGAAGGCTTGCACTTACCTCTGGTGCAGGGGCGTTTTGCCAGTTTAAATCGCCGTACTGTTGAAGAATTCAGATTGTACCTAAATCTCTTCGCCTATCAGTTTGCGGTTGCGGTTGAAAACGATGTTAAAGAACTCAATCAAATCACAGATGTAACCCATTTTTATTTTGCCCTCGACGAATTACGCGAACAAATTGCCCAGTTGCTGAAAAAGTTTCGTCGTAACGAACCAGGTGATCCCAAATGGAAATCTTACTTTGAAAATGCTGATAACTACTTGTCTTGGTTTTGTGAGCAGCAGTTACTCAAAGTGCTCGCTTATGCCACTCGTACCAGTGATTTCAACGATATTTTAGAGCGGGTACTCACGCTCTGCCGTAATGAATGTGCCTATCGTGATGAGCATAAGTACAACTCAGCGCAAACTAAGCAAGATCCTAACCGTATCTCTAATAAGATGTTGTTATTGCGCCGTTTAATTCAACAAGGGGTGGTACTCAAAGAAGAGTTAAAGCCTTTAGGGATTGGCCTTAAAAAGTTTACGACAGGACTGGCGACCGCGTTAGTGATGTTGGTGGTGTCTGCGTTGATAATTCAAGCGCAGGGCGCCTTTAGTGGTTTTACTATTGCACTAGTGCTGACTTTGGCTGTGATCTATGGTTTCAGGGAAATCTTTAAGGACGATGTGCGCAATGCCATGTGGCGATTTATTCAGCGGGGTCGACCACGTTGGAGCCGCATTTTACGGGATACTACGAGTCAGGCGGTTATCGCTAAGCAGTTGGTATGGCTTGAGTTTATGCGTCAGCAAGATCTACCCGAAAAAGTCAGTGACATTCTAAAGCACAGACATAGCCAAAATAAGGTCGATGCGGAAATTCTGCACTATAAAATCGCTACTAAGGTGAATCAGAGTGAATTCCAAGCGGGATATTCGACTATTCAAGAGCAAGTGAGCTTTAGCTTAGTGCCTTTTGCCCGTTATTTAGAACGGGGTAAAGCGAAGATTTATAAGGAAGTTGAAGGCAAAATTAGTTATGAATCGGTTGAGCGGCGCTATCAAGTCAACCTGATTTTAGTGTTGCGTGATGGGCGCGAAGCCCCGCAGTATATCCGCTATAAAATCACCATGAACCGCTCGGCAATCATAGAAATTACCCAGAGCCAGTTGCCTGACTCAGTTAATGCACCCGAATCTACGATTGATGACGAGTAAAGGCTTGACCGATATTCTGATCGTTATTTTGCTTCGCCCGTTTTAGGGCGATTTCGGCATTATTCAGATATTGCTCTAATGTCTGGCCTTCTTGATAACCCGCAATACCAATACTAATACCTTCCCCTAAGCCATTACCATTGAGCTTTTCCATCATATTGAGGGCAAAGTTGTGCGCATGGGTGGCGTCTGTGTCAGGTAACATCACAATGAGCTTCCCTAGCTGCCAATGCAGAATTTGATAATTAGCTGGAATTTCAAGCAATAATTGCACTTCTATTTCTTGCTGACGATTTGCCAGTTGGTCGATATCACTCATGTGGCTTAGCATGCCCTCTGGATTGATATCCATTAACAGTAAGCTTGAACTGAGACGGCTTGGTGGCGGCAGAGAGTTAAAGTAACGTTCTAAATCTGCCAAATTCAGCAGAATAGTACTGCGATGGGGTACAAGGTTACGCTTCTCAGTGCCTCGACCACGCTCGGCGGCTTGCTCTAAAGTGCAGACGATATAATCAATCTCACCATCGGCGGCCACATGGCCCTTCAATGTGGCTTGCAAACAATTGGAATGCGCCTGTTTAGGTGAGCATAGAATTTGCCCTTGCCACTGACCTTGCATGGCAATTTGGGCGCTGATCCTCTGCCATTGATTGCCCAAATCATTCGCGAGTAATGACGCTAAATCTTGATTTAAATCGCCATTGAGTTGCATTAACGCATCGAATACAGGATTGATTTTAATCAGTTTACCGTTAGCATCTGTGAGGGCTGTCGCGACTGTGTTATCGCATAAAAGCTCACTGAGAAAAGCATTTTGTTTGCTGCTGATTAACTCACTGATGTCCTCAAGGGTGATTAATAGATGTGGTGAGCCTCGGCTCGCCCTTGGTGCTTGGCGGATATGAACGCGTAAAGTAGGGCCATCGATACTCTCTAGACTGATTTCACCAGACCATTGACCGGTTTTATGTACCTGCTCCATTAACTCCGTGTAGGTTTTATCATCGAGGCATAAGGTACGCTGTAGGCTTCGGTCTGTCAGTTCATCTAATGGTACTAAGGTCGCCTGTGCCGCTTTAGTATTGGCACTGATGACTCTGGCATTTTCGTTTACCATCATAAAGCCGATGTCACTATTAAATAAGCCATTAGCAACATCAATACTGTATTGGCGTGAACGCTGTTGTAAGCGATACATGTGGCTGAGTAGTACAACCCAAGCGGCTAAAACCGTTAATATTAACGATGCCACAATGACAATGTTTTGCCATTGTGAGAAACGAGCAGCTATGTCTGAGTTGCGCACATAGGAGAGTAAAAAATATTCTCTGTGAGTCTCAGGTTGGGCAGTGAGTTCGATTTTAAGGTAAACATAAGTGGCTTCTTCACCGTGGAATTGTCCAAAGTTGCTCATGGACATATCGCGCCACAGGGCCGGATAGCTCTGTCTTAAGCTTGCTCCTAAGGTCTCTGGCATATTGCTTAGAGGGGCGAGATCGCTCGCGCCAGCATAGAGTAATCCTTGAGTATCAAGCACTAACATAGGGGACTTATTGCTTGAAAAGGCTGGTTTTATGGCCTCCAGCATTTTTACCATAGAGTTGTACGTCACCAGATAACCGATAGAACTCTGATCGGGCTTCTCGAGCCACGCCATTTGATACATATAAGGTTCAAGCATGCCGTCTATCGGAACAAATTCCAGCGGCGAGGTATAGACCTCCTTGCCACCCATGCTCCGACTTGCTCCAAGTAAGGTCGGTGGTAAGGCATCTTTATTGAAATTAGGGGGAGTTGAGAATTTATAGTTACCTTGGGGATCGTACAGTGCAATGCCGAGTAACTCAGGAATATGTTTTACTAGATCTTGCCAGTTTTCCTGCAATTTAAGTTGTTGCTTGGCGGTAGGATTGCTTAAGTATTGTTTTAGCAGTTCCCCATTAGCGAAAATTTGGGTTCGAAATTGCTGAAAAGACACTTTATCTGCGATCAATGAGCCTATGGTTTGCAGTTCACTGTATCTTTGCGTTGCCCACTCTTCTTGCAGGCGTCTTTCACCTAACGTAATGATTAAGTGAGTTAAAATAATCATGCCAATCACCAGCATAGAAAGCTGGCTTGCAATAGCGAGTAAGCGTTGATGCGACCAATAGATCCCTTGGGTTAAAGAGAGCAGTGGCGCAGCGGGATACGTGCTTGGGTTATTCTTCAGCATGAACCGATTATGAGTGGGTGAACTGTTAATTTCGCTATGTTAACACGAAAGAATTGTTACGACAGTGCCAAGTTACTCAGCAAGATTCCTTGAGTAAAAGTTAAGACGATTCACACATGTACCACTCACGTAATCGACAGTGTTATCTGCTTGGGTATTTCAGTCGATTTTGGCTGTATTAGAATGCCGTTTAGCCTAAGGCGCCTAATATGCGATGCTTGAATTCGCAGCCGTAGGACTCAACTTGTTCACGACAGATGTCGATATCAACCCCCGCTAATCCTTCGATGGCTGAAACTTGTACCGTTTCAATATAGTGTGGCGCTAATGCGATGAAGGCATGTACGGCAGCATAGGAACCGGCGAGTTTGGGGCGACAATGTTCCATATAGGCGGCTTCATTATCCGCATTGAGGGAAATGGATAAACTATCAACGCAGTTGGCCAGTTCTGGCAAAATATTGCGCCTATGGACTAAATTACCTAAACCATCGGTATTAATGCGTACTCGCCCACCTCTTTGTTTAATTTCTTTCGCCACCGCCAGCAAGGTTGGAAGATTTAAGGTCGGTTCGCCATAGCCACAAAACACATATTCTTCGAAGTCTTTAACATCGCCAAGCAGTGGAATAATTTCTTCGGGCTTAGGTTGGTGACACAGTGCCAGTTGATATTCGTGGATCTGTTTACTGCCATTATGTTTTGGACAAAACGCGCAGCGCAGGGTGCAGCGACCCGTAATATTAAGGTAGCGACTGCGACGAATATCATAGACAAGCGTTTCAGTCGCACAGGTTTCATTTGTGCAAACTTCATCTGTTATATGACCGTTCGCTAGGGTTTCTGTGGTGATAACTTGTGGTTTATCAATGCTTTGCTTGTGCAGATGCTCAGACATAATGATGGGTTTCATTCTAACGATAGCTGACGACTTAAACACAGTGTAGCGAAAGCCTGATGCGATAACTGTCAACTAGATCGCAACTTGAAAGCTCAAGCCACTCGCAGCAGACTCAAAATGACATAGATGATTGAGAGGTTATTGACTCGCACTGAGGATTAAAAAGAGAGCCTAAGCTCTCTTTTTAAGGTTCAAGACATTGATTAACTGCTTCTAGTTAACTTCCTATAGATAGTCTTTTTTATAGTCAGTGGGGACCGGCGGCTCTAAATGCTCAGGTGTAAAGTCCACTTCATGGTCTTTTTTAGGCTGCCACCACCAATGGAAGAAGCGGCTGCTAGTGCGCTTAACGTCGTCGAGTATGATGTACAGCAAGGGTACTAAAATTAGCGTCACAACGGTCGAGAACAGGATACCGAAGGCGAGGGATGTCGCCATAGGGATCACTATTTGCGCCTGTAAACTACGCTCGAGAATAATAGGCACTAAACCGACGAAGGTGGTGAGTGACGTCAGGATGATCGCCCTAAAACGGTAACAGCCTGAATCGACCGCCGCCTGCCTGACCGATTGCCCTTGCTCCCGCGCACGGTTCACAAAGTCCACCAAAATCAAGGAGTCGTTCACTACCACACCCGCTAATGCTACTATGCCGCAGAGACTTAACACGCTCATCGCGAGTCCCTGAATCAAGTGACCAAACAGAGCGCCGATAATCCCGAAGGGGATCACAGACATGATGATTAACGGCTGACTGTAGGATTTAAGTGGGATTGCCATTAGGGCATAAATGGTGAACAGTGCAAAGAAGAAGCCTTGCATTAAACCGACCATGGCATTCTGTTCATCCAAACTGCCACCGTCCAGTGCAGTTTGGATTTTAGGGTACTTGGCCTGCAATTGTGGCAGGTAATCTTTTTGGATTTCTTGCACTACTTTTGAAGGTTCAACGATGTTTTTGTTGGCATTTGCCGTGATGGTAATCGCTCGCTTGCCGTCAACACGGGTAATTGAGGCGTAGGATTCACCTTTCTCAATTTGTGCCACAGTAGAGAAGGGAACCGAGGTGCCCGTTGGCGTGCGGATCAGCATGTTTTCCAGATAACCCACAGTACGACGTTGCTCTAATGGGTAGCGCACCATCACCTTGATTTCTTCTTTATTACGCAAAATACGTTGGGCTTCATAACCATAGAAACCGTAACGCACTTGGCGAGCTAAATCGGAAAGGGTCAGGCCCAGGGCTTCAGCCTCTGGGCGTATCTTCAGGCGAATTTCATGGCTACCCGAGGAAAAGTTGTCGGCAATATCGTACACGCCTTCGTAGCTGGCAAGTTTTTGCTTCAACTCTTTAGAGGCTGCGGACAGCTCATCGAGGTCACTCGAGGTCAATCTGAAGGAAATATCGCCGCCGGCATCGTTGGTGCTCGCGTTAAAGCTGAGTTTTTTGACCGACAAAAGCTCGGGCAATTGTTCACGCCACGCGGCAGCAATCGTCACGCCATCGACTTCCCGGTCTTCACCTTTCGTCAGTTCGGCAAAAATGAAGGCCGAGGTACGGGAGCTCATATTGATAAAGCTGTGCTTCACCACTTGATAACCGTTATCTTTCTCCATTTTTTCGTTCATCTTGTACAGGGCTTCTTCTATGCTCTGTACCACTTTTAAGGTGTTACCTTCGGAGCTGCCTTCATCCATCTCAAGTTCAACTTGAATAAAGTCTGAGGGAATGTCTGGGAAAAATACCCAGCGCACTTTGCCACTGGCGACTAAGGCAATAGACAGAATTAATACACCGATAAAGGCCGCGACCACGTTGTATCTGTGTTTGATACAGCGCTCGAGAAAGTTGCGATAGCTGTGGTGAATAAAGTATTGCACTCTGTCGTTAAAATTGGCTTTTAGGTGGCCAAAGAATCCCTTTGGTGCGCCAGGTTTTTTAAACTTCATGTGCGCTAAATGCGCTGGCAGAATGAACTTAGACTCTACCAGTGAGAAGGCTAAACAGAGGATGACCACCATACCGATGGATTTCCAGATAATCCCCATAGGGCCAGAAACCATTAACATGGGAATAAATGCCGCAATTGTAGTTAAGACCCCGAAGGTCGCGGGCATCGCCACTTTTTGCGCGCCGCGGATCACGTTCTCAACCGAGTGACCGTGGCGTTCGACCTCTGTGTAGGCACTCTCGCCGATGACAATGGCATCATCCACCACTATTCCGAGCACCAAGATAAAAGCGAATAGGGTCAACATGTTGATCGTCATGGAGAAAGGTTCGAGCGGCATGACCAACATAGTGCCGAGGAAACACACGGGTATCCCCATCATGACCCAAAATGCTAACTTCAGATCGAGGAACATGGCTAAGATGATAAACACCAACAAGGCACCGTAAAACATGTTTGACATCATCATGTCTAAGCGGCCCTGGAGATAGTGGGTCATATCACCCCAAGTATCGAGTTGAGCGTTCGCTGGCAATGTGGCGCGGCGCTGCTCTACGTACTGTTTGACTTGGTCTGCAATGTCTAAGGCGTTTTGATCATCAATGCTGGTAACTTCAATAATCGCAGCGGGTTTGCCGTTAAAGCGGGTATATTCCAAACGTTCTTCGAAATCATCTTTGATGGTCGCCACTTGTGGCAGCATCACGCGGCTACCGTCGGCGCGAGTTGTGACGACTATATTGGCAAAGTCATCGCCCGTGTAGGCTTGGCCTTTGGTGCGCAATAGGATATCGCCATCTTGAGCACGAATAGAGCCGCCTGGTAAGTCTAAGGAAGAGTTTTGCACTGCTAATGCGACCTGCGAGAAGGTCAAACCGTACTCTCTTAACTTATTCTCAGAAACTTCAATACCGATTTCATAATCGCGCACCCCAGTCACTTTCGCACGGGTTACCGCGGGGAGTTGGGTTAAATCGTCACGAACCGACTTAGCCAATTCTTTCATATCGTGGAGTGTCATATCGCCATAAACAGACACCCAAATGACGTTATTCTCAGGTTTGATTTGAGAGATATTCGGTTTTTCGATGTTCACTGGGAAGGTTGAAATTGCATCTAACCGCAGTTTGGCTTCATCGAGAATGGTCTGCACTTCGTAACCGTCTTCAACTTCAACAGTAATCGAGCCAACGCCTTCGCTAGCCACAGAAGTCACTTTCTTGATGCCGTTGATATCTTGGATGGCTTCTTCAATCTTGATATTGATGCCTTCTTCGATTTCCTGTGGCGCCGCACCCGGATATGCGACGGAAATATTTAATAAATTGAGTTCGAAAGAAGGAAAAACCTCTTTATTAATCAAAATACTGCTGAACAGGCCGCCGATGAGCAGAACACACATTAATAAGTTCGCGGCCACACTGTTGCGGGCGAACCAAGCTAAGATCCCTTTTTGAGTGTCCATTATTTGACTCCAGCGGCCGCAAGACTCGATTCAGGAGTATTTTCTTTTGGTGTCTCAGTGGGCAATGCCGCTTCACCTAAAATTTTGACCATTTGCCCATTTGCCATACTGTTGAAGTGGGTCGTAGCGACGCGTTCGCCCGTTTTTAGACTGTCTTTGATGAACACATTTTCTAAATCACTACGAACCACATTTACTTGGCGCATTTCAATGATATTTTTGTCGTTGACTAGGGCGACTTGGTCGTTACGAACCACATGGCGGGGTAGTTTGACGATGCCATCGACAGTGCGGCCCTTGATGACTGCATTGACGAAGCTGCCGTATTTAAGTGGTAAGCTACCTGGCACTTTATTCGCGCGCAGATAGGGATCTTTGATTTCTGCGACTAAATACACCATGCGATTTTCGGCATCGATAACACCTTCACTGCGGATAATATTGCCTTCCCAAGTATTTTCTTTGCCCGCCAAAGAGGCGCTAAGCGTGACTTGGGTATCGGGATTATCGACAGACTCTAGATAGGCTAAATCATCATTAGAAATGGGTAAGCGGATTTCGGCAACGCTAGTGTCATAGAGCTCACCTAGATTAGTGCCTAAGCTAACGTATTGCCCTAAATCGACATTTCTAACTTTGATTATGCCATCAAAGGGCGCGCGAATAACCGTGCGCTCAAGGTTTCGTTGGGCGCGCGCCAGTGCTGCTTGTGCATATTTTACGTTAGCTTGTTCTTTTTTGAGTTGCGGGATACGTAGACCTAACTCAGGGGGCAAGCCCTTGTCGTAGCCTTTGAATTCGATTTTAGCGACTTCACCACGGGCTATTTCTTCGTTCAGTGCGGCTGTGGCTTGGGCCAGCGTCGCTTCGGCTTGCATTAAGTCAGCCTCGTAATCTGAGGGCTCGATTTGCGCTAATTGGTCGCCTTTCTTGACTATGCCACCTGCAACAAAATGAGGAGAGATAGTGAGCATTCTGCCTTGAACTTCGGTCACGAGTTGGGTTTTATACTTTGGGGTAACCACGCCGTAGGAAGGTAAGTTTAGCGATACTGTTTGCTGAGTCACTTGCGTGACATCAACGATAGGAATAGGCATCTCTTCAGGTTTTTGTTCTGGCGCCTCCTTCGTTTGCATTAATAAGGCTGCGCCAAAGACAAACAGCAGCAGAATAAGAAAAGGAGACAGTCTCCTCAGTAGGGTCTTCATCATATAATGGTTAAATCCATGCTAATCGCGTAATGGGGTTAAAGTAGCAGAGTCGGCCACGCCAATAAATTTATTTTTGTAAATTAAATGTTTCTAAAAGTGATGCCGCGACAGATATGCGCATCATGCATCGATATTTGGGCGAAAATTAGAGCAGAAAAGTGATGAAAGGTTCAGTTAGGTGATTGGAATATATTGAAATAAGAATGAATTCGCATTGGGGTTAACCGCTCTAAAACCGCCGCATTTCATTCTATATAATTAAACATAGCAGGATATTTTTAGTAAAATCACCCACGTAAGTTATATTTTGGTAATAAAAAAGCCGCATATAGCGGCTTTAGTTTGGTGAATTTAAGCGGGTGTTACTTTTTCTTACGGGCGATTTTACTCGCTTTCTTTGCCGCTTCTTTCTTGCTCGTTTTCTTCGCAGCTTCTTTCGCTTTCACTTTGGCTTTTTTCTTACCCGGTGTGCGCGCTTCTTTATTCTTTGGACGCAGCTCTTCGATCACGCGGCGTTTCAACGGTTGCTCGATATAACGCTCGATTTTACCAACGATACGCATGTCGTGGGCTTCGGCAAGCGAAATCGCGGTACCTTTTGCGCCAGCGCGGCCAGTACGGCCAATGCGGTGGATATAAGTGTCGGCAGAACGTGGCATATCGAAGTTGATCACATGAGTGATATCGTCGATATCGATACCGCGTGCAGCCACATCGGTCGCCAACAGGACATTGACTTCACCTTTAGTAAAGCGACTCAAGGCTTGGAAGCGTTTCTTCTGTTCCATATCGCCACGCATAAAGGCGCAGGGAATACCGACTTTAAGTAACTGGCCTTCTAGGCTAGAAACGATGTCGCGGGTTTTCACAAATACGATAGTCCGTTTGACATCTTCTTGGCGTAGCAGATGACACAACAGCGCAAATTTATGCTCTTTATCATCGGCTAAGTGGATCCATTGGTGGATCTTGGCTTTTTCACTGCGAGGGGCTTCAACATCGATTTCAATCGGGTCGTTTAACACTTCACGGGCAAAACGTTGTACACCGCCGCCTTCTAAGGTGGCAGAGAACAGCATGTTCTGTTTGCGGCCTTGGGCCTCAATAGCAATGGCTTGCACCACAGAAGAGAAGCCCATGTCTAACATGCGATCGGCTTCGTCGATAATTAAGATATCGACTTCTTGGGCGTTGAAATTGCCTTTGTCTAAATATTCCATCAGGCGGCCTGGGGTCGCGACCAGAATATCGACGTTGCCTGCTAAGGCTTCTTCTTGTGGTCCATAAGGAACGCCACCAGTAACGATAGCAATATCTAAACCTTGGCCTGTGGCTAGGTGACTCGCATAACGGTGGATTTGGCTGGCTAACTCACGGGTTGGCGTGAGGATTAGCACCCTTGCTTGTCCCGCAAAACGACGGGGAAAGTCGATCAAATGTTGTAGCGATGGCAGTAAAAAGCTCGCTGTTTTGCCTGTTCCTGTCGGGGCGCGCGCAAGAATATCTCTTTGCTCTAGGGCGTAAGGAATCGTTTCTTGCTGAATCGTAGTGGGTGAATGATGCCCCATGGCATTAAGCGACTCTAATAAGCTAGGGTCAAGCTGGAAATCTTCAAATTGCATGCGCAGCGTCTCGACGGATAATAGCGAAGCATTATAAAGGTTATGGCGGTTAACTTAAATAACTTATCTAGATCTCCTGTGTTTATCTTCTGTGTCAGTAAAGTTTTATGGTAATCGGCATAAGCTAATTACTTTTAGGTCAATGTATTAGCATTTAATTTGTGGGAAATTGGACCTTTCGTTAAATTTGCCAAACTTAGCTAGCTTTACTTAATGTGTCAGGATTGGACTCGATATCAGTATTTAAGGTAAAAATCTTGGATCAATTGCACCATGGTTTGTGTGTATTGGCCAGAACGTTCACGAATAGTGATATCACTGAGCTTTGGAGCAATTGGCGGATGAGCCTTGTGGGCGAGTACGCAGAGCACTCGATTAGCGCTTTTCCCTACAATGCTGATAAGGTTGGTTATTTCAATCAAATTGAGCTGAGAGTGCGTTAATATTTCGTCGAAACGCACCATACTCTGCATTGGTAATATGAGGCTTGCTTTTCCTTGTGGTGCTAGGCACACATGAATGGCATCGAGTAGTGCGGTAAAGCTTAAGCTATCTGTGTGACGGGCCATAGCGCGCTGGGATTGTATCGCTTGCGTGCCTTGCTCAAAATAGGGGGGATTACAAATTATGTGTTCAAAATACCCTTGATACTCAGTTTGTTGGCAAAAGTCTTGGATGCTGCTATTGACTAAGGTCAGTCGATTAGCCCAAGGACTATTGTGGAAGTTATGTTGGCAAGCGTGGGCGGCATTGGTGTCTAATTCGACACTGGTGATATGTGCTTGACTGCGCTGAGCGGCCATTAAACTGAGTAAGCCGCTGCCTGCGCCTATATCTAAGATTGATTTCGCGGTGGTCAGTTGTGCCCATGCCCCAAGGACGACGCTGTCTGTGCCTACGGCCATGCCGCAATTCATGTCATCGATATGAAATTGTTTAAAAGTGAATGCCATGGGGAGTTAATTTTGCCGTTCTAAAGTGATTTAGGCCCAATATTGGGCGCGCAATATTCTAATTCTAGCCCTCATTTTTAGCTAATGTTTTTAAACAGTCGTATCTGTCCTAGCTGTATGAATTTGTGTCGCCAAATCATTTACTATTTTACGTGGTGATACTGATTTCACTTAATTAACGCTTTAATTTATTGCCTTAGAAACCTTTTATTAGCAGTTAATTAGCATTATTTCGTTTTTTTTGCCTGAACGGACTTGTTGTCTTGTATTGATGCTTTAAGTCTGGTATTAGTTTCGCCCCCATTTTTAATCACTTTTAAGATTAACGGATAGGTAAACGAGTTTGTTGGTGAATTAGTCGTCAGTTAGGCTACATAAACGTTCGCCATCGTTTATAAACTCGGCAGATATCGAACATATTTACCACGGAATTGTGTAAACATAGATTTGCACTCCGGATGGGCTTTGTTTTAGCTATGGCTAATCGACACATAATCACTTAAGTTTGTAAAAAAACAATAAGACAAGATGGGGCTTCCAGTGCAAGACAATCAGATGAGTATCGGAGATACATTAGGCTTAGGTTTTATGACCTTTGCGTTCTTTTTAGGTGCGGGAAACCTAATTTTTCCACCATTCGCGGGTATGTTAGCGGGCGAAAATATGCCCCTCGCCATGTTGGGTTTTTTGATTACCGCCGTAGGTTTACCTTTAGTTGGACTGATTGCCGTCGCTAAGGCTCAAGGTAAGGTTATGGCTATGCTGCCAGTATTTGCAGCAACGACATTGGCAGTCGCGATTTACATTATTATCGGCCCTGCTTTTGCTGCGCCGCGTACGGGATTAGTGGCTTACGAGATTGGCGCTAAGCCATTTATCGATGACACCACGGCAACGTTTTTGCTGGGCAGTTTAGAATTAAACCTGACGCAACTGCTATACACATTAGGTTTCTTCGCTGTCACTATGTTGCTGGCGCTTTTCCCTGGTAAGTTGCTCGATAGCGTAGGTAAAGTATTAACGCCTATTTTATTGATTTTATTGGTCGGATTAGCCGTTTCAGTGCTGTTTTTACCTGCATCCGAAGTAGGCCAAGCTGTGGGGGATTACCAACAGCATCCGCTGACCAAAGGTATTTTGGAAGGCTATAACACTATGGATACGTTAGCATCCTTGATGTTTGGTATGTTGATTATTGATATCCTGCGTAAAAAGGGCATTGACCAACCCAGTGATCAAACTAAGTATCTAATCCGTGCAGCCTTTATCGCCGCCGCTGGTTTAACTTTTGTGTATGTGTCCTTGTTCTTTTTAGGTGCAACCGCCGGCGACATCGCTATCGGCACTAAAAATGGCGGCGAAATATTAACAAATTACGTGACCCGCGAGTTTGGGGAGCTAGGCTCAGTCTTGTTGTCATCAGTCGTGACTTTAGCTTGTTTGACCACTGCGGTTGGACTGGTGAGTGCGTGTTCTGAGTTCTTTAATGAGCTGATGCCTAAACTGTCTTACCGTTTCCTCGTGATCTTTTTAAGCTTGATATGCGCTGTGATTGCGAACGTGGGCCTAAGTCAGTTGATTGCTATTAGTATTCCCGTATTAATGACGATTTATCCTGTGGCTATTGCTCTTGTGGTTGTGACTTTCCTGACCGCTTATTTTGCGAATCCACAGTTTGCACATCGTGCAGTACTGAGCGTGGCACTGTTTTTCGGCATCTTCGATGGTCTTAAAGTGGCAGCGAAAAGTTTGACTGACGCTGATGGTCAAGCCATGAATGGCTTAGCACAGGTTTTTATCCATATAGTGAATGTTATGTCTCCAGTGTTATCTAAGCTGCCACTCTATGAAGAAGGTATGGCTTGGTTATTGCCGACCATTGCGACGATTGCACTGTGTTTAGTATTCGGTCGTGGCCGTGGTCAAACGGCTGCAGCCTAGGCTTTGCATTCTAGTTCTCGTCTTTATGCTTAACTCAGTTAAGCTTATGCAGGCTTAGACATATTTAAATTAATATCAACGGCGTATCATTTGATTACGCCGTTTTTTTATGGAGTATTTGTGCCTAAAACCTATATGCCAGATCCACTTATCGATGCTTTTCTTGATGATCTTTGGTCAAGCAAAGGACTGAGTGATAACACGCTATCGGCCTATCGTACCGATCTACGCCATTTTGATCGTTATCAAGGTCAGCAAGGCGTGACGTTACTCGCGGTTTCTCAGACCGATGTTAGGGCATATCTGGCCTTTAGAGTTGAGCAGGATTTTGCGCGTACCAGTAGCGCTCGGTTGCTCAGCAGCTTACGGCGTTTCTATACTTATCTGGTGCAGACCAAGCAGATTTCAGCCGATCCTATGGCCTTAGTAGAGTCACCTAAGTTAACGCGCCATTTGCCGGATTCTCTGAGTGAGTCGCAGGTTGACCGTTTACTGTCTGAGCCCAATGTAGATGATGCTGTCGAATGCCGTGACAAGGCAATGCTAGAGCTTTTGTATGCAACTGGCCTCAGGGTGAGTGAACTTGTCGGCTTGACCATGGAACAAATGAGTTTGCGCCAAGGCTTAGTACGTATTGTGGGCAAGGGTGGCAAAGAGCGTCTTGTGCCGCTGGGGGAATTGGCTATTACCGAAGTGGAGGGCTACATGAAATTTGCTCGCCAAGAGTTGCTCGGTAATAAACAATCCGATGTGGTATTTCCGTCGAAACGCGGGCAGATGATGACACGGCAAACTTTTTGGCATCGGATTAAACTTTATGCTCTGCGTGCGGGGATTGAAACTGCATTATCACCGCACACTTTACGCCATGCTTTTGCCACTCATTTGCTCAATCACGGTGCCGATCTGCGGGTTGTCCAACTGTTATTAGGTCACAGCGACTTGTCGACCACGCAGATTTATACCCATGTCGCACGGGCAAGATTGCAGGAATTGCATCAACAGCATCATCCTAGAGGCTAAAAAAGGATTTAGTTACAGCATAAATTTGCTTTCCGCGCGGCTTGTCTGTAACTTTTTGCCCCTATACAGGGTCTATTGAATATCTCGAGTTAGAACGGCCCCAATATCTCGTTGTAGTGACACAATTTATAGGATGTCCCATGAAGTTGACCCCAGCATTATCCTTAGTTTTTGCCCTCCTAGTTGCACCACTTGCCAGCGCTGCAACTGCGACGTCTCCCGATACCGCTGCGATTAAGCAAAAACTCGGTGAGATGTTAGATGTTGAAGTCATTTCTATGCAGGACTCACCAATTGAGGGCTTGTATCAAGCCATGACCAACCGCGGCGTGCTCTATATTAGCCGTGATGGTTCAAAACTATTCCACGGTAGTGTGTATGATATCGATAAGGGCATGAAAAACTTAACCGAAGCCGCATTAGCGGGTCCGCGTTTAGAAATGATGAAGCCGCTTGAAGAGAATATGCTTGTATATAAAGCGAAAAACGAAAAACATGTGGTCACTGTATTTACCGATGTTAGCTGTGGTTATTGCCGTAAACTGCATAGCCAAATGTCTGACTACAATAAACTTGGTATTACAGTGCGTTACTTAGCCTTCCCGCGCGCGGGTGTGCCGTCAGCTAATGCCGACGAGATGCAAGCTATCTGGTGTGCTAAAGATCCATTAAAAGCCATGACTGATGCTAAAGCGGGCAGCAAAGTTGCCGCGGCAACATGTGATGCTAAAATTGCTGAGCAATATGCGTTAGGCACAACCTTTGGTGTTAATGGTACGCCTGCAATCGTATTAGAAGATGGCAATATGATCCCTGGTTATCAACCGCCTGAAGACTTATTACGCACCTTAGAGGCACGTCAGTAACAGTCTAAAATGTAAAATTTATCCCACGAAAGGTGAGCTTAAGGCTCACCTTTTTGTTATCTTATTGCCACGATTTCATGAGAGTTTGAGTCCCTTGATCCATAAGATAGTCCGTCGCCCAACCGTTGATGATAGCCATTTACCCGCTCATCTTTCGCCGCTATTGAAACAACTTTACGCCCGCCGTGGTGCGCTAACCCACGAATGCGAGCTTGTCCTTAAGGGTCTATTAAGACCTGAAACCATGAAAGGGTTGCCCGAAGCCGCGGCGCTTATCGCCGATGCAATGCAGACGAATAAGTCGATTCTGATCGTGGGTGACTTTGACGCGGACGGCGCCACATCGACCAGTGTGTGTATGTTGGCGCTGCGGATGATGGGCGCGGTGAAAGTGGATTATTTGATCCCCAATCGCTTCGATTATGGTTACGGCTTAAGCCCTGAAATTGTTACGGTTGCGGCGTCTAAACAGGCTGAAATGCTGATCACTGTCGATAACGGTATTTCATCGATTGACGGCGTTGCGGCGGCCAAAGCCTTTGGCATGCAAGTGGTGATTACTGACCATCATTTACCCGGACATGAGTTACCCGCTGCCGATGCGATAGTGAACCCTAACCAACCGGGCTGTCCATTTGCCAGCAAATCGATAGCGGGTGTCGGTGTCGCCTTTTATTTGATGACAGCATTAAGGGCTGAACTGCGAACGCGAAACTGGTATCAAACGCGCGGTATTGCTGAGCCTAATCTAGGGACACTGCTCGATATCGTTGCCCTTGGCACCGTTGCCGATGTGGTGTCACTCGATGCCAATAATCGTATTTTGGTTGAAGCAGGTTTACAGCGCGTGCGAGCCGGGCGTTGCCGTGTGGGGATTACTGCGTTGCTTGAAGTGGCGAAGCGAAATCCGGCGCGCATTGTCGCATCTGACTTTGGTTTTGCCGTGGGCCCAAGGCTTAATGCTGCAGGCAGGCTGGATGAAATGGCACTTGGGGTTGAAACCTTACTCTGCGAAGACATGATGTATGCGCGGCGCATGGCGGCAGAGCTTGACGGATTGAATCAAGAACGCCGTGAGCTGGAGGTCGGCATGCAGCAGGAAGCCTTAAAAAGCCTAGAGCACTTAAAGCTTAACGAAGCCGAGTTACCTTGGGGGATCGCCTTATTTCAAGAGGATTGGCATCAAGGCGTGATCGGGATTTTGGCCTCGCGCATTAAAGACAAATACCATAGACCCGTGATTGCCTTTGCCGATGCGGGTAATGGTGAAATTAAAGGCTCGGCGCGTTCGATCAAAGGCTTGCATATGCGCGACTTATTGGAGTTAGTGAACACTCGCCATCCTGGACTGATTATTAAATTTGGTGGTCATGCAATGGCGGCGGGTTTATCGCTCAAAGCGGGCAGTTTTGCTACATTTGCTAAAGCCTATGATAATGCGGTGCGTGAGCAGCTTAAACCTGAGTTGTTAACGGGCGAGCTTTGGTCCGATGGCGAACTCACTCCAGCAGAGTTGAATCTTGAAATGGCTCAGTTACTGCGTAATGCGGGACCTTGGGGACAAGCTTTCGAAGAGCCGTTATTCGATGGTTACTTTACGATAGTGCAACAACGTCTTGTCGGTGAGCGCCACCTTAAGCTCGTACTCGAAACCCAATGCGGCACTGTGATGCTCGATGCCATTGCCTTTAATGTGGATTTGCACACTTGGCCAGATGCGACGATTAATCATGCTCGTGTTGTGTATAAACTCGATGTGAATGAGTATCGCGGCAATTTTTCGCTGCAACTTATGGTTGAGCAAATCGAAGCTATGTAAGATGACAAGGAGTGAAGTTGAAATCATTATCCGATAAAAAAATCCGCCAGCTACTTAAGCGTTTTGCTTGGATATATGTTGTCTGCTTAAGCATTCCGTTTATCTCAACTTTACTCACCACTAAGGCTCAGGGGCAAATGCTACTTATGGGGATTTGGCCCGCAGCCTCCTTGTTTTACTTTCTCGCTTACCGTTATTTAGCTAAATCCTTTAAGTATGAAATCAATCGCCACTTAGCTTTTAGTTATCATGGCGGTGGCACTTTAGCGGGGGCTTTGTATTCGTTAGCTAAAGTGGTGTTATTAGCGATGGCATTTATGATATTTATGAGTGCCAATAACACCTGAACTGACGTTAACGGAAAATTTCGGAGAAAGGAAAATGCAGCAGGAAACAGGATACAGAGTCAGTACAGAGCAAGCTGAAATGAATCTTGAGGTTATTCATGGCTTTATTAGTAATAGCTATTGGGCGCAGGGCATGCCAAAGGCGCTGCTACAAAAAGCGTTAGCCAATAGCCTGTGTTTTGGGGTATTTGATAAGGACAATCAACAAGTGGCTTTTGGCCGCTTAATCACAGATAAAGCCACTTTTGCCTATCTTGCCGATGTGTTTGTACTTGAGTCGCACCGCGGCTTAGGTTTAAGTAAGTTGATGATAACAGCGATTCTTGAACATCCTGAATTACAAGGTTTAAGACGGATAATGTTAGCCACCCGCGATGCCCATGGACTCTACGCCCAGTTTGGATTTAAAGCGGTCGATACCCCTGAAATGCTCATGCAAATTAGGCCTGCTAAGCCTTATCAATGCCTTAGTTAACATCAAAAAAATAGCCAGCAAATGCTGGCTATTTTTTTGCGTTAGCTTTGATGTCTGTTGATGAGTTAAGCCTTAAGCGGCTTTGGTCGCGGCGGTCTCTTCATCGCTGTGGCGAATTAAGTAATCAAATGCGCCCAGTGATGCGGTCGCGCCGCTGCCCATGGCAATGATAATTTGCTTGAAGGGTGAGTTAGTGACATCACCTGCGGCAAAAATACCTGGGACTGAGGTTTGTCCGCGCTCATCGACTATGATCTCGCCCCTTGGGGTTAAATCGATCGTGCCCTTCAACCATTCCGCATTCGGTACTAGCCCAATCTGCACAAAGATACCTGCAAGTGCGACATGGTGACTCTCGCCAGTGGCTCTGTCAGTGTAGTTCAGGCCATTAACCCGAGTACCATCGCCAGTCACTTCAGTGGTCATGGCTTGGGTAATGATTTTAATGTTACCCATAGAAGCCGCTTTACGTTGCAGTACATCGTCGGCGCGCAGGGTTTTATCAAATTCCAGCACAGTCACATGTTCTACTATGTTCGCAAGATCGATAGCCGCTTCGATACCTGAGTTACCGCCGCCGATCACCGCCACACGCTTGCCCTTAAATAACGGGCCATCACAATGTGGGCAGTATGCGACGCCTTTGCCGCGGTATTCTTTCTCGCCGGGGACGTTCATTTCACGCCAGCGGGCACCTGTGGCTAACAATACGGTACGGCTACGTAATTTCGCGCCGCTTGCCAGTTCAAGCTCGAACAAGCCATCGGTGCCTAACGACACAGCTTTTTGGTTGTCCATGATGTCGACTTCGTAGTCTCTTACATGGGCTTCAAGGTTTGCTACTAGTTTTGGACCTTCGGTCGCTTTGACCGAAATAAAATTCTCGATACCGACGGTTTCAGCGACTTGTCCGCCAAACTTGTCGGCAACAATACCGGTGCGAAGTCCTTTACGTGCTGCATAAATGGCTGCTGCTGCGCCGGCTGGGCCACCGCCAACGACTAAGACTTCGAATGGCGCTTTTTCATTAATTTCATCGGCCTTACGGCTTGCGGCATTGGTATCCAGTTTATTGAGGATCTCGCCAATGCTGATACGGCCGGCTGCAAACACTTCGCCATTTAAGTAGACAGAAGGCACAGCCATAATGTTTTTGCTGGTTACTTCTTCTTGGAACAGGGCACCGTCGATCATCACGTTGGTGATATTCGGGTTAATAGCCGCCATCATGTTCAGTGCCTGTACTACGTCTGGGCAGTTTTGGCAGGTCAGTGAGACGTAAGTTTCAAAGGCATATTTGCCTGGCAGATTGCGGATCTGCTCAATAATATCATCGCTGAGTTTGATTGGGTGTCCACCCGTGTGCAGTAATGCCAGCACGAGTGAGGTAAATTCGTGACCCATAGGCAGACCAGCAAAGCTGATTTGCGTATTAAGCTCTGGGTTAATCACTGTCATCGCTGGGATGCGTTCGCCCTGAACTTCTTTCAGGCTCACCAGAGAAGATAGGCTGACAATGTCTTGCGCTAAGCTTTTTAATTCTTGAGACTTTCTACTTTCATCTGCAGACACGACAAGTTCAACTGGTCTCTTGAGGTTTTGCAGATAGGTTTGCAGTTGATTTTTTAAATTCGCATCTAACATGTGATGACTCCAAAATCGCTTAAAAGGGAGAAAGAGGGGGCCAGTCTAGGCCCTTGCAGGGGCGGGCTTAATCCTTTGCTGCGTGGCGCTACAACTGTGTCGGCTGTAACGCCAATCAGCTTGGGACGCTAGACTGGCGGGGTTGACGCTTTGCAGGCTAAATTAGATTTTGCCAACTAGGTCTAAAGACGGTGCTAATGTTTCGTCACCTGGTTGCCATTTAGCTGGGCAAACTTCGCCATCGTGAGTAGCAACATATTGAGCTGCTTGAATTTTACGAACTAGCTCTTGAGCGCTACGGCCGATGCCTAAATCGTGAACTTCGCTGACCTTGATTTGGCCTTCTGGGTTAATCACGAAAGTACCACGTAGTGCTAAACCGTCTTCTTCAATCATCACGCCGAAGTTACGGCTGATAGTGCCTGTTGGGTCAGCCAGCATTGGGAAGTTGATCTTCTTGATGGTGTCTGACGTGTCATGCCATGCTTTGTGAGTGAAGTGAGTGTCAGTTGATACTGAGTAAACTTCAACACCCATTCCTTGCAGTTTTTCGTAGTGATCAGCCATGTCGCCTAATTCAGTTGGGCAAACAAAGGTAAAATCTGCTGGGTAGAAGAAGACAACAGACCATTTACCTAACAGGTCTTGTTCAGTTACTGGAACGAACTCACCATTGTGGAATGCAGTGGCTTTGAATGGTTTGATTGTGCTGTTGATAATTGATTGAGTCATTTTATGCTTCCATTTAGTTGATGATGGCTTAAGTTCATAACGAGGACATTTGCTTGCGTCCTGTCGATGTGAAGCATATTACCGACTCGATTAAAATTAAGATAACGGATAAAAACTATTATCTTAATCGGTTTAGTCGAATGACGATGCGATTAGGTCGGACTCAATCGGTTTTTCTGCGACTGCTGCGGGTTTGGCGTGACTGGGTGTAGTTTGGGTTTAGCCTGCTGGTCTTTGGTCTTTGGTCTTTGGTCTTTGGTCTTTGGTCTTTGGTCTTTGGTGATTGAGATAAGATAAATTTCGAGCATAAAAAAGGGATATCAATGATATCCCTTAAAGTGTAAATACAATTAAAACAAGATACTGAGGTTCTAGGTTCTAGGTTCTAGTTTCTAGTTTCTAGTTCTGTGCTTTGGGTTGAGTTAACCAAGTGCTGAGTAAGCGCACGCCGTAACCTGTTGCGCCCGCAGGCACAACAGCGGTATCAGTGGCGGTTAAGGCATTACCTGCGATATCGAGATGTGCCCAAGGCTGTTCGCCCGCAAAGCGTTTTAAGAACATGGCCGCAGAGGAAGCCCCCGCGCTGCCTTCTTTACCTGTGTTTGTGAGATCCGCGATAGTGGATTTAAGCTCATCCGCATAGGTTTGATCTAACGGTAAGCGCCAGACCTTTTCGCCAACCTGTTGACCTGCATAAGTTAGCTGCTGCACTAAAGGCTCAGAATCGGTAAACAAGCCTGCGTAAACATTGCCTAATGCACTCACTTTTGAGCCAGTCAGTGTCGCAACATCGATAATCACAGATGGCTTATAATTTTCTCTGGCATACCAGAGGCCATCGGCCAGCACTAGGCGACCTTCGGCGTCGGTATTGAGCACTTCAACGGTGAGACCTTGGGCGGTTTTAATCACATCACCAGGGATCATTGCATGACCCGATACCATGTTCTCCGCCATGGGCATAATCGCCACTACGTTGACAGGCGCTTTTTGAATCGCCATAGCTTTTATAGTGCCAAGCACTGTGGCTGCACCTGCCATATCTGACTTCATCCGCGCGATTGAAGTACCTGTCGCCTTAATATTGTAACCACCCGAGTCGAAGGTGATGCCTTTACCGACCAGTGCGATTGGCGCGTCTTTGCTACCAGGCCAATGGGCGACCACTAACTTAGGTGGGCGCTCGCTGCCTTTACCTACAGCAGCTAAGGCGCCCAGTTGTAGACGTTCGATATCTTTGGCTTCTAATACCGTGACTTTAACGCCGAGGGATTTGAGTTTTCTGGCTTCGTTAGCAAAGCTGTCGGGATACATAATGTCTGCAGGTGCGTTTGTCAGATCGCGCGCTAAAAACACACCTGCTTCAACCGCTTGCAGATTTTTATGGTGTTTTTGGTTGCGACTTAAATCATCGACAGCGATTTGGTAATTCTTCTCGGCACGGGGGCTCGCTTTGAACTGAGTATAACGATAACTGCGTAGTTCAATTCCGTGGGCAAGCTCAGAGGCAAATAGCGGCGCGGCAGTTAAGCCTTGGGTGAGTACACGCACTGTGGCTTGGGGAACCGTATCGAGTTTGGCCGCAACATTGCCGCCGATGGTATTAATGTCGCCGGGCGTTAAGTTTTTTGCATCGCCAATGCCGACCAGTAAGACCCGTTTAGCATCAATTTCGCTGGGTACCAAAATCTCGAGGATTTCCCCCCGTTTGCCGGAAAAAATATTATCCGCCGTTGCTAGGTTTAATTGATCTTGGGTCGACTGAGGTAAAAAGTCGATCCCATAGGTAGTAGAATCAGCACTTTGGAATAGCACTAATGTATCTGAATTCAGTGAGCTACGAGTGTCAAAACTAAAACTTTCGGCGTTAGCATTGAGAGAGTTAAGGCACGCCAGAGCCATAACGCTTAACATCAATTTATTATTATTTTTCATGGTGACAGCTCATATCATGGAAGTGTGAGAAGAATATCAAAGCTCAGCCTTAGGGTTAACTAATTTACGCTATTTTGCTGATATTAGTATTAAATCCAAGGCCCAAAGCGTGTCAATGATCGATCAAGGGCAAAACCCAATTGTTGCGATAAAGATTGAGCACTACTTTTAAGGGCCGAGGTGCCTAAAAGCTGTGGCGATTGGCTCGCAAAAATCACCCAATTACCGCCGCCTGTGAGACAAGCGTTCACATGGGCAAAGTGTTGTTGTAAGTCGGCTAACAACTCGCGATTTTGGCTATGTTCTTTCCAGCAGTTCAGCACTAAATACCCATTGGGTTTGATGAGGTTAGTGCACTGCTCAAGGAATATTGGCGAAAGCTGCCCTGTTTCAACGCCTTTGGCTGTATAAATATCGGCAAAAATTACATCCACTTTTTTATGATCGCCAGCAGCTAAAAAGGCAATAGCATCATCATTGATAAGATTGAGCTTTTTACCTATCGGCAGCTGAAAATAGCGCTTAGCTAACTCAATCACCGCGGGGCGTAATTCCACCGCTGTTAACTTTATTGCCGCGTCGAAATTGCGCAGTGAGTGAATAATCGAGCCGCCGCCTAAACCTAAAACAATAGCGCTCTTGGGCTTACAAAACAGTAAAACCAACAACATGGCTTGCACATAAGTGTGCTGGGGAATATGGGGCGCCGCCTTGAGGATCTTACTCTGCTCATCGTTATCGCCAAAGGACAGGATCCGTGAGTCGTCGTAATCGATTACACGAATCGGGCCTAGTGCGTCTTGGGTTTCATGTAAGAGGGTCGAATCGGCCATATTGGATTAATTACTCGGTTTAGCTGTTTGGCTTGTTTGCACGGGCTATAACTGCTCGCGCAAAAAAGTTAGAATTCAGACAGTTTTAGTTAATTGAGCCGCTATTATGACAAATCAAATCCTGCTTGCCTGTATTTATCTTGCAGTGTTTCTCTTTTTACAGCGCGCCTTAACCCATTGGGTTAGAAAACTCGCGCAAATGAAGCAAGTGAGTGTTGCACGGACCAGTTTAGTGACCCGTTTTATTTCCTATGTGATGTTTTTTATTACTCTGTCCTTGATGGCGGTCTCGCTCGGACTGGGCTATCAGGATGTGTCGCTATTTGTGTCATCTGCCTTTGCGGTGATGGGCGTTGCATTGGTTGCTCAATGGTCGATATTGAGTAATTTAACTGCTGGCGTGCTGATCTTTTTCGTGTTTCCCTACCGTATCGGCGAGCGCATTCGGGTGGTTGATAAGGATGAAGATATTAGCGGCGTGATCATCGAAATCGCTTTATTCCATGTGCTTATTCACCGCGACAATGGCGATACCATTACTTATCCTAATAACCTCATGCTGCAAAAGGCAGTGTTAAAGCTGGCCGATCAAACCCCCTTAGCTGAACGTCAGGCCTTACTCGAAGGCAAAAAGAAGTTTGATCCTGAGTAACAAAGGATATAGATACATGGTCATTGAAGAAGATGTTGGCAAATTGATTGATACTGAACTTTATAGTTCATTACTCGTCTATGCAAAAAAGAATAGCAAAGTAAATGTGAATGAATGTGATCTACCTAAAGTGTTATTAGCCTATGATGCACAAAAAATAAACGCCGCCGAGTTTTCTATTTTAGAGATGGAGAAGATAGTGTCATCGAACATGACACTATTTACTCGTTTCTTCGATAAAAAAATTGATACTTTTATTGATGCACCAGATGAGCAAGAGAGCAATGATGATGTTATCGAAACACTGCCTTTTTATAAAAATTTCTTGGTGATATATATTATTGAGTTCTGCCTCTTAATTGAAAAGCAAGATGAACTAGAACATTACCTTAAAAAAATAAGAGTACCAGGCAGCAAAAAATATTCACGAAAATTAAAGGAGATAATGACTGCTTTGTAATTGAGAACAGTCAGAGTAATACGCGTATATAATTTTGAATAAACTTGATAGTTCTGGTCATGGTTGGCAATCTTAGTTATATGGAGTTCGTATGTTTGCAAAGTCAATAACCATTTTTCCTTTTGGTGATATTTCAGGAAAAGGTCAATCAAAAATCTGGGAAAGGAAATTAGATATACCTTATTTAGGGGATGGCTTTCTCATACGTATTTGGGGGACAAAAGAGGGACCAACAGTATCCCAATGTGAGGCATTCGATAAACTCATCAATAATGCCGAGCAGATTAGAAAAGATGCAACCACTAGGATTATTCACTTTCTTACCTCTTCAGACATTGTTCCTGCAGAAATCCAACTCACCTCATCCAATGTTTGGACATTTTTGTTGCCATGCTTGATCGAAGTTAATGCAAATAATGAATACAGCCTTGGTGTTGGTAAGCTAGGTTCAAATGCCATTTCCATTGGATATGATATTTCTTGGGGTAAAGGTTTTCCCCTTTTGCAGATAGGTGTTTTAGATGGCTTTATCGATGAAATATATTCCGAATAGTGATTATCTGCTTTTTACTAGCAGTTTAATATATGAAAGGATGAATCACTAAAACCATAATATTAGTTAAGGTTTTAGTGATTCATTTGATTTTAAAAAGTTAGATCGTTAGGTGTATTTTTGGCAACACTAAACGCTATTTTAACGAGGCGATAAAGGCTTCAGACTTTTGGCGGTAGGATTCTTCAAATGCAATGATAGCAGCTATGATACCAGAGCCCAAAAGCACTTGTAGAGAGGGGATAAGAGTAGCTATGCCCACTGTCGACCAAAAGTTAAGGCTAAATCCACGTGTCATCCAAAACTGACTCGCTAGGCCAATTAATGAAAGCACGACGGCTAATAACGAAACAACGGTTGTTACTCGGGTAATCACTAATAGTAATGCTAAGTTTTTTGAGAATAAATTTTTATAGGGTTTCATTTTTACTCTTTCCTTAAGTATTTAATATTTTGTATGTTTAATTTATAAACTAGTGAAGTATTCTTTGAAAAAACGCTATCGCTTGCAGGTACATTTGCAGTGCGAGTGCGGGATCATAGCGTTCGCCTTCATCACGCATAAAGGCGTGTTGGGCGTTGACTTCAAGCCAAGTGAAGTTACGGTTCAGCGCCATTAATTGCTGGTGGATTAGAACACAGCCTTCTGCTGATACGTGGGGATCTTGCTTGCCGAACACTAACACTAATTCCCCTTGAATATCACCGCTGCGGCTCAATGAGTCATTGCCGTAAGCGCAGGGTAGGGTGTTGGAATGAATGTCGGTTGGATAGAGGCAAAATGCACCTAAAATAGCGGGGTTGAGTGCGGCGCGATAGGCTAAGTGGCCACCGATACACACGCCCATAGAGCCAACTTTGCCATTACAGTAAGTTTGTTGAGTGGCAAAATCGATCAGGGCTTGGGTATCGCTATCGTGGTGTTCTAGGGGTTTGGCAAATTTATCGGCGTTACCTTTATCTTTACCTGATTCATCATAGGCCAGCACTGTGCCTAAAGGATTCAGTTCATGGAACACTTCGGGTACTAACACCACAAAACCGTGGCCAGCAAGAATAGTGGCGGTGCGGGCGATGGGCGCAGTTTGCTGAAATATCTCGGAATAAAAGATGATACTTGGGAATATTCCCTGTGCTTCTGGGCGATAGATATAGGTGCGCATTAGCCCTGAAGGTGTGGAGATATCCTGAATTTCCTGAGTCACTAACATATTTATATTCCTCTATGAGGCTTCAAACGTTGAAGCCTCACTTTAGCAGTCAGGATTTTATCTGTCAGTTAAAACAATTCGTTACCTGAGAGTTCACCGGCACATAGTGCTTTTATATTGCTCAAGGTCGTTTTGGCAATGGCGCCTAGGGCTTCTTCGGTGAGGAAGGCTTGGTGACCCGTGAAAATCACGTTATGGCAGGCTGATAAACGACGGAATACATCGTCTTGAATAATTTCATTCGATTTGTCTTCGAAGAACAGGCCCTTTTCGTTTTCGTATACATCGAGCCCAAGCGAGCCGATTTGCCCCAGTTTTAATGCTTCCATTGCGTCGAAAGCATTGAGTAAACCACCGCGGCTGGTGTTGATCACCATGACACCGGGTTTCATCTTGGCGAAGCTGGCTTGGTTAAGTAAGTGACGGTTATCCGCGGTCAACGGGCAATGCAAGCTGATGATATCGCTGTTGGCATAAATAGAGTCGAGATCTTGATATTCAACATTCAGCGCGATGACAGCCGGATTGATAAAGGGATCGAAGGCAATGACTTTACAGCCAAAACCGAGCAATACCTTGATGGTTGCTACGCCGATTTTACCTGTACCAATCACGCCGACGGTTTTGCCGAACATGTTAAAGCCGACTAAGCCTTCGAGGGAGAAGTTGGCATCGCGGGTGCGTTGGTAAGCTTTGTGGATTTTTCGATTCAGTGTCAACATCAGTGCGACTGTATGTTCGGCCACGGATTCAGGAGAATAAGCTGGTACGTTAACGACTTGCATGCCTAAGCGTTTAGCGGCAACTAAATCGACGTTGTTAAAGCCAGCGCAGCGCATGGCGATAATTTTTGTGCCACCCTTAGCGAGTTCGACCAGAACTTCTTCACAGAGTGAATCGTTGACGAAGGCACAGACAATTTCAAAACCTTCAGCAAGCTTCACTGTTTGCATGCAGAGGCGATAATCGAAGTACTCAATTTGTGCACCAAACGCAGCATTTGTGCGGTTAAAGTGCTGCATGTCGTAATGTTTTGCGCTAAAAAATCCAATTCTCATTTCAGTCACCTAACGGGTTTGCTGATGTAATTATCTGGCAAAGAGTGTAAGTGAGTTAGGGCTTTTTGTCCTTAGCCTTAGAAAATTCCCCGTTAAAAGAGTGAGCTTTATCATCAATTGGGAATAAAAAAAGCGAGCCCCTGACGGCTCGCTTATTGATTGACTGCTTTTACTTGAAGTGTTCAAGCTAGGGCTCTCATATTGAAAGTCGTACTATTATGAGCTGAGGGTTAGTCCTTTAACCCTCCGTTATTGCATTTTACTTTTTGTCTTTAGCGTATTTAGCTGCAGATGCACCCGCGATACGGCCATAAGTAACGATATCGGAAATAGCATTACCACCTAAGCGGTTAGCACCGTGAACGCCACCAGTGACTTCACCTGCTGCATATAAACCATCAATAGGCTTGCCCGTTTTTTCACTCTTCACTTCGGCTTTAGTATCGATCACAACACCACCCATAGTGTGGTGAACTGCTGGCGCGATTTCGAGAGCGTAGAAAGGTGCAACAACTAATTCACGTGGTAAATCAGGACGTTCAAATTGAGCATCTTTACCTGATTTAACAAAGCCATTATAAGCTTTCACTGTTTTAGCGAGTTCGGCCGCTGGAATATCTAACTGTTTAGCCAGATCTTCAATTGTTTTGCCTTCTTTAACAATGTTCAGGTGCACATAGCCTTCGATGGCTTTTAAGCTCTTACGGATAGAGTCATCGAATACCAAATAAGCACTTTCGCCTTTTTGTTGCAGAATCGCGGCAGACGCTTTGTCACGGGTGGTGATTTCGTTCATAAAGCGGTTACCTTCACGGTTAACCACGATCGCACCGTTACCACGTACCGCTTCGGTGATCATCACACCACCAGCAGGTGAATAAGTTGGGTGAGCTTGAATAAATTCTAAGTCGCGAGTTGCAGCACCCGCTTGCAATGCCACGTCTAAGCCATCACCTGTAGCACCTGGGTGGTTAGTCGCTTTAAAGCCTTTTAACTTAGGATCGTACTTAGCTACACGATCGTTATTTTTCGCAAAACCACCCGCTGCGATAACGACAGCGTCAGCTTTGACCACGTAATAACCTGTGTATTCACCCTTCACCAATACGCCGGTAATTTTACCGCTCGCATCTTCAAGAATACGTACTACACGGCTGTTTAAGCGGATGTCAGTACCACGTTTCACTGCATTGTCCCATAGAACTTGTGCTACGTGTGCACCCACGCCAGCGCCGCCTGTTGGACGGTGACTACGGTTAACACTTGCGCCACCCATACGACCTACGTCAGTCATATCGGCACCCATAGAGGTTAACCAATCGATAGAGTCTGATGAGTTGTTGGCTAAGGTTTTGACTAATTCAGGATCGTTAATATTGCGACCACCTTTCATGGTGTCGTCGATCATGATTTGTTTCTTGTCTGCGATACCTAGTTTAGCCTGTGGCTTAGTTTCTGCAGCGTTCATACCACCAGCAGCAAGTTTAGTGTTTCCGCCTGGGATAGGTTCTTTTTCAAGCAGGATAACTTTAGCGCCTGCATCACGGGCTGAAACGGCTGCAGCAAGACCTGCACCACCTGAACCTATGATCACGACATCAGTGGTTTCTTTTGCGCCAGCGGCAATGGCTTTATCTTGAGCAGCTTTGTCTGCATCAACAGGCACAAACTTACGTTCCCACTTGCCACCGTAAGGCATATCGAAGCCGAAGCTGTGACAAGCATCGCAATAGGTGACTGATTTTTCATGACCTTTATGGCAGCTAGTACAAGCAATTTCGCCAATTAGGTGAGATTTATGGGGTGATACTTTATCTTTAGGTGCAGCGGCGGCCAGTTCTTTTAAATCACCGTGGCAGCTAACACACTGAGCATTTTCATGGGTAAGGTTGTCGTTGGTGACGCCACCTTTGTCTGATACGTGGCAGCTGTCGCAGCTACCCATTTCACCGTGAAAATCGGCTAGCACTTCTGGTGCTGCATAGGCAGTACCTGCCATAGCGCCAGAGATCAGCATGGCTAGTGCTGTTTTTTGAATCTTTCTTGTGAACATGATAGTTCCTCCGCCGTACATTCATCTACTTAATAAGGGTTATTCATCGTGGCGTGATATTTATTTTTTACGCAGCTCACGCACTGTTAGAGCATTCTCCATTTGCAAATTTAGCACTATCTAAAGAGGTATATGTGTGTTCAGATCACATAACCTTTGTTACAGCGAAAATAACATATTTAAAATGTGCAATCGGATGGGGAATATTAATGAAGTTGAGACTAATCACTGCTTCAATACGGTATAACATGCGTGAGTTAACATATTGAATGGATTGATTTTAACTTTATAAAATAAAAATGGCATAAATTATGGCTTTGGTGGTGTGTTTTATCTATTTGTATTTTATAGATATTATAATTTAATCTTGTATATTGAGGTGATGGCTTATTTATTTTTATATATTCTATAAATAATGTTATTTCAAAAGCCTTTATTGTATAAAATTATATTATCACTTTAATTAAATGTTACGCAATTGATTCTTAAGGGGTTGTAATGCATAAACAAGGCATATCTGAAAAACGTTTTTGGTTTCAACGTTTGAGTAAAACCAGTTTAAGGGCATTACATATTTTAGGGATCGTTGGTGTCGGTGGTGGCATTTTATTAGATGTAAATAAAGTGCAATGGTTGAGTTATTGGTATCTCGCGATGACGACGGGCAGCATATTAATGTTGTGGGAAATCGTACGGGATTGGCGCTGGCTGATCCAGCTTAAGGGAGTGTTAACTTTAGTAAAAATAGGCTTGCTTGGCCTGTTTGTGCCGCTGGCTCATTACAAACCTGAGCTGTTAATCGTGATACTTTTTTTGTCAGTTATCGTGTCCCATGGTCCTGCAGGGCTCAGGCATTATTCTATTGTGCATCGTCGGCAAATTGACTCGAAAAAAGAAATTAAGGGCTAATTGATATGTCTGTAACCCATACGTCAACTTTAACGCCTGCTGCGTTAATCACAGAGTTCGCTTGGCCTAATCCATCTGTGTCTAACTTAGACTTGAGTTGCTTCGATGGACTTAAGGTGCTCGATCTCGCTTGCGGTTCTGGGCGTAATGGTTTGTGGTTTTTAGCGCGAGGGGCTGAAGTGACTTTTATCGATCGAGATTTGTCAGCCATGTCACACATTGATCAGGCTAATGCTTACAAATTACAAAGGGATTTAGAAGCAGAGGCAGGACCATTATTGCCGGTTGAAGAGTACGATATTGTCTTAGTATTTAATTATCTGCATCGCCCATTACTGCCACAAATTGCTAAGGCGGTTAAGAGCACAGGCCTTATTGTCTATGAAACCTTTACAACGCAACAGGCGCAGATAGGTCGGCCACGCAACCCAGATTTCTTACTTACTGAAAATGAACTCAAATCAGTGTTTGCTAACTGGCAATCTTTACATTACTTTGAAGGTCGATTATGTGATCCGCAGTCCACTCAAAGCAGTTATAAAGCCCAGTTGATTGCGCGAAAACCTACAACGTAAATTTATTGATTGAGACTCAGAGGTCGTAGGATGTTTCCCTATCCAGAGCAATATCGCATTGCAACGCCGCCGTTGACGACCGCCTTTATGGTGGCGTGGGCTTTATTCAGTCACAGCTTATTTTCCGATGCAAATCCTGTCGCACTCTATCCGCTGTTAGCGCTATTTCCCTTGGTGATTGGATTACACTTATATTTGATTTTGTTAGCAAAAGGAATGGGGCGACTCGATCAGTGTTTCTATGCCTTAGTGCATATCCCACTGGCGTTTGTGGTGTGGACATTCACTATTATGCACGTGAATGGTAACGCTTTTTCTTAAATTCGCCTGACGTTTTAGAGAAAATAACAAAAAAAAGCGCCCTGATAATCAGAGCGCTTTTTTTGATTTTGTATTGCTAACAATTAGGCCGTGGTGTTGATGTTGTGGCCTGCATTGCCTACGGGTTTTGGCGCCGCAGCTGCAATTAAATCTACCGCGATTTGACCTTCGGCTTTTTGCTGCTCTTTGGCTAACTGAGCAACCTTAACGCCAATTGCACCATTTTCTAGATTCGGTGCGATAGCTTGTGTATTCAGTGAAATTGACATAACTAACCTCAATTGTAAGCTGGATCCCTTTATCGGCAAACCCACGGTTAACTTTAGTCGTTACACATGAATTTGCCAATCTGCAATTATTTTGCCTTGGCCGTGAACAGTTTGCGGCCGATAACAATTATTGCTGTAACGCCTAGTGAGCCTAAGATCAATCCGAGTGCCAGACTCACATTTTGCAGTGCTGTTGGGTCAATAACCAGTGCGATACCCATACCCAACATCATCACGCCTGACATAAGTTTCAGGGTTTGGCCTTCTTTTTCGGTCAACTTACGTTTGCCTAAGGTCGCACTGAAAACGATAACAATAATAGCCAGCGGGATCACATATACAATATTGTATAAAACCAGATACATATAGCGTTCAATGTCTGGCAGATTGTGCATAGATAGCACACTGGTGTAGATCATTGGGAAGCCTGCGGTGCAAAGTAATTCATAGGCGTTGGCGAGGATAGCTAATACGGTAGAACCTATGAGTAACGCGCCTAAGTTACTGGAATTGGATAGTTTCCCCATGCGTTTTATTAGACTCGTACGATTTTCTGCCGACATCGATAGTGTCACTTCTCCCTTAGTAAAGAAGTAATCTTTGATATTGATGACTCCTGCGATCAAAGCTAAACAACCCGCTGCTAAAATGATCATACCGCCATCACTGCCTGCCCCCAGCAGTTGGAAGATGTTTAGCCATGCAGTCATAAACAGGAAATAGATAAAGCCGGAGAAGAATACGAAAATCCCGCCGACGAGTAACATGCGGCTGCGACTCTTGGCATTAACCATTATCGACAGTAAAAATAGCAACACAAAGAAGGCACAAGGGTTAAAAGCATCGACACCTGCGAGCACTAAGGTGAGTAACGGCAGAGACATAGTCTCAGGTGTCACTACTCCCACTAAAGGTAATTCAACGGGTTGAACTTCTGGCTCTGCAACGGGCTCGCTTAAGCTGGTGGCATCACAGGTGCCTTCACCAGTATCCGTGCCACAAGTGCCAAAGAGCGGTGCATCTGTTTGAGCGCTTGTGGTTGTGCTGGTGGCTCCTTTGGTGGGGAGGTCAGCGTCGCTCAGTTTACCGCCAAGGGATAAATAACAATTCTTCAGTCGATTGACTAAAAATTCACCCGTTACCGCTTCACTTGAATATCCCACAATGGCTTTTTCACAACTTGCCATATAGGGCACTGAGCGTGCTTCAGTACTGGTTTTTGAGGCGATATTTTGCCAAATATCCTGTACGCCGGGATCTGACACCCTATGGGATTCGAGTTCTATCCAAGGGTATTTTTGCGGTAATGAATCAATGAACGGATGGGCCTCTGCACAGTGCGGACAGGTTTTTGACCAAAAGAAATACAGCTTAATTTTGAGTTCACCCTGAGCATTCACATAATGCCACGTTCGATCCGCTGAGCTTGAGTGTGTTGTCTCGGCCCAGCTCGGGATAGAAAAGGCAAAGAGAAATAATAGCGAGCAAAAGAGAGATAATTTCGATAGATATTTTGTCATAGCGCCTCCCACAGAGAGTGGGTTTAAGTATCGTCAAACGGTTCGATTATCTCTTACTCTACTTAAATCAATCATTTTGATTAAATTAGATATTAAGAAGTGTTAGTTAACTCGCGAATAATAATTTTTTGGGAACTGAAACCAGTTTATCGCCCTGTGAAATGGTGTGATGCACACTCACTCTCAGCTTGAGTCGTTATTGGCTAGTAAAGAATAAAGCACCCGAGGGTGCTCTATTTCTGACGTTATCAACAGTTGTCGATGATGGGTTATGGTTAGCCTAGCGTTACGCCATTTACGCTAAGTTTCACGTCGATATTATTGCGCGTGGCGTTCGAGTATGGACAAACTTGATGTGCATGACGCACTAGGGCTTCTGCGGCTTCTTGCGGTAAATCTAAGCTAACTTCTAAGGCAACCGCTAATGCAAAACCGCCGGCATCATTGGCACCTATGCCGACAACCGCACTGACTGGCGCTTCGGTAATATCCACTTTGCCGATTTTTGCGACGTGCAGAATGGCGTTTGAGAAACAGGCGGCATAACCTGCGGCAAACAGTTGTTCAGGATTCGTGGCAAGTCCGCTACCGCCCATGGCTTTTGGATAGGCTAGAGCGACATCCAGTAAACCATCATCAGTGCTGACTTGACCTTGACGACCCGCTTTTGCTGTGGCACGTGTTTCATAAAGTGTTTTCATAGTATTAGACCTTTTAAGATTAAGGATTAAGTAAATCGATTTAAATTGTGCGCAATTCAATTGTGATAAACTATAATTCGATCTTTGGTGTGAATGCAAGTATATTGTGCGCAATATATTTAATTTGTCGGATCTTCCTATGGCAACAACTCAACCCAACACCCGTGTTAATACTGTCGATATGGCCGAAAATACCAGCAAAGAGAATGCCTTATGTCTTGAGAATCAAGTGTGCTTCTCACTTTATAGTGCTGCAAATGCTATGGTGCGTGCCTATCGGCCTTTGTTGGACAAATTAGATCTAACCTATCCGCAGTACTTAGTCATGCTAGTGCTATGGGAAGAGCAGGGGATTAGTGTCAAAACCTTAGGCGATAAACTTTTCCTCGATTCAGGCACGTTAACGCCATTGCTGAAGCGGCTAGAATCTAAAGGATTAGTGACTCGTGGTCGTAGCGAGCAGGATGAACGCGTGAGAGTGCTGGCCTTAACGCCTACAGGACTTTCCCTCAAAACACAGGCAAGTGAAATTCCTCATTTGATGCGTTGTAAAGTCGGCGGCGAGGCGAGCGAACTAAAAGCCTTAAAGGCCATGTGCGATCAAGCACTTAAGCAATTACATGCCAGTATTGATTAAACACTTATTGTCGAGATTTGATCTAAGATTAACTTATTGACATATTAACGCTTATTAGCGGTTCGATTGAGCGTAATGGGTTGTATGCTTCAGGCTCAGCGGGTCAGTCGTCTATTGAAGGTTAGCGAGAGTAAGTTATGGCCTGTTTCGATGTAGCCATTATTGGCGGTGGGATCAGCGGTGTCGGCATTGCCCAATATGCGGCAGCAGCGGGCTATTCCACCTTGCTGATTGAAAAGGGCGAAATTGGCGGCCAAACCTCAGCGAATTCTAGCAAGCTTATCCACGGTGGTTTACGCTATTTAGAAACCGGACAAATTAATTTAGTCCGTAAGTCATTGCTTCAAAGGCGACATTTACTCAATCTTGCGCCATCACTTGTTAAAGCTGTGCCCTTTTATATTCCCGTGTACGACAACAGTCAGCGCAGTCCTTGGACCATTCGCGCAGGACTGAGTATGTATGCACTGCTGAGTGAATTTGATCCTTTAGGCCAATTTGTGTCAGTGCCTGCCGTGCATTGGCATCGTTTCAAGGGATTAAAACTCTCTGGATTAAAAGCCGTATTTCAGTACTGGGATGCGCAGACCGACGATAAATTGCTCACTCAAGCGGTGGCGCGCAGCGCGCAGGCACTGGGAGCTGAAGTCTATGCCGAGGCTGAATTTCTTGAGCTGGAACACAAGCGCGAGACCTGTGAGCTGAGTTTTAGCCACAGGGGCGAAATCCATAAAGCCGAAGCGAAGCTTGTGATTAATGCTGCAGGTCCTTGGGTAAATGCTGTTTTAAGCAAAGTCTTGCCCCCACTTGCGGGTGTTGAACTCGATTGGGTACAAGGCGCCCATGTGTTACTGGATATTCCTGCGCCCGATGGCATCTTGTACTTAGAGTCATGCTTCGATAAACGGGTAATATTTGTGATGCCTTGGTATGGTCAAACCTTAGTCGGCACCACAGAAACTGAATTAACTTCTTTAGATAAGCCGCCTGAGGCGACCGAATCTGAAATTAATTATCTGCTGGGGATCTACAAACATTATTTCCCACTAACGCCGGAGATTGATGAGCTCAAGGCGCTAATAACCAAAACTTTCTGTGGTATTCGGGTCTTGCCTAAGCAAAATAGCCAAGCCTTTGAGCGACCGCGAGATACCTTAATGCAAACATCGATTTCCCATCCGCGAATACTCAGTTTATATGGCGGTAAGTTAACGACGTTTCGCAGTACCTCGGCCGAAGTGCTTGAATGGATTGAAAAGGCCATAGGTAAGCGGCAGTCTATTGCTGATGTTGATAAACTCACCCTATCTTGAGTGCGCCGTGAATTATGCACTTGATGCTGATTTGAATATGCTTCAAGGTGATTTTTACCTGTAAAACCGCTACAGTGTGGCGCTTTTTTACTGATATCTAGGATCTGCCGTGAATGCTGCTATTGTAAATACCGCCAAGCAATGTGGTTATTTTAACCAAGGTCAGTGCCTTTCTTGCCGGCATATACAACAGCCTATGGTGCAGCAAGTGGCGGTTAAAACTCAAATTTTACAGCAACTACTCGCGCCTTTTATCCCAGCTAATTTACCCGATATTTTTCAGCCGCCGGTAATTGGCGAGGACAGCGGCTTTCGTAATAAAGCTAAAATGGTGGCCTTAGGCGCCGCCCATGCGCCTGTGCTGGGGATTGTGAGCCCAAGTGGCGAGGCGGTAGATCTTTGTGACTGCCTTTTATATCAATCTGATATGCAAGATTTATTACATCGCTTAACACGCTTTGTGCAGCAGGCAGGACTTCCTCCTTATCGGGTAGATAGAGCCAAGGGTGAACTTAAATTTATTCTGCTGACCCGCAGTCAAGTGCGTGGTGAATATCTACTGCGGTTTGTACTGCGGTCCACCAATAGTATCGAACGTATCGAACGTGAATTACCTGCATTATTAGCTGAATATCCGCAAATAAAAGTGGTGTCAGTCAATATCCAACCGGTTCATATGGCAATACTTGAGGGGGATGAAGAGATTTTCTTAACTGAGAATACTAGGCTTGAAGAACGTTTTAATCATGTGCCTTTGTTCATTCGGCCTAAAAGCTTTTTCCAAACCAATCCACACGTTGCGGCTCAGTTATATCAAACGGCCCGTGAATGGGTTGCCGAGTTTTCACCTCATTCGTTATGGGATCTCTTCTGTGGTGTAGGCGGTTTCGGACTGCACTGTGCATCCAAAGACATTACCCTCACAGGGATTGAAATTGAAGCTGAAGCGATTGCCTGCGCGCAAATGTCAGCGCAGATGATGGGGCTCGAAAACGTGCAATTTATGGCGCTCGATTCCACCGACTTTGCCAAGGGCAAAAGCGCTGCCGATAAGCCGGATTTGATCATAGTTAATCCGCCGAGGCGCGGTATTGGCGAGGCGCTATGCCAGTCATTAAGCGAGTTTTCCCCTAAGGCCATTCTCTATTCAAGCTGTAATCCGCAAACCTTAGCGAAAGATCTCGAACATATTCAAGGCTATCACTTAACCAAAGTGCAGCTATTTGATTTATTCCCCCACACGGATCACTTCGAAGTACTAGTCATGTTGGTGAAGGATTAATTTTTTAGCTCATCAATTTATCACTAAGCATTTGTGTTCACTCGCTTTACGACTCTTGAAGTCCGCTCAAACAATCATAAGGACTCTACCATGTAGAGTCTTTGCAATACTTTTATCTGCGCTGCTCCCGTGAAACTTCATCAAAGTGTCTTTTTAGTGGCATAATCTTCAGCACTTTATGCATTGATGGGCGGCGATTTATGCTACAGATTTTCCTACGCTTTTTTACCTTGGGCTTGATGAGTTTTGGCGGGCCTGCGGCGCACATTGGTTATTTTCGCCAGACCTTCGTAAATGAACTCGGTTGGCTCGATGATAAGCGTTACGCCAGTCTGGTTGCCTTAAGCCAATTTATGCCGGGGCCAGGGTCGAGCCAAGTGGGCTTTGCCATTGGTTATCAAAGAGGCGGGCTTGTTGGCGCGCTTGCTGCTTTTGCCGGTTTTACACTACCTTCCTTTATTTTGATGTACTTACTGGCGGTAACAACGTCGGCATGGCTCGCCAATCATTATGTTCAAGGGATGATTTATGGGCTTAAATTAATGGCCGTCGTTGTGGTTGCCGATGCCGTTCTCGCCATGTTTAAACAGTTCTGCCAACGCAAATCCGCACGCCTATTAATGTTAGTCAGTGCCGCGGCAATTTTGATTGCGCCATCGATGTGTACGCAAATCCTGCTGTTACTCGGCGCTGCGACTATCGGTATATATAAATTGAGTGCGACGCAAGATGACACTGCACCGCTTGCACCTATCAAATTGAATTATATATATTTACTGCTATTTTTTGTGTTACTCATCGGCAGTTTTTTTATCGTGGATTTAGGATCTGAAGCTTGGATCTTCGGTGAGTTTTATCGCGTAGGGAGCTTAGTATTTGGTGGTGGTCATGTTGTACTACCTCTGCTAGAAACAGCGGTGGGGGATACTATAGGTGGCGATCGTTTTCTGACAGGTTATGCCTTTGCCCAAGCAGTGCCAGGACCTATGTTTACCTTTGCGACCTTTTTAGGCGCTGAAGTGATGTTAGATAAGCCCTTCATGGGAGCTTGCATCGCAACCGCAGCCATTTTCTTACCCGGTTTTTTACTCATGCTGGTGGGGTTGAAAAGTTGGCATGCGATTGCCGCAAGACCAAAAATTGCTGGCGCTATAGCGGGAGTGAATGCCTGTGTTGTTGGCTTACTTGCCGCAGCACTTTATCAACCCGTGTTTTCTCAGGCGGTATTCTCAGGTAAAGATATGGCCTTGGTATTGCTCGGTTTTGGTGCATTAAAGTTATTTAAACCACCTATGCTACAACTGGTATTAGGCTTTAGTGTATGTGGTGTGCTGCTTAATATGCTTTGAACTGAGTCGTTATTAATCGAATGTTTATTGAGCAAGATTAAGATTTTGTTACTTTAAGCGCATAGAAATACAACAATCTTAGCTATACTCCGAAGATACAAGTTGTAATCCTTTGGAGCATTCAAGTATGTCTAAGTTGAGTTTGCGCAATAAATTATTATTGCTATCGCTGTTTCCTTTGATCCTCGCATTATTGGTGTTGATGTCGGTTTCTTATTATGTCGAGCAAAATGCGCTTGCCGATGAGGTGGTTACCTTTAGATCTAAGCTCGTCGGTGAACGTAAACAACAAATTAAAGAAGCTACCGAAATTGCCGCTGGTATAGTGAATTACCAATTATCGTTAAAAGAACAAGGGAATGTGAATCAAGCGCTAAGAGACATACGTTTTGGCAGTGCGGGTTATTTCTTCATGTATGACTCTCAAGGGAAAAATATTTTTCATGCCCTCATACCGAGTTTAGAAGGGCAAAATAAAATGGATATGACAGATCCTCGCGGCACTAAAATTATCGTCGGTCTGCTCGATGCCGCTAAACGTGGCGATGGTAGTTTCTCCTATTACTATCAAAAACCTAATACTAATGAACAGATTGAAAAAATCAGTTACGCCATGATGATCCCTGGTACTGACTGGATGTTAGGTACTGGGGCATATATCGATGATATTGAAGCTGTTGTTGAAGATTATCGCGAGACAGTGACTGAGCAAATGGCAGAAAAATCCTTCGCGATTTTGCTGATAGCGCTTTTCCTTACGGGTATTACTGGCTTTATCATTATGATTGCCGCCCACCGTATGGTCGTGCCAATCAAGAATATGGCCGATAACTTAAATGATATTGCTAAGGGCGAAGGGGATTTAACCAAGCGACTTACCGTAAAAGGTGAAGACGAAATTGCCCAACTTGGGCGCTCCTTTAACCTCTTTGTCGATAAACTTCAGCATATTATCGGCGATGTTGCGACTGCGACGGCAAAAGTAAAAACGGCAGCCAATGCGATTCATGATCAAACTAAAGTCATGTCGAGCCAGTTGGTGAGTCATAACAATGAAACCGATCAGGTGGTGACTGCAATCACTGAGATGTCCTCCACTGCGAACGAAGTGGCTAAGAATACCACTCAAGTAGCCGAAGCGACTCACGCTGCTACTGGTGATGTGGCAAATGCTCAGCGCTGTGTTGATGCTTCGCTTGAGGAGATTGCGTCTTTAATGTCGCAAATCAACAATGCGGCAGGCAGTATAAAATCACTCAGCGAGCAATCACAGAAGATCAACAGCGTGCTTTCTGTCATTGGCGGTATTGCCGAGCAAACTAATCTATTGGCATTGAACGCCGCCATCGAAGCGGCCCGTGCTGGTGAACAGGGTCGTGGATTTGCTGTGGTCGCCGACGAGGTGCGTAATTTAGCCAGTCGAACTCAAGCCAGCACGTTAGAAATCAACGAGATGTTATCGGCACTGCATAAGCTAGTGACCCAAGCCGTGAAAGCCATGGAAGAGAGTCAGCAAAGCTGTGTACGTTCGGTGGATTCTTCTCGCACGATTTCCGATAGTTTAGGTTCAGTCACTTCAGCGGTAACGGCGATTAATGATATGAGTACCCAAATTGCGGCCGCGGCGACAGAGCAAAGCTCAGTAACCGAAGAAATTAACCGTAACGTGTATGCCATCCAAGAGATTGTAAACGAGCTGCTTCATTCCAGCGAAGATGCCGCTAGGATCAGTATGACAGTCTCGGAAGAAGGCATTAACTTGGGCAAGTTAGTGGGCCAGTTTAAGATTTAATTGCAGCAATCTTGATTAAAAACGGGAGACTTAAAGTCTCCCGTTTTTATTTGGCTTATTTACCTTTTTGAAGAGCACTTAATCCATCTACTTTAGTCAATCCAGCCTAGTCAGTTCATTCTAATCAATTTTCTCGGCAACCCGCTCAACCCTTACCGAGCAGACCTTATATTCTGGGATAAAAGCGACAGGATCTAGTGCATTGATGGTGAGTTTATTCGCCGCAGCTTCCACAAAGTGGAAGGGCAGGAATAGTACGCCAGCTTGGGCTCTTTTCGTCACAAAGGCGTCGATTTCAATTTCGCCGCGACGGGTAGTAAGTTTGATTTTATCGCCATTGCCTATGCCGAGTTGCTCGGCGTCATAGACTGAAATCATTACCTTAGGCGAGCCGAGTAAGTCGAGTCCGGCCGTTTTACGGGTTAACGTGCCTGTGTGAAACTGTTCCAGTAAACGTCCGGTCGAGAGGGTGAGCGGGTACTCACTGCAGGGCATTTCTGCGGGTAAGCGATAACTCACTGGTGTGAACTTACCTAAGCCGCGGGTGAATTGACCTTGGTGCATGATGGGCGTTCCCGGATGGGTTTCATCTGGGCAAGGCCATTGAATACCTTGGGGAATTTTACCGTCAACTCCAGTGCTTAATCGCTGCCAAGTAATGCCGCGATATTGTGGTGTCAGCTCATTGATTTCCTGCCAAATCGCTTCTTCATTAGGGTAATCCCAAGCGGCACCCATCGCATTGGCAATGGCTTGGACAATTTGCCAATCGGGCAGGGCTTCACCTAGCGGTAGCAGGGCTTGTTCGAGTCGCTGCACTCGTCGTTCAGTATTGGTGAAATGACCGCGTTTTTCGACAAAGGCTGCGGCGGGCAGAACCACGTCGGCAAGCTCGGCGGTTTCGGTGAGAAAGATATCCTGCACCACTAAAAAGTCGATTGCATTAAGCGCCCTAAGCACATGGGCTTGATCTGGGTCGCTTAATACGGGGTTTTCGCCCATTACATATAAAGCCTTGATTTTCCCTTTGGAAATATCATGCATCATATGGGTTGCGGTCACGCCAATTTCTCCCGATAACGGCGTTTGCCAATGTGCCTCGAAACGCATTCTGGCATGAATGTCAGTGACTTTTTGGTAACCACTGAAGAAGTTAGGCAGTGCGCCCATATCACAGGCACCTTGCACATTACTTTGTCCCCGCAGTGGATTAATCCCCGCTCCTTCAACTCCAATATTGCCGCATAGAAGTTGTAGATTAGATATGGCGGTGACATTGTCGTGTCCCGTCGTGTGCTGGGTAATGCCCATAGCATAGTAGACTGCGGTTTTGTCGGCAGTACCTATGGTGCGTGCGATGCGGGCGATATCTTCGGCTTTAACACCTGTTATCAAGGCTGCGTTTTCTAGGCTGTAATCTACTTTTTTGAGTTCAGCATAGAGAGCATCCACGCCTTCGGTGCGTGCGGCAATGTAGCTTTTATCCTGCCAGTCGTTGCGGATAATTTCCGCCATAATCGCATTGAGTAGCATGACGTCAGTGCCGGGTCTGTGGGCGACATAAAGCTGTGCACTGTCGGCAATGGCAACACGTTTAGGGTCGGCCACCATTAGTCTCGCGCCATGCAAAGCCACGGCTTGCTTAATTTTCGAGGCGATGATCGGGTGAGCACTGCTGGTGTCTGAGCCTATGATAAAAATCACATCCGATGCTTGAATGCTCGGAATGTCATTGGTCATGGCGCCACTGCCGATACTTTGCTGTAGCCCAGTGACTGTAGATGAATGACACAGACGGGCACAATGGTCGATGTTATTGGTGCCGAGTATGCTTCTGACAAATTTTTGCAGGAGGAAGTTTTCTTCATTAGTGGCTTTTGCCGAGGCCAAACTTGCCAGTGCATTGCTGCCATATTGCTGTTTTATTTGCAGTAAATGTTCGGCCACATAGGCGATAGCTTCAGGCCAACTACTCGGCGTGAGCTGGCCATTTTTACGAATGAGTGGCGTGGTGAGGCGTTTTTCACTGTGAATAAAATCGAAGCCAAATCGCCCTTTGACGCAGAGCATGCCTTGGTTAACCACAGACTCTTTATTGCCCTCAATATGACGGATCTGATTCGTGCTGGTATCGATTTTAAGGTCAAGCCGACAGCCTACGCCGCAATAGGTACAAATCGTTGAGGCGGTTTTGAGTGGCGTTTCATCGCCTTGGCGTTTGTCCCGCGCATCGACGAGTGCGCCTGTTGGGCAAACCTGCACACAGTTGCCGCATTGCACACATTTGCTGTCGGCCATGCTAGCGCTAAAGCCGACTCTCGGTGCACGGCGCGTGGCGGTTTCGCTTATGTCTTGCGGCAGCGCTTGATAGGAATCATGGGCAAATTGAATCGCACAATGGCCACTCTGCAACTGGCACACATCGACGCACTTACCGCAGCTAATACAACGATTTGCATCAAATTGAATGAACGGACTCGATTTATCGACCGAAAACTTACGCGCGCTTTGAGTGCTGAGTGACTTAGGTTCGACATGGTAGTCGGTCGCATAGTCTCTTAATTTACAATCCGTATTGGCTTGGCAGGCGCATTCGAGGCAGCGAGCAGCTTCTTGCATGGCGGCATCGGGAGCAAAGCCTAGCTCGACTTCGCCGTAATTTAGCAAACGTTGCACCGCGTCCAATTCGGGCATGGTTAAACGGGCTTTACGTGCGACAGAGGGGTAGAGTTCGATAGTTGGTAAGCCTTGTTTTATTGTGTTACCGACTGCTTTTGATGAATTAAATTCAGTGGCATGCAGCTCGCAACTTAGGCCTTGTTTGAGCAATTTATCTATGGCAATTGCGGCTTTATTGCCGTCGCCTATCGCGGCGACTGCGGTAGCAGCGCCGCGGCGTGCATCCCCCACCACAAAGAGTTTTTCAACCCCTGATGACATAGTGTGCTCGCAGCCAATAAAGGTATTCCAGCGGCTGAGAGCGAGTTCACCATTGCTTAAGTGGCTCGCGGGATCTTGCATAAAACTCATATCGGGAGTTTGTGATACTGCGGCTATCACAGTGTCGAAATCTTGAGTAAAGGTTTCACCAGTATCAACGGGAGCGCGTCTGCCAGAGGCATCGGCTTCGCCGAGTGCCATCTTAGCGAAGGTGACTGAATGGACTCTACCTTGCACATCGCTATGGTTTTCAAGCGGATTGGTTAAAAAATGAAACTTCACCCCTTCGACTTCGGCCTCATGTACCTCGTAAGCTTCGGCGGGCATTTCTGCGCGGGTACGACGATAAATTAGGGTGACATCGCAACCTTCACGCACTGCTGTGCGGGCGCAATCAATAGCGGTATTGCCACCACCAATGACGGCGACTTTCTTACCTAAAACAAGTGTCTTTTCGAGACAATGATCTTTTAAGTAATCGACACCTAAGTAGCAACCCGCGAGTGTGCTGCCGGGATAATCCATAGGCACAGCTTTTTGGGCGCCAATGGCGAGACAGACGGCATCAAAATCTTCAACTAATTGATTTAAATGTATCTCGTGACCGAGACGTGTTTCTGTGTGGATGGTTAACCCGTTATGGCACAAGAGTTCGATCTCCTTGTCTAGTATCGCTTTAGGTAAACGATACTCAGGAATGCCATAACGTAGCCAACCACCCGCCTGTGGCATAGATTCGAATACCTCTACGCTATGGCCTTGGTTTGATAAGTAATATCCGGCACTTAACCCTGCTGGACCCGCACCGATAATGGCGACTTTTTTGCCCGTGTCGGCTTGGCGTGGCGGCACATAACTCATGCCCCCATTTTCGCCATCAGCTAAGTCGAGATCGGCAGCGTGGCGTTTTAATTGACGTATGGCAATGGGCTCATCGACGAGTCCGCGGCGACACTGTGCTTCACAAAAAGCAGGGCAGACACGGCCAATGGAGAGTGGCAGCGGCAAAGTTTGTTTAATGACTTTAACGGCTTCAGTATGGTTGCCTTGGGCGATGTGATACAGGTAACTCTGTACATCGACGCCCGCAGGGCATGCTTGTTGGCAGGGGGCTTCGCAATCGGCAAAATGATCGCTCAAGATCTCAGTCAGCGCTTGTTTGCGTTTTTGACTTAAGAATTCAGACTGAGTTATGACTCGCATGCCGACTGTGGCGGACGTTTCACAGGCGCGTACGCAGCGCAAACTGGCGTCGGAATTCTCAATCTGGACGACACACAAATTGCAGGCTTGCTTGTCTGCATGTTCGTGAACGCCTAATTGCTGCGAGGCTACGCTGGGATCACATAAGCTGGGTATTGCTATGCCAGCAGCTTGCGCCACTTGCAGTAGGTTATCGGTCGGATTAACCGACAACACTTGGTCATCAATTCGAAGTTCTATCATCCCATGGCCTTTTTATATGTAGGGTGCTTAGCTGCTATAGCGCGGGGCTGCAGGCTTAGGTTGTTTCGAGTATACCTAGACAGCTTTAGAAGACGCTTATGGGCGAGTGAAGTTTGCTGCAAAATTGCAGCTTGAATCACAAACCCGCCCAGACTGTGCGCTGGTGAATGTTTGTTCTAATTTAGTCGTGATGGGGTTGGCGTTATCAGGCCTTTTTAGTTGTGTTTCCTTTGATATTATGGGGGTTTTTTAGGCAGGAGAGCGCTTGTGTGTCAGCCATTGGCCTCGCGCATAGCATCATCTTGGCTAAATTCTTGGCTAAATTTAAGTAAGATCACAGTCTTAACTCATTGCTTTTTGTTAGTCTCGGCGTTAGTGCTGTGGTCTTTTAGCTTGGAAAATAATCCTTGTTATCCCATTTAATGAACAGTGCACCCCTAGGTTTACCAGTCTGGTTAGGTTAAAATGCGCGGTTGCAAATACTGTTAATCACTGCCCCTTTTAGTGGAAGATCAATTAAAGCGGCCAAATAAAGAAAGTTGAAAACTCATGTTTGAAGTTAATCCAGTAAAATTCAAAATTAAGGAGCTTGCCGAGCGCACGGAGCTTCTTAGGGGGTATCTTTGACTACGATGCCAAAAATGAGCGTCTAGAAGAAGTTACCCGTGAGCTTGAAAGTTCAGAAGTGTGGAACGACCCAGAGCGCGCCCAAGCCTTAGGCAAAGAGCGCGCTAGCCTAGAAGCTGTGGTCAAAACCATAGACGATATGGACTCAGGTCTTGAAGATGTTGAAGGCTTACTCGAGCTGGCTATTGAAGAGGAAGACGAAGATACCTTCAATGAAACCAGTAAAGAGCTGGATTATCTCGAAAGCCGCCTTGCCGATCTTGAATTCCGTCGTATGTTCTCCGGCCCGCAAGATGCGTCAAACTGTTATTTAGACATTCAGTCTGGTAGTGGTGGTACCGAAGCCCAAGATTGGGCCAACATGGTGCTGCGTATGTACCTACGTTGGGGCGAAGCCCATGGCTTTAGCCCTGAGTTGATGGAAGTGACCGATGGTGACGTGGCCGGTATTAAAGGCGCGACCATTAAGTTTACTGGCGAATATGCGTTCGGTTGGTTACGCACTGAGACTGGCGTGCACCGTTTAGTACGTAAGTCGCCATTCGATTCATCGGGTCGTCGTCATACGTCATTCTGCTCTGTGTTCGTTTATCCAGAAATCGATGACGATATCACGATTGATATCAACCCATCGGATCTGCGTATTGACACTTATCGCGCATCGGGCGCGGGTGGTCAGCACGTTAACAAAACGGAATCGGCGATTCGTATTACCCACTTACCGACGAATACCGTCGTGCAGTGCCAGAACGACCGTTCACAGCATAAAAATAAAGATGCTGCGATGAAGCAGCTGAAAGCAAAACTGTTTGAGTTAGAAATGCTCAAGCAAAATGCCGACAAACAGGCCGCAGAAGACGCTAAGTCTGATATCGGCTGGGGCAGTCAAATTCGCTCTTATGTATTAGACGATGCCCGCATTAAAGACTTACGCACAGGCGTTGAAACCCGCAATACTCAAGCGGTACTCGATGGCGATCTGGATAAGTTTATCGAAGCCAGTTTGAAATCTGGGCTGTAATTAATTCAAGGTATAGACGAGAAATAAGATGACTGAACAAGTAATTGATGAGAACAAACTGATCGCCGAGCGCCGTGCCAAGCTAGAAAGCATCCGCCCAAACTGTAGTGCTAATGCGCATCCAAATACCTTCCGTCGCACCCATAAAGCGGCTGAACTGCAAGCACTGTATGGTCAAAACACTAAAGAAGAACTCGAAGCCTTAGGTTTTAAGACCAGCATTGCTGGCCGCATCATGGCAAAACGTGGTCCTTTCTTAGTGATCCAAGACGTGTCTGGCCGTATTCAAGCTTACGCTGAAAAAAGCGTACAAGCTGATTTGAAAGAGCGTTTTCAAGGTCTGGATATCGGTGACATCATAGGTGTAACTGGTCAGCTGCATTTGTCTGGTAAAGGCGACTTATACGTCAACATGGAACAGTACGAGTTACTGACCAAGGCGCTGCGTCCATTGCCTGCGGACTATTATGGTCTAGCCGATCAAGAAATGCGCTACCGTCAACGTTACGTGGATCTCATCGTTAACGAAGATTCGCGCAATGCCTTTATCATGCGTTCTAAAGTAGTTTCTGCAATCCGTAACTTCATGATCAAAAAAGAGTTCATGGAAGTTGAAACCCCTATGATGCATGTGATCCCAGGTGGTGCTTCGGCCCGTCCTTTTATCACTCATCACAACGCCTTAGACATGCCAATGTACCTGCGTATCGCACCAGAACTATATCTGAAGCGTTTAGTGGTCGGCGGTTTTGAGCGTGTGTTCGAAATCAACCGTAACTTCCGTAACGAAGGTCTGTCACCACGTCATAACCCAGAATTCACTATGATGGAATTCTATATGGCTTATGCAGACTACAAAGATCTGATGGACCTCACCGAAGAAATGCTCAGCTCGATTGCTATCGAACTGCTTGGCAGTGCGCAAATGCCCTACGGCGAGCACACAGTTGATTTCGGCGGCCCATACGCACGTTTAAGCATGTTAGAAGCGATTCAGAAGTACAATCCTGATAACGCGACTATCCAAGCTATGACCTATGAGCAAGTGAAAGATGTTGAATTCATGCGCGATTTGGCGAAAAGCTTAGGCATGAAGATTGAGAAGTTCTGGACTTGTGGTCAGCTACTTGAAGAAATCTTCGGTGAAACAGCTGAGTGGCAATTGATGCAACCAACGTTCATCACTGGCTACCCAGCGGACATTTCACCATTGGCACGTCGTAATGATGACAACCATTTCATCACTGACCGTTTCGAATTCTTCATCGGTGGCCGCGAAGTGGCTAACGGCTTTAGCGAGCTGAACGATGCTGAAGATCAAGACAACCGCTTTAAAGCACAGGTTGACGCGAAAGATGCAGGTGACGATGAAGCTATGTTCTACGATGCAGACTATATCACTGCACTGGAACACGGTTTGCCACCCACGGCAGGTCAAGGTATTGGTATCGACCGTTTAGTGATGTTGTTCACTAACACTCATACTATCCGTGACGTGATCCTGTTCCCTGCTATGCGCCCACAGGCGTAATGCAGTCGAACAAGGTATTTCGTTGGTACATTTCGTTGGTACATTTTGTTGTATTAGTTTAGCCACTCGACTTTTAGTAAGTCGCAATAGCTTAAGTTTACAGTGATTGATTTAGGTATGACCTGAGCATCGCTACGATGAAATACCCCCTAAAAAACCAGCCATTTGGCTGGTTTTTTGTTTTCTAAAATAGCTAAAAATAATGAGTGATAAAGTCGAACTGTTAGTAACCTAAAAATGGGCTAGATGAGCATCATTAAGTGGCACGTTAGCTTTAGGTTGTGGCTATCGATCGTAGTGTAGATTGCGGGTTTAGCTTGTGAGTGTAGATAGTGTTTTTAACTTGGGGTTGTATATTGGGATGTCACGAAACACTCGTCTATGCTGCTAGCATCTCGCCGCCAGTCACATGCGATATTGTCTGTGTTCATTTCATTTTCGATAGCGATGGTTTGCAGGAATACCTAGGGCGAGGAGTTCAAGAAGAGGCAATTGAGAAACATCAAAATAGTTGGTTGTATTACTGAGTGCATAAATACTTCATAGGGATTATTTTTAAACGCGTTTGTTCATCTATACCCACTCGTACGGCTGTTTCAGATAATCAACCCGACATTAGTCTAATAGTGTGTTGCTTGACCTCAGTCACTAACTCAATGAAACTCTCCATTAAATCACCTCCTACTAAAGTATGGATAATTAAATAATGTTAATTTTCTTTATTTGTATCGCACTCTTAGTGCTTGCATACAAGTTCTATAGTCCCTTTGTTGAGCGGCAAGCGGGTATAGATCCTAAAGCGATTACACCACAGGCGAGATTCGAAGATGGCGTCGATTACGTTCCGGTTCATCCGGCTAAAGCGTTTTTGATCCAGTTCCTCAATGTCGCTGGTGTGGGGCCGATATTTGGCCCGATCCTCGGTGCACTTTACGGCCCAATAGCCTTAGTGTGGATTGTACTGGGGAATATTATTGGCGGCGCAGTACATGATTATTTTTCTGGCGTGCTCAGCATAAAAGAAGACGGTAAGAGTCTGCCAGAGATTGCGGGCCACTACTTTAATATTTACTTTAAAGGCGTGATGTTGCTGTTTACGGCTATGCTGCTGTTTTTTGTGGGCGTGGTCTTCATCATGAGCCCCGCAGGTTTACTGAGTAATCTCGATTATTTTAAAGACACCATCTTTGGCAATAATACCTTCTGGGTGTTAGTGATTTTAGTCTATTACTTTTTAGCGACTATGCTGCCGATTGATAAAATCATCACTAAATTATATCCCGCATTTGGTTTGTTGATGATAGTCATGACAGTTTCTATCGCCGTTGCTCTAATGATCAATGCGCCGCAGTTACCTGAAATGGGGGATGTGTTTGCCTATTTCGACCACAGCCATTACAACAATGAGTTACTCGAACCAAACCCTGATGGACTACCTGTTTGGCCACTGTTATTTGTGACTATTACCTGTGGTGCGATTAGCGGTTTCCATTCAACTCAAGCGCCTATCATGGCTCGTTGCTTGACGAATGAGAAGTATGTTCGCCCTGTGTATTATGGCGCTATGGTTGCTGAAGGTATCGTTGCTTGTGTATGGGCAACGGCGGGTATTGCAGCTTTCCCTGGCGGTTATGTTGAGCTTAAGAGTTTGCTCGACCAAGGTGGCCCAGGTTTAGTGGTTAATCAAGTGGCTACTACGTATTTAGGTGTTGCGGGCGGTATTATGGCGATTGTGGCCGTAGCTATCTTCCCTATCACCTCTGGTGATACCGCGTTCCGTTCGCTTCGACTGACGATTATCGACGCCTTCCATATTCCGCAAAGTATGCGTAATCGTTTATTGGTTGCTGTGCCTATTCTGACCATTGCGTACTTTATGACGAAGATCGATTTCTCTTTGATTTGGCGTTACTTTGCTTTCTCAAATATGCTGCTATCAACCAGTGTATTGTGGTTAGCGACTAAGTATTTGTTCGATCGTGGGACCTTCCATTGGATTGTTAGCTTACCAGCAATTGGCGGCACCAGCGTTACTGTGTCTTATATTATGACTGCGGGTATTGGCCTAGGTTTACCGCAACCTTTGAGCCAGCCAGTGGGTATCGCTGTCGGGGTTATCTGTTTAGTTGCTCTGATCATTGCGCACAATAGACGCAAACCTGTGGCAGAAGTTAAATAGTCAGTTATCCCATAGTTTTACCCAATAAAAAACAAGGGCTGCATTTTGCAGCCCTTGTTTTTTATGATTGGTATCATTCTACTATCCTTTAATAGCTTATTTTAGAAAGGGTAATTTTTGCTGAATATTTTTTAATGAGCGGATTCATCGCGTTTCATCTAGAGGTAAGGTAAGGTCGTTAGACTGGTTTTTATTTCTCTATTGAAACGATTAGTCTGTGGTAGAGAGCGTTAAGCAGTACAAACTTGCGGCAAAAGTCATTTAGATTTTATTTACTTGAATATTTTTTGCGAACAGAAGGAGAGCACGTTATGTCTGAGAACAAATGTCCTATGCACCATTCTGCTGGTGGCACCTCGAATCGAGATTGGTGGCCTAAACAGCTCCGGCTCGATATTCTGCACCAACACTCTTCCTTATCTAATCCTTTGGGTGATGACTTCAATTATGCTGAAGCCTTTAAATCCCTCAATTTAGCTGCTGTAAAGCAAGATCTCCTCGCATTAATGACGGATTCCCAGGACTGGTGGCCTGCAGATTTTGGCCACTATGGGCCGCTATTTATTCGTATGGCATGGCACAGTGCTGGCACCTATCGTACTGGTGATGGACGTGGCGGAGCGGGGAGCGGTAATCAACGTTTTGCACCGTTAAACAGCTGGCCAGATAACGTAAACCTCGATAAAGCACGCCGGCTCCTTTGGCCGATTAAACAAAAATATGGCAATAAAATCTCTTGGGCCGATTTGATGATCCTTACGGGTAATGTTGCGCTGGAATCTATGGGATTCAAAACCTTAGGTTTCGCTGGTGGGCGAGTCGATATTTGGGAACCCGAAGCTGATATTTACTGGGGTGCGGAAAATAAATGGTTAGACGATAAGCGTTACTCGGGAGAGCGAGATCTTGAAGATCCCCTCGCCGCAGTCCAAATGGGGTTGATTTATGTTAACCCTGAGGGACCCAATGGCGACCCAGATCCTTTCGCTGCCGCCGTTGATATCCGCGAAACCTTTGCCCGCATGGCGATGAATGATGAAGAAACCGTAGCCTTGATTGCAGGTGGTCATACTTTTGGTAAAACCCATGGTGCAGGTGACGCAGCATTAGTCGGACCTGAGCCAGAAGCCGCAGGTATTGAGCAGCAAGGCCTAGGCTGGCAGAGTCGCTATAAAAGCGGTAAAGGTGGCGATACTATTTCCAGTGGCCTCGAAGTGACTTGGACCTCAACACCAACCCAATGGAGTAACAATTTTTTTGAAAATCTATTCGGATATGAATGGGAACTGACTAAGAGCCCTGCGGGTGCCCATCAGTGGATACCTAAAAATGGCGCGGGTAAAGGGGTGATCCCCGATGCGCACGACGCCTCCAAACGTCATGTGCCAACCATGTTGACTACCGACCTTGCACTGATCTTCGACCCTGATTACGAGAAAATATCACGTCGATTCTTTGAAAATCCCGATGAGTTTGCCGATGTATTTGCAAAAGCTTGGTACAAGCTGACACACAGAGATATGGGGCCATGCACGCGTTATTTGGGTCCTGAAGTGCCTGCAGAAACGTTTCTTTGGCAAGACCCCATTCCAGCGGTTGATCATCCTCTGGTTAATGAGCAGGATGTTACTGATCTTAAACTGAAGATTATTGGTTCTGGATTAACGATTTCAGAAGTCGTAGCAACTGCTTGGGCCTCGGCATCGACCTTCCGGGGTTCTGATATGCGCGGTGGTGCGAACGGCGCTCGAATTCGACTCGCGCCGCAAAAAGATTGGCCAGTGAATCAGCCTGAGCAGCTCGCTAAGGTGCTCAAAGTGCTTGAGAGTATTCAGTCTGAGTTCAATCAAGGAGGTAAGAAAATCTCCCTTGCTGACTTGATTGTGCTAGCAGGTTGCGTCGGTATTGATCAAGCGGCTAGAAATGCGGGGGTTGAAGTGACGATTCCATTTACGCCGGGTCGTATGGATGCCACGCAAGCACAAACTGATGTGGAATCTTTTGCGGTACTTGAACCTGTCGCAGATGGCTTTAGAAATTATCATCCCACTCAATTTTCGCTATCTGCGGAGGAGTTATTGGTCGATAGGGCACAATTGCTGACCTTAACTGCGCCGGAAATGACAGTGCTTATTGGCGGTCTGCGGGTGCTAGATACGAACTCTGATCAGTCAAAAACGGGTGTCTTGACTGCGCGTCCTGAGTTTTTGACCAATGACTTTTTTGTTAACTTGCTCGATATGGGGACGACGTGGAAACCCACTTCCAAAGCGGAGGATATGTTTGTGGGTGTTGATCGCGTCAGTGGCCAGCAAAAGTGGACTGCAAGTCGTGTTGATTTGATCTTTGGCTCTAATTCGCAGCTGCGTGCACTCGCAGAAGTGTACGCGAGCAGTGATGCACAGCTACGATTTGTCGATGATTTTATCGGCGCTTGGACTAAGGTGATGAACTTAGATAGATTCGATCTTCGCTGAGCTTATATTTATTAGTCTTTTTAGTAGTAGATTGGCCCAATTTAGGCGCAGCTGGAGTTAATGCAGACTGAGCGTTTAAGTGGATTTTCAGTTAAATGATCGCCTAATCCAAAGTGGTTAAGCGGTCATTTTTATTCATGTGCTTTGACGCTCATCAATTTAGGTGGAATATGAATATTCAGCAAATGTCGGGTTTAGCTATTTTACAGGCGATGGCAAGGGGTGAATTACCCGCACCTTCTATCTCTCTCACTATGCCAATGTCGCTGGTTCAAGCCGACGAAGGAACGGTGACATTCCATGCGACTGCCGATGATAAGCACCTCAACCCATTGGGCGGCGTTCATGGTGGTTTTGCCGCGACTGTACTGGATTCGGTTACAGGTTGCGCCGTGCATACATTGCTTGAAGCGGGTGTTGGTTACGGCACTATCGATTTGAATATTAAAATGATTCGACCTGTGCCTAAACATCAAGTGTTAGTGGCTGAGGGCAAGGTGATCAATTTATCTAAGTCTTTAGGTATTTCGGAAGGTACGCTAAAAACGCAGGATGGAAAACTGCTCGCCACCGCTACGGCGACTTGTATGATTTTAAGGCCATAAACCGATTTTGCGGGCTAGCGATATTATCTCTTCGAGTTAACACGCTGAGCAGATGAGCAGATAATTAACCTATGCCGAAGGTGCACTTTATCTTCGGGTATTAAGTCAACGGCCTTCTTGCTGGCAGTGAGGTTTTTATGGGCGTGAATTCAGTAAATAACGGAATTTTTTAATCATATTTTCATAAATAGGCCTCAAGATTGAAAATAGCTGGCATGCCATATTCCATTCGACAGAAAGTATGCTAGATTCTGGCGAATTGTTGCTGATCGCTGTATTGTTACCTCTGTCATCAACAGTTCTCCACAGGGCCATCGCTGCAATTGAGTCAGATTTGCAGGGAAGTGTCAGGAAGTTACACCAATTCAGAGTCTGCTTATGCAACCCAATTTATTTCCCGAACAAAGAAACGTTTATCAAGAATCGAGGGTGACACTACCCTCGATTGAAGCCCAATCTTCCTCTCGTCGCGGCCGTTTGCAGCGTATGGTTGGCGGCGTATTGTTAACCTGTAGCGTATTGCTGAGTCTTTCAGCATGTGCGGCAGGTAAGCAGGCGTCACCACAAGAAGGTGAAGAGTTTAGTTACGCTTGGCTTAAGGGTTACGCCCGTACTATGGCTGCACAACCCTATGAGAGTCATAAAGGCGAATTACCTAAAAGCCTTCAGGGCATGAGTTGGGATGATTACCAACAATTCCACTTCAAGAAAAAAGCCGCACTATGGCGCGATCAAGATTCGGAGTTTCGTGCCGAACTGTTCCATCTTGGGCTGTTTTTCGATACCCCTATTCATATTTATGAGCTAAATGAGGGGAAGGCTAAGTTAATCGAATATTCACCTTCAATGTTCGATTACGGCAAGTCAAAGGTCAAAGGTAGTCAGTTGCCTAAGGATCTTGGTTTTGCGGGTTTCCGTATGCAATTTAATACCGATTGGCAGCGTGACATTGTTGCCTTCCTTGGCGCTAGTTATTTCCGCGCCGTGGGTCAAGAAATGCAGTACGGTTTGTCGGCTCGTGGCTTAGCGGTTGATACTGCACTGCCAAAACCCGAAGAGTTTCCAATGTTCACCAATTTCTGGTTAGAAAAACCTAAACCAGGATCGAATATCACCACTGTGTATGCCTTGCTAGACTCTCCGAGTGTCACGGGTGCTTATCGTTTTGATATCGAACCGGGTGAACGTTTAAAAATGAAGGTGGATGTGGCTGTTTATCCACGTAAAGCGATTGAACGTTTAGGCGTTGCGCCACTGACCAGTATGTTTATGGTGGGTGAGAACGATCGCCGCACCGGTTATGACTGGCGTCCAGAAATCCATGATACCGATGGTTTAGCCATGCACACGGGGAATGGTGAATGGATTTGGCGTCCGCTAGGTAACCCTGAAAACCTGCGATTCAACGCCTATAGCGATGAAAATCCAAAAGGTTTTGGCTTACTGCAACGTGATCGTAACTTCGATCATTATCAGGACGATGGCGTGTTTTATGATAAACGCCCAAGCCTATGGATTGAGCCAACCAGCAGTTGGGGCAAAGGTTCAGTGCAGTTGGTTGAAATTCCAACACTGGATGAAACCTTCGATAACATAGTGGCTTTCTGGAATCCTGCTGAGCCGATTGTTCCTGGTCAAGAGCTGCTGTACAGCTACAACATGTACTGGGGTGGCATTCCACCGGTTCAATCACCCCGTGCTCGGGTTGTCGATACCTTCACCGGGATTGGCGGCGTAGTTGGCCAGAAACGCAAATACTACAGTAAGCGTTTTGTGGTTGATTTCGCGGGCGGCACCTTACCTATGATAGGTAAAGATACTCAAGTTAAAGCCGTGATCACAGCATCTGAAGGCAAAGTGGAAATTGAATCAGCCCGTCCTCTAGCCTCGATTAATGGTTACCGCGCTATGTTTGACGTAGTGCCCCCGGGAGATGGTACTGAGCCGATTAACCTGAGAGTCTATTTGGAGGTCGATGGTCAGCCATTGTCTGAGACTTGGATGTATCAGTGGAATCCGCCTGCAAAGGATGATCGTGAATTGCACAATGCGGGTCACCTGCAATAAGCGATTAGTGAGTCATTAATCTAAAACGCCAGCTAACTTAGCTGGCGTTTTTGTTTTGATGATTAACAAGATGCGGGGAATGCCGCTCATTTGACATCTAAAAAATCAAGCCAGTGTTAATTGCAAGCATGCTACTGAGTTATTGGGGGCTAATTCACTTTTTGACAATCTAAACAATTTTTCACTGTAAAAGACCTCAAACTTGGGCGTAATCTGTGGGCGTTCTCGCCATGGGTAAGTATTTTATGTTTGAAATGTTCACAACGTTAGGCTTTGCGTGGTCGGTGGGTTTAGTCCTTGCCGTACTTTTTGTACTGGCATACGAATTTATTAATGGCTTCCACGACACAGCAAATGCGGTGGCGACGGTGATCTATACCAAGGCAATGCCGGCAAATCTGGCGGTCGTTACCTCTGCACTCTTTAATTTTGCGGGTGTGCTGTTAGGGGGGTTAGGGGTGGCCTATGCGATAGTGCATTTATTACCCGTAGACTCCTTGCTCGGTATGGACTCAATCCAAGGCTTGCTGATGGTGTTTTCCCTGCTATTTTCGGCAATTATCTGGAACTTAGGTACTTGGTATTTTGGTATTCCGGCATCGAGTTCCCATACCTTGATTGGTTCGATAATGGGCGTTGGTGGCGCGTTCGCTTGGATAAATCATCAGCCTATCCTACAGGGCATTAATGTCTCTAAAGCAACGCAGATCATGCTGTCCTTGATTATTTCGCCGACCTTAGGGTTTGTGATGGCAGGGATTTTTTTGCTCATCATGAAATACGTTTGGCAGAAACATAAAATTCACCGTACCCCAGATGAGCAGATGCAGATTAATGGTAAAAAACACCCTCCATTTTGGGCAAGGGCGAGTTTAATTATCTCCGCTATGGGGGTGAGTTTCGCCCATGGTTCTAACGATGGACAGAAGGGGATAGGTTTAGTGATGCTAGTGCTGATTTGTATGGCACCGGCTTATTTTGCCTTGGACATGGGCAGTCAACCCTATGATTTAGAAAGAACTCAAGATGCTAATCGTCGCATTATGGCGATTTATGACCGTAACCAAGCCGTTATCGCGGATGTTATCGACTTTAAAGCCTTAGTCAACGTTCCCGAATATATGCTGGCCCATTGCTCATCTGCCAATGTATTACCGGCGATGTCGTTGCTTGACCGTCGCTTAGCAAAAGTCTCGACTTACAAAGATATGGATGTAGAAGAGCGACGCGAGGTGCGACGTTTATTGTTGTGCATCGATGATACTGCTCGCCAAGTGGCTAAATTGGATCTTCCTGCTAAGGATTTGAGTTCATTGGCTAAATGGCGAAAAGATCTCACTAGAACTACTGAGTATGCGCCCATTTGGGTGATTATTGCCATTGCGACTGCGCTGGGCTGCGGCACGTTGGTGGGGTGGCGGCGGATTGTATATACCGTGGGGGAAAAAATTGGTTCATCGAGTATGACTTACAGCCAGGGCATTGCCGCGCAGGTCACCGCTGCCGTCTCTATTGGGATTGCCAGTATGACGGGGATGCCGGTATCGACGACTCATATTTTGTCTTCCGCTGTTGCGGGTACTATGGTGGCTAATCGTTCAGGGCTTCAGATCCAAACTATTAAGCAAATCATGCTCGCTTGGCTGCTGACACTACCTATTACTATGTTGCTCTCTGCGTGCGTGTTTATCCTTGCCAATGCACTTTGGGGTTAGCCAAGAATACTCAAGTTGAATGCACACATAGCCAAGCCTTGAGGGCTTGGCGTTTAGGTTCAGTGCCGTTTCCCGCGATAATGACCTAAGCCATCTTGTTAGAGTTGAGCCTTCAACACCAACAAGGACATAAGATGGCTGAGCAATCTAGAATACTTTTCAAAGCACTACATCAACAATCAGAGCCGCTGATATTAACTAACGCTTGGGATGCCGCCAGTGCGGCCATCATCCAAGCATCGGGCGCCCGTGCGATTGCGACCAGTAGCGCGGCATTGGCTTGGTCGCTCGGTTATCCCGATGGCCAAGCGCTACCTAAAGCGGCTTTATTGGACGTAGTGAACAATATTCTACGGCTGAGCCAAGTGCCCGTGACGATAGATATTGAATCTGGTTATAGCCAAGATCCCGATGAGGTTGCTGCTTTTGTTGCGCAGCTCGCTGAGCTTGGCGTAGCAGGAATTAATATTGAGGATGGCAGTGCAAGTGTTGCTGAGATGGTGGCCAAAATTAAAGCTATTCGCGCCCATCCTCGTTGCCAAGGATTATTTATTAATGCGCGAACTGATGTGTATTTACTGGGTTTAGCCAGTGGTGAGGCCGCAGTCGTTATGACTATTGATAGGTTAACTCAATATCAGGCTGCGGGTGCGGATGGCGGCTTTATCCCTGGCGCGAATCAGGTCGAGACCGCTAAGCGCTTGTCTGCCGCTGTGGATATGCCACTGAATTTTATGCTATTGAATGAGCAGATGGATATCGGCGAGTTATTTGCCGCAGGTGTGCAGCGTTTTTCCACAGGTCCTGCTTCATTTTTACAGGCCTATAGCACTTTGCTTAATCCAATTTTGTTAAATTCAATTAAGGCAAAACCGTTTCAGCGAGAGTCAAAAGATGCGGTTATTGCCGTTGATAAGGATTCAATACCTAAAGCCATTTCCCTTGGTTTTGAGCAAATGAATAACTTATTTATCCCGAGTTAAAGCTGTTTTTCATCTATACCCAAGCTACCTGAAGATACGAGTTTCAGAGCGCCCAGGGTGCTTCAATTCAAGGCGCATTAATGACAGAATGTCGGCCACCTTTTGAATTGATGCAACACGGAAGTGGAGAGCCCTGGGCGCTCCGTCCCGGCGGTTTTTAACGCACTTTATGCTGCGTTGGTTATTTTTAACTTAGCTCGCTAGGCCTGCAAATAACCGCAATCGCCATGGATGGCGTGAATGCCATTTATGCAGGAGCAATAAATGGCCTTGCCTAAAGTGCGTTAAATTCCCGCTGAATCCTGCATCTTCAGGTTGTTTGGGTATATACCCACGGCAAGTTTGCCGTGGGTTTCTTCTTACGTCCATTTTACTTAGCGCCCGTTTTACCAAGAAAGTCCCATCTGTGTGCTTGTCTCCTCAGGTTTCTTATCAAGCAGGCGTAGCTCGGCGAGTTGAATGTGCGCTGCAATTTGGCTGCGCAATTTTTGATAGAGACGGATGGCCAGTTCAGGCGCGGCTTCATTGTCGGGAGTATGAATAAACAGATAGGGTTCTCGACCTTCTGCGAGCCATTGCGGGAGTTGGGTGAGCCAATTATCAAAAAAGGCATTGTTATCCTTAGGTAAAGCAGTAACGCCTTGCTGTGCGAGTTGTGTTACGGCATCGTCTGGTTGGCCGATAAACCGCACCACTGGATTATTGGCGGTGGCAATCGCATGCACTGGCACTCGAGGTTTTTTCTTGTGAGCGTCGATAATTGCGACATTGCTTGGCGGCAGTGCAAACAAGGGCCTGCTGTCCATGATGATGCGATTCACTTTTTTATCGATGAGTAATCGATTAAGCGCACGCTCGGCATCTCCCTTAGCAAAAAACGCAGCATGCCTGACTTCGACGCCATAGGTTAACCCTTGGGGGATTTGATCTAGAAATTGCGCTAACGCAGGCAAGTTTTCTGGGCCGAAATGGGCGGGCAGTTGAATTTTCCAGATCCCTGTTTTATCGATTAATGGTGTCATTATCTGGAAAAAATCTTTCAATTCTTGGCCGCAGTGTTGCAATAATCTTTGGTGAGTGATGGTTTGCGGTAGTTTGAAGGTAAAACGAAAGCTCTCGGGCGTGGCACTGTGCCAATTCATTACCGTTTGCTGTGCAGGCGTTGCGTAGAAGCTGGTGTTCCCTTCGACAGTATTGAATATTGTCGCGTAACGGGCGAGTCGCTCCGCTTGTTTAGTTCCGTGACCATACACACTTTCTTGCCAATTCGAGTGCGACCACATGGCAAGCCCAAGGCGAAAATGGTTGGGTTGATGTAACGGAGAGCACAATCGGTCCAAAAATAAATTCCTTTAATGCGATTTGCGCGTACCAAAGCAGCGCCCTGATGTTGACCAACATTTTAGGGCATTGTGCCGATATCTGTCGTCCAGAGTCAAATAGTGCCACCGATGACCTTAAGTATTGTGTTTGATTTTGTTTGAATTTAACTCTGTAAAAGTCGGACTTAACTTAGCCAACTCTGGAATGACATTGAAAATTAACCTACTCTAATAGTGCGTTATTATTATTTTTATGCTTATGATCAAACTTAGGACTTAGCCAAAGACGGACGTTTATTGGAGAATTACGTGAATAATGATGGCTACACTTCCTTAAGCAATTTTATCGACCTTCTCTTGGATGCTATTTGTGTCGTCGATAAAGCGGGGAGGTTTGAATTTGTCAGTGCAGGGGCAGAACGTATTTTTGGCTATACCCCAGAAGAAATGATGGGTATGCAGATGCTAGATCTTGTCATTCCTGAGGATAGGGAACGCACTCTCGCAACGGCCAATGAAATTATGGCAGGTCGCTTTAAAGTCGATTTTGAAAACCGTTATGTGCGTAAAGATGGTGTTATCGTCGATATTCTTTGGTCTGCACGTTGGTCCGATGCTTATCAACAACGTGTCGCAGTCGCTAGAGATATTTCTAAGAGCAAAAATGCCGAACGTAGACAAGCAGCCTTATATGAAATTTCAGAGGCTGTGCATGTCGCTGAGGACTTGCTAGCCCTATATCGTCGAATTCATGAAATTATTGCTAAATTACTGCCTGCAGCAAACTTTGCTATAGCATTGTACGATCAAGATTTAAATGAATTAAGTTTTCCTTATAAAGCCGCTACTGGCAAGGATTCACTTATCGATATTGCAAGTTTCAGTGTGTTCACTGACCAAGTGATCCGCAGTGCTGAGTCTTTACTCCTGTGTCCCGTGACCTTAACTGATTATCCCCAAGCGATTCGTGAAGATTTGGGTAATGGTAGTTTAAGTTGGCTGGGTGTGCCGCTGAAGCTACAGAAAGGCGTTATCGGCGCTTTGATTATGCATAGCTTGCCTACTTCGGCTTCATACACACACCAAGACCGTGAGTTATTGGAGTTTGTTTCTACGCAAATAGCCTTTGCGATTGAGCGTCGACAAATGCTCGCGCGATTAGAGCATATTGCACTTTATGATCAGTTAACCTTGTTACCCAATCGTGAGCTTTTTTACGACAGATTTCAAAAGGCGCTATCTCGAGCCCATAGGGAATCAAGTTATTTCTCTTTGCTGTATCTAGACTTAGATAAATTTAAGTGGGTTAACGATACTTTTGGTCATAGCGTGGGCGATTTATTACTGCAAGTGACAGCGCAGCGAATAGTCAGTTGTGTGAGGGGTTCAGATACCGTTGCGCGTTTTGGGGGGGATGAGTTTGTCATCTTACTTGAACGAGTCGATTCAGCACATAATACCCTGCTGGCCGCACAAAAAATATTGCAAGTATTCGAGCAACCCTTCGAGCTTGCCGAACAGCAGATCCATATTCTGCCGAGTATCGGTATTGCTCTGTATCCAGAGCACGGTGAAGATGAGAAACAGCTTATTTCCTGTGCCGATACTGCTATGTATAAAGCTAAAAAGAATGGCGGAAATCGAATTGAAATGGGTTACCAAGGATTAAGAAACTTACATGCTGAGCTTCGGCCTGAGGCCAATATTCCTGAAAATAAAGCGAGCTTGTTTTAGGTAAGCCATTGTAAGTCTTTGAAGAAATAATATGTAAAGAAATGCCCGCAAATGTCACTGACACTTGCGGGCATTATTGTATGGAACTGTTGATGTAATTTTTATATAAAATAAGCTTTTTGATTACAGTTTGAAGCGATTAACTTCCTGCTGCAATGATGCGGCTAAATGGGCGAGTTCTTGAGCTTGGACCATAGACGTTTGTGCCTCAATCGAGAGATTCTCTGACACTTCACGAATCGACTCTGTATTACGGTTGATTTCGCTGGTGACTGAGGTTTGCTCCTCGGCTGCTGTGGCAATTTGGCTCGCCATATCTGAAATATCATTAATGGCTTTGCTGATTTGCAACAGACTTTCGCTGGCTGAATTAGCATCGGCCACACTGGTTTCTGCCATTTCATGACTTTGAGTCATAGACTTAACGGCTTTGCCTGCGGTTTGTTGTAGGGTTTCGATCATCGCTTGAATTTCTTGTGTCGATGAATGCGTACGTTGTGACAGTACACGCACCTCATCAGCAACTACAGCGAAGCCACGACCTTGTTCTCCTGCACGTGCCGCCTCAATGGCTGCATTGAGTGCAAGTAAGTTGGTTTGCTCTGCGATGCCACTAATGGTCAACAAAATGCTGTTGATCTTTTGTGAGTGCTCGTTCAGTTCACCGATAATTCGCCCTGCAGTTTCGACTTCACTAGCTAAATTACGGATAGATTGCTGGCTTTGCATTACCTGTTTATGGCCATGGTTTGAAAGTCCGACCGCATTTTGAGCTGTCTGAGCTGTATGCTCAGCATTACTGGCAATTTCCTCGGTGGCGCTGGCCATTTCGGTCACCGCAGTGGCAACCATAGTCACTTCATCTTGCTGTACTTCAATGCGCTGGCTGTTATCCGTTGCCGACGCACTACTTCCTTTGGCTTGATATTCCAATTGACCCGCAATCTTGTGCATGCGGGAAATCATACCGTGTAGACGTTCTACAAAGCGGTTAAACCCCGAAGCTAACATACCAATTTCATCGTGACTGTTGGCAGTATGAATGCGCACAGTGAGATCGCCATCGCCCTCGGCAATATCATTGAGTGCTTGGGCAACGCGTTCGAGATCTTTGAATTGAATTTTAAAGATGGCGATTAAAATCAAACCAAACAGCACCAATAGTGCAACACCTACGGCAGACATCCACCAAGCAAGATCGGTTGCCTGTGACATGATTTCTTGCTTATCCATTACGAAAATCAGCGCCCAGTCTGTTGAGGGTATTGCCGCAACATAGACTAACTTAGTGGCACCATCGAGGTTTCGCTCTTCCATGGTATTGGCATTAGTGCGCTGTGATAACCAGCTATTACTAAAATCACTATCAATTTTAGTGAGTTGTTGAGTATTTAGCTGGCTATTGGGATGACTAATAATGAGCCCTGCATTATCGACCATCAGAGTATAACCTTCGCCCGGCACTACGAGGCGCTGCACCGCATCGGTTAGCTGATCTATGGTTAAGTTCGCTGCGGCAACGCCTATCAATCGGCCAGAACTCATTACAGGTTCGGCAATGGTCACGACTTGTTTTTTCAGTGTGGCGCTGACGTAGGGCGCCGTCATGATCATTTTACCGGCAGCTTTAGCGTCCATATACCAAGGGCGAACGCGGGGATCATAATTCGCGGTATTTAGCGACGGATCTTGGCGATACATGTTGCCTTGTTCGTCGCCATAGTAAGTGAGGGCAAAGTCAACCGCAGTATGCGCCTGCAGCAAATGAGGGGTAACGTTTGTACTCGGATCGGCTTCAACGACTTGTTTTAGGCTGGTAATGGCCATTTTTCTGTCTTGCATCCACTGACCTATGCCGGATGAAAAGGTAATCGCTAGTTGGTCAATTTCATGTTGAGTGTTTTCTAACGCATTATTTCTAATGAAATAACTAGAGATACTTACGAGTACAGCAATAGTGATCAGTACAGCGGAAAGACTGCTGAACAGCAGCCGTGTTTTGAGTGTCGATCGCATAATCTATATCCTTTATATTCCGTTAGCTCTCTAACGTTGTTTTAGTATAGCGGCAGTACGGGGCAAAACATTAAATCATTGAAGAATTATAGTAATAAATTTAGAAGTGACGCCCATAATTTATGAATTTAATAATTACATGATTTTTATATCAATAACGATTGCGTCAGCGGTTGTTTATTTGATGAGCTGATGGAACTTAGTAGACTAAACTGAAGAGATGAATAATATTTTACAGGTGATAAATAACATTGGTTATCGTCAGTAAGCCGTTAAAACACATAAGCTCAAGCTAACAATTTAATTAAATATGTCACTGGTTGTGAGTGTGATTAATTCATTATTCAGAATGCTGGCTTGTTTATATCAAAGGTTAGTGAGCATAATTTCGCGCGGGTAGCATCTTGTGTGCTGGTTCAAGTTTAAGACTCATCTGTAACAGAACATAAAAAAGGGACTCCTAGGAGCCCCTTGTTAATTTTAAAATGACCTTAATATTAGTGAGTCATCTTATTTTTGATCAGCACACAACGCTGCTCTATTTGACGGGTTTCCAGTAGATTACGGCGGGTAAGGTTAGATAGCCCAGTTTGGCGATCAAGTACTTTGTCCAATGCCGCTATGCTAGTGTAATTACAATCGGTTGGGATGAGGAAATGGCTATAATTACGCATAAATACTGGCCCTTTTTTGTCCATATCCATTAAGCTCGCCAGACGCTCTTCCGCTGTAGCTGCGCTTAATAGTTTTTGCTCAGCAGGATAAAGATTTTGCATAATAATCCGCTGTTTGGAGAAAGGCAGGCTGTCTAGATGGACTTTACTTAACCAACGACGTTTTGCGGCCGCTTCAGGGCGGATCACTTGTGCCGCAAGTGCCGCTTTTTCACCAGAGTCTGAATTATCCTTGGTGGCCTCTTTGGTTAAGCGCTGCAGCGCGTTAGGAAAATCATAGCGATTAAGCTGGGTGATGATTGCCCATCGTAAATCTTGGTCTAAGGTTAATCCCTTTATTTTTGTTTCACCGTCAATGAGTTGTGCTAAATGACGCAGTGAATCTCTGTCGCTTGCTAAACTGACATACGCATTGAACCAGATCCGTTGGAAGTCATTATCGCCTTTATTTTCCATTGCTTTTCTCAGACTCATTTGGCTTAAGCCTTTAATTGCATTTTCAGCGTAGTTTTGCTGAATAGGGGCGATCTGCGCGAGATATTCCTTTGAGCGCAACATGCTATCGATGATCTGACCAACAATCGTGTAGTCCGTCTCAGCAGGCGCGTTAACAAACACTGTGCTTAGGTATTGATCTAAGCTCAATTTACCTTCGCGGACGCTGTCCCACAGACTTTGCCACAGCATAGATCGCAGTAGTGGATCGGAAATATTACTCAGTTGTTGTTTTGCGGTATTAAATGACTTGTCATCAAGCTCGACTTTCACAAAGCCCCAATCATCAAAGTTTGGATAGACTAGGTCTGGGCAGCGCTCACCAATCAGTTGTTTAACTTCAGTACGCTCGCCTTTGTAAGTCACTGGCACTGTAATGTCATTTCGCAGATCAAAGCGACCTTGGGTAAATAAAGCCACTTGGACTTTTTGTTCACGTAATGTGGGTAGCTCTGCGCTTGCAGGGAGCTGTCGTAGGCTAAATTCGCTGATTCGGTTGCCCTCACAACGATATTCCGCCTTGATGGTGTTAACGCCCGCGCTGTAGAGCCATTCTTGAGTCCATGCACTTAAATCGCGGCCAGCGGCTTTCCCTAGGCTATTGATAAAATCGTCTAACTCAGCGTTTTGATAACTGTATTGTTTTAAATAGTTACTGACGCCACGACGAAACACCATGTCGCCGAGTAAATGGCGTAATTGTTTCAGCGTTGATGCGCCTTTTTGGTAAGTGATAGCATCGATATTGTCGAAGGCGTTCTGAGTAGTTGCTACGGGTACTTCAATGGGGTGCGTGGTGACTAAGCTGTCTTGCTCATAGGCTTTTTGCTTGCCTTTAGCGTAGAAGGTACGCCAAGCATTGGTGAACTCTGTGGCTTCTTGAGTCGCAAGTGTGCCCATAAATGAAGCAAAACTTTCATTTAACCACAAGCCGTTCCACCATTTCATGGTGACGAGATCGCCAAACCACTGGTGCGCCATTTCGTGCATGATCACGCCCGCAAGATTTTGCTTTTGATCTGCTGTCATCGCCGCTTTATGAAGGAAGATATCTTCGGAAAAGGTCACTGCGCCTGCGTTTTCCATCGCGCCATAAAGGAAGTCTGGCACTAGAATTTGATCGTATTTCTTAAAAGGGTAAGGAATACCAAAGTAATTATCGAAAAAAGTTAACCCTTGTTTCGTATAGGTAAACCAATCTTGCTCCGTGACTTGATTTGCAACGGATTGACGGGCGAACAGGCGCATAGGATAGCGGCCTGAGTTGTCTTGCCACATGTGATAAGGGCCCGCGTGCATCGAAAAGTTATATGGGCTTAGCTTAGGTGTTTGTGGGAAAGTCCAACGATTGTAAGCACCTGCTGGGGTGATTTGGCTTTCACGCATTGAGCTAATGACTTGCCAGTCTTTGGGTGCTGTTACCGTAATTTGATAGTTAGCCTTGAGATCCGGTTGGTCGAATACTGCGAACATCTGCTGAGCTGCAGCGGGTTCAAAATGAGAGTAGAGGTAGACCTTGCCATCGATTGGATCTTTAAAACGGTGTAAACCTTCACCATTGGTGCTGTGGGCACGGCTAAATTGCACTTCAATGGTATTTTCACCTGAGGTGAGCAAACGCGTATTTAAGCTGATGTAAGCGCCATTGTAATTGGGGTATACGGCGGTACCGTTGATGATAAAGCGTTTTATCTGCGCCTTGTTTAAATCTAAGCTCAGTTGTTTTGGCACTTCACTTAATTGAAATGTCACTTTGGAGGTGGCGGAAAACTCGGCATCCCCTGTGAGCTGAAAATCCAAGTCATAGTGAATATCGGAGATGACCTGCGAGCGAAGCGCAGCCTGATATTGGCTAATATAAGCGCTAGCATCACGTGGACCCGTATTGAGTGTACTTTGGGTTGCACACGACATTAATGTGCCGCAGGTAAGGGCAACGAGACTGGCTTTAAACAAGTTCACAACTTAAATCCTTCAACGATTTGTTTTGTTTTCTGCTTGGATGTTTGCATTCAATATCGTGTGTGTAGGTTTGCCTTTGTGGCAAATTATCCCTCGCGCCAGCGCCAATTTTGAGCATCATCATCGCAGTGTATTTTGGCCGAGTACACTACCTTATTTACCTTGGATTACCAATGTTAAAAATGTAAAAAAAGCCAGCGTTAACGCTGGCTTCTTGAGATTACTGTTTGGCAGAATTAAGTGCCAATAGGACAATTACATGCCTAAGAAAGACTTAGACTTCATCTTACGGATTTCTTTTTCATCAGACCATTCGATAAGGCCTGTTTCTAAATCCATTAAACGCATTGTCATCTTATAGTAGACGTCTTTAGTGCTACCGTCTTGCTTCACTATGCTAGATAAATTGCCATATAACATGTATTGAGCGCCAATTTGACGACCAAACTTGATGGCGGTTGATGGGTCAACCATGCCAGTGTTGTTTTGGTAATCCAGTTGTTTACGGACTGAATCTACTTTAGTCATGTCGATAAAACGGAACTTGCCTGAGCGCAATAATTTGTTACTGATAGAGTCAGTGACAGACTCAGTGTCGATATGTTCTGAGGTTTTGTTTTTGATGCTGTCAACAAATAAAATCGGGCGGTCATTGGCTGTTATTGCCACGATAGGAGGGAAAGTCATCATGCTATCCACCATCTTGGCTGCAATAGCTTGTAGATCCGTCGAGCCAAAGTTCTCATTGACGGTTTCAACTTCTGTGGCATCGCCATATTCGACTTTAGATTGACATGCAGCTAGACCCATAACGGCAGCCAGTACAAAAATCAGTTTAAATTGTTTCATAGTCAGTTCCATTTTGTGATTGTATAAACTTAATGACACACGTCTTATTCAAATACCACAACCGCTAGGCTAAATGATTATTGAATAAATTCGGGTGTAATTACCAGTATCAATTGCCCAGACTAAGGTGGTTTTGCCTGCTGCAACATCAATTTTAGCCGGTGGCGCTTTGTCTAACTGCAAAGTGTATTCACCTGCACTCAAATAACGCCGCCCGATCTGTGCTTGTTTAGGGAGCGTCAGCCAACTACGACGATCTGCTTGTTCTGTTACTACGTTAAAAATCTGCATAGCAATGCTGCCAATATCGGCAGCATTGTTCCCTGGTTTACCACTCTTCTCAATCTGATAGGCCATCTCAGATTTAGCATAGACCCTAGCGACTTGACGAACTAGCGTCGCGGGCAGATCTTCCTTGAGTGCTGTGATGGCTAAGGCATCGATATTGGCAATAGGTTCAGTTTTCAGCACTGTACCTAAACCTTGCACTTGCGTCTCTGGCACAAAAGTATTGTTTGGCATGTAGGTAGCGAGTGACACTGTCTGCCAGTTACCATGGATAGTAAAAGGTACCGTGAGAGCTTGTTTTGCAGGCACAAAGCCGCGCTCGACCATCAAAATCACTTGACCATCTTTGGGATTGGGCAACTTAGCATCGCCCCAACGGCGCTTAAACTCATCATATTGTGGCATGCCGAGTTGCTTGGCGAGGCGGACCAGATCTTGCTGTAAATAGGTGTTATCTGGAGTGATTTGTGCTGCTTTACGATAATCGATATAGGCATCGTTCGGCTCACCCAGCACTTCGTGCAGTACGCCAGTCGTGTAATAACTGTAAGCGTTTAAGAAAGAACTGGTGACTGTGCCCGCAGCTTGTCCTAGTTTGTTAACCTCGGCATCTATGGTGCCGTTTGCCATGGCTTGAACTGACTTTTGTGATTTTTGATAGCGTTCTTGCTCGCTGCTCTGTAGTTCGTTACTGCGACGAACTTCGACTAGAGCCCCCTGATAGTCGCCACTAAACAAATAGTTAAGAGCTTGGTATTGGTGCAGCATAATGCGTTCATACCCAGGGCCTCGGTACGGAATCGCATTGTCGTTTAACACTAAGCTGCTGGCTGTTGCGCCAATGTCACTAACGCTGACTTTGGCCTTATCATCAAAGGCGGTATAAGCATCTACTGCTTGCTGATAATATGTTTTACTGGCAGCAAAATCGCCGGCGACTTGAGCAATTCGTCCCGCTTCTTGGGCATAGAGTAAGCCGTCATTGCCATTGATATTGCTGGCAAGTTTGTCGATATCGGCCATGGGAGTCGCACTATTAAGCTCTTGTTTGAGTGGTTCAATCTGCGCAGGATAATTAATGAAAATACTGTTATAAGCGCAGCCCGATAAGTTTAAAACCAATCCCATTGCCAAGGTTGGTGCAATAAATGCGCGAGAAAAAGGTGTAACGAAGGACAGTTTCATTATTGCGCTTCACCTTTTTTGATGGATTGGGCTGAAATCGCCTGAGTCTGTTCTGGCATAAGTGAACGCTCGAGTAATGTGATCCCTTGAAGGTGATCAAATTCATGTTGAAAAATCCGTGCAATAAAGCCCGTTAATTCGGTTTGTTGCCACTCGCCTTGTAAATTTTGATAGCGTACTTCAATGGCTTGATGTCTTTGTATCGTAAATCTTTGCCCCGGTACAGATAAGCAGCCTTCTTCTCCGCTGACCAACTCGCTTGATGCATTAATGATTTGCGGATTAACCACGACCACAGGCGCCATATTAGGAGCGTCGGGATAACGCTCATTAGGGCGAGAAGCCATAATAAATAAGGCTAAAGGGCTGTGAACTTGGGGGGCTGCGATACCAACGCCATTGGCAGCGTCCATGCTGGCAGACATTTGCTCGGCAAGATGCACGAGCTCTGCATCGAAATGGTGCACTGTTATTGCAGTCTGCCTTAGAATGGGTTCACCCACTAACGCTATGGGTAATAGAGTTGGGGTTTCTTTTGGCATTAAATGTTTAAACATCGCATTCCCTGGATATTTTGCAGTAACTGTTTTTTTAATCAAAGTTAATATCTAAAGCGTCAGTGTTAATAATGTGGTGGTGGCGTTTCTTCAGCCTGAGTCGCCATATAACTCGGTTCCATGTCCTGCAACTTACCAATTAACATGTGAATTTGGTGTTGCTGGTGAGCCACCAGTCGATTTAATTTGATGACCTCTTGGTTTAATTCTTCGACTGTGAGCTCTTGAAAAGCCAATTTGGTTTCTAGATCTTCAATCTGTGCTTGTACGCCTTGCATGGCTAACCTCTATTTCTGCCAAGTTTCAACTAAGCCTTGGCTACTGATACTAACGACTTTATTGGTATCTCGAATTGCCACAGAGTATACAACGGCTCCTCGATTTTGGCTGTTTTTAGTGAGTGCAACCTGCCATTTTTCAATTTGTTTACCCGAGTCACGTTGCCAGAGTATAACTTCCCGCGCTGGCGTACCTGTTAATATCTGGCTGTCTTGTTTGATAAACCTCACCGCTGAAAAGTTCATTTGACGACGGGTAATATCCAGCTTGTTTAATAGCTTACCGCTTGTGTTATCCCAGATCTTTGCTTCATCTGTGCTGCCATTGGTAAAACTTAAACTACCACTGTCGTTGAGTGCCACTTTGGTTATACGGCTGCCGAGTGTCCACGTATGAAGCGGTTGGCCAGTTTGTGCCTGCCAGAGAATCGCCTGCATATCATTTGACCCCGTTAATGCTAATCGGCCATCAGCAGAGAGGGCAACACTATTGACGCGCTCTTTATGTCCAAGAAATTTGATTAAGGCAGATTTTTCGGCATTAAGCGACATGACTGAACCATCATTTAAACCAATAAGTAGTGCGCCATTATCGGCTACCGCGACACTTTCACCGGATGAAGGTAAGGACCACCAGCCCAAAGGCTTACCGTCGACTATTTTCCACATAGCAACTGAATCTCTGCTTAACGATGCTGCAAATATCCCGTTGGGAGAAATCGCTGTACCTGTGACGCCAGTATTAATATCGCCATGTATCCATTGGTATTTGAGGGTGTGGGTACTGAGATCCCAGCATTGAACTCCACTACTTTGAGTGGCAACTAAGGCGAATTGCCCATTACTTGATAGGCTCGCGCTATAGCTGGGCTCTGTTGTGAGAACACTGATATCTTCTGCTTTGGGGTGGCAAGCGATTAGAAAAACTGTGCAAATTACCAGCAGTAGATTTTTCTTCATGAACTTGCTCCCTAAGTTGTTGTCTTTAGACTTGATCAAGTGACATTAATCACTGTTAACCCATAAAGAATCTAGTTGGTATAACCGAGATAACTAGTATAAAGTTGTCACGCTTAGGTTATTGTAACCGCTTGAGGATGCTGAGGAAGCTTTAATGAAATCGATTTATAAATTATCGTTAGTTGCATTGGCTATTATTGGCCTATCTGCTTGTAATCAAGAAGAAAAAGCAGCTACGAGTACAAATGTTGAATTAACGACTGAAGCTCAAAAAGAAGCTTACAGTGTAGGCGCTTCAATCGGTCGTTATATGTCTGGCCATATCAAAGAGCAAGAAGAATTAGGCCTGCCAGTTGATCGCACTCTGATCGTCACTGGTTTCACTAATGGTCTGAATGACCAATTAAGTTTAACCGAAGAAGAAATGCAAACCATTCTTCAAGGTCTAGATAAAAAGTTAAACGATAAACGTCAGGAACAAGCAACAGCGATTTCTGCGAAAAATATCGAAGATGGTAAAAAATTCCTTGAAGAAAACAAGGTTAAGCCTGGTGTAGTGACAACTGAGTCTGGCTTACAATATGAAGTATTAACTCCAGGCACGGGTGAAAAGCCTGCCGCAGAAGACACTGTAGAAGTGGATTATGTCGGTACTTTACTTGATGGTACTGAGTTTGATAGTTCTTATAAACGCGGCGAAGCGGCTAAGTTCCCTTTGAATCGCGTTATTCCAGGTTGGACTGAAGGCGTGCAATTAATGCCTGTTGGCGCTAAGTACAAGTTTGTGATCCCATCGGAATTAGCCTATGGCGTACGTGATACTGGTACTATTCCACCAAACTCTACGTTGATTTTCGAAGTTGAGTTGAAATCAATCGAGAAAGCTTCTGCGGCGCCAGTAGCTGAACCTGCTAAAAAGTAATTGATTAGCTGCGACGTGTAATACGCCGCAATTGAAAATACCGCTCCTAAATGAGCGGTATTTTTTTGTCTGTAAAATTCACATTATTGTTTTAATATTGAGCTCACTATCTTACAGCCGTTGGTTCTCAGACTGGCTCTATGTTTCATTTTTATACCCATTATCAACATTAATCTGCTGCAATAACCAAGGGTACCCATCATCAACTTTAGAAGTTTGATTGTTATGTTTATTTCAAAATAATGAATGCTAAATTAAGTTTTAATTATATCCATTACCTTTTAAGGACCCGTGTTCCTTATATTTTATTAGGTATTGCATACCGAATAATATCATCAAAATATCACATTAAAATATTGATTGTTATTTGAGCAGGACACTAAATACTTTGAGCTTATGTGTATTGATCTTACTATTTGTTTTTACATGGCTAATACTTTTGATTTACCATCCTGTTCTGTCAGGTGAACAGTGAAGTGTCTATAATTAGTTACTCATCAATGTGTTACATTGGCAATGTGCGATCTTGCCCTCTTTTTTTACGCATTCAACTCTGAAATAATCGGCTCGCACGTTAATAGAAGTTAGCGGCAATATTATAATAATGGGGTTGATGATATGGATAATGTTAATAAATTAACGGCTATTTCTTTAGCTGTAGCAGCGGCTTTGCCTATGATGGCAAGCGCAGATGTGATGATCACCGAATATGTTGAAGGTAGCTCAAATAATAAAGCGATTGAACTGTATAACAGCGGCGATACGGCAATTGATCTCGCGGGTTATAAACTGGTTCGTTATAAAGATGGTGCTACTGTTGCGTCGGATATGGTGGCTTTAGGTGGTCAAACTATTGCGGCAAAATCGACAAAAGTTATTTTAAATACTAGCGGTACTATTACTGTTGCTCAAGGGGTTGATAGTTACTCTGGTAGTTTAAGTTTTAATGGCGGTGATGCAGTTGCCTTAATGAAAGATGATGCCGTCATCGATATTATTGGTGATGTGCCGACGCCAACGGGTTGGGGATTAGACGTTACCTTAAAACGTAAATTAGATGCGTTAGTGGCGAATACAGTATTTAATGCCGCCCAGTGGGAACAATTACCTAAAGATACCTTCTCTGGTTTAGGTTCTCTAGAAACGCCTGCTGAGCCAGAAGTGCCGCTCTTTAGCTGTACTGGCGCTAAAATTGTGCCTATTTATCAAGTACAAGGTGCGGGCGAGTCGAGCCCATTTGTACCAGCAGGGGCATTCGAATCTGAAGCCGAAGTGACTGTGCGTGGCGTAGTGACTGCCCGTGGTGAAAGCTTGTTTAAAGGTTTTTACTTACAAGAAGTTAAGGGTGATAACTCACCGTATACCTCTGATGGTGTATTTGTATTCTTAGGTGAAGCTGCACCTGAAGCGATTCAACCAGGGGTTGAAGTGTGTGTGCAGGGTAAAGTGAAAGAATACTTTGGCCTAACTCAAATCGATATTAAAGCCGATAAGAAATTTGATGTTGGCGCTAAGGGTGAAGTCCCTGTTGTCGCACCTTTCTATGTGGCCGATGGCGAAACCTTAGCGCAAGCATTAGAGCGCTATGAAGGCATGAATGTGGCCTTAGATGCGGGCAGCGATCTTAAAATCAGCCGCACCTTCAGCTTCGACTATGCGGGTAGTCGCAATAACATGCTAGTGTCATATCAAGCACCTTTGATGAAGCCGACACAGCTGTATCCAGCGCTTTCTGCTGAAGCAACGGCATTAGTTAAATCTAACCGCGAGAACCAACTCTTTATCGAATCCGATTACAAGCCTGCCAATGGTGTTATTCCATACTTCCCTGATTTCAATGTGGAAACGGGTTACATCCGTGTTGGCGACCAACTGACTAACCTGCAAGGTGTGATTGGTTACAGCTACGGCGCTTATCGTTTAGTGGCGACTAATACTATTGCAGCGGGTGATTTTATCCGTGGTGACGATAGAACCGAAGCCCCAAGTGTTGCAACTAAGGGTGATCTGCGCGTGGCTAGCTTTAACGTGCTGAACTTCTTTAACGATGTTGATGGTGGCGATACCAACCCATCAGGCAGTAACCGTGGCGCTCTAACGCTGGAAGAAATGGTGCTACAACGCACTAAAATCGTTAGCGCTATTACCGCCATGAACGCCGATATCGTCGGTTTGATGGAAATTGCTAACAACGGTTTTGGTGAGAAGAGTGCGATTAAGGATTTAGTCGATGCACTAAATGACAAGCAGACGCCTGAAAACGCCTATAGCTTTGTTGAAATTACCGATGCTGATAAGTATGACGGCAAGTACTTTGGCACAGATGCGATCACTGTCGGCATGTTATACCGTGGTGGTAAAGTGACTTTAGCGGGGGCCGCACAAGTTATCGGTACTCCAGAACAGCACGCCAGTGCTGGCAGCGTGACTCGTACTAAAGATGGCAAAACTGAGGCTAACCCTGGCAATGATGCTTATCAACGTCACAGCTTAGCGCAAACCTTTAAAATCCATGATGAGTCTCTGACCGTAGTCGTTAACCATTTGAAATCTAAAGGCTCAGGCTGTTTAGAAGATTGGGCTAACTTCGAAGAGTCAGTTGATCCTGCCGATCAACAGGGCAAGTGTAATGCTTTCCGCGTATCTGCAGCCAAAGTCTTGGGTGAAACGCTAAAAGACGTGAAAGGCGACTTACTGATCATCGGTGATATGAATGCCTATGGTATGGAGGATCCTATCCGTGTACTAACCGACTTCGATGCGAGCAAGTCAGAGCGTGACATCCTGACCGCTTCGTGGACGACGCTCGACGGCAAAGTGTTTGAGCGCCAAGGCAGCAAGATTGAAAAAGGTTATGGCTTTATCAACTTGAACACGAAAGCCCACGGTGCAAGCACTTTCTCTTATAGCTATAACGGCGAGTTAGGTAACTTAGATCATGCTTTAGCCAATGCTAGCTTAGCCAAACGTTTAGTGGATATTGAAGATTGGCACATCAACTCAGTGGAATCTAGCCTGTTTGAATACGGTAAGAAGTTCTCTGGTGATCTGGTTAAATCTGAAAATGCTTTTTCTGCATCGGATCATGATCCTGTGATTGTTGCTTTAAGTTATCCTGCGCCAGTAGTGCCGCCAAAACCTGAGCCAAAGCCTAAAGATGATGGCGGTGCTTTAGGTTATTTAGGTTTAGCACTGATGTCCTTGTTTGGTTTGCAGCGTCGTCGCCGTTAACCTGTATATGGGGTTAACTCACAAGTGCAATTTGTGAGCTAGACTGAAACAAAGGGATGGTTAACCATCCCTTTTTTATCTCTTTTTTTCAGTTTTTATTAGGAGTGAGTATGGATACCACCTCAAATCCGCTGAAAACCATGAATATCAAGGCGCCACTGTGGTTTTACTTTGTCGCAACGCTCAGTTTGTTGTGGAATATCATGGGGCTGATGGCTTTTGTGATGCAAATGACTATGACGCCAGATGCACTCGCACAGATGAGCCCAGATCAAATTAAACTCTATGAAACGACGCCAATTAGGGTTGATGCTGTGTTTGGCTTTGCCGTGGTTTCAGGGGTTCTAGGATGCCTATTATTGTTATTCAGAAAATTAATTGCTTATAAAGTGTTGGTCGCCTCGCTTATCGCTATTTTGTTGCAAATGACCTATGTATTTTGCATTCAGCAAGCGGCTGTGGTGCTAGGAGCTGACGCGTTAATTATGCCAAGTGTAGTCGTGGTGTGGGGATTATTTCTTGTCTGGTTTAGTCAGCTAAGTACCACTAAATCTTGGTTAGCTTGAGCCTTATTTTTGCTGATATTGATGTGACCAGCTAAGAGTAAACTAGTTGAACTTCATCCACTTCACAGTAAACTGCTGATTGGTTTTATTGACTAGGAAGTTGCAATGAGTATTTGGTTTAGAGCTGTAACGTTAGAGGATTGCGCGCGTTTAGACGCCGGTATGGGTGGCAAAGGCACCTTGATGCAGACTTTAGGAATTGAGATCAGTGAGATTGGCGACGATTACATGAAGGCCACTATGCCAGCCAGTCCGGCGGTGCATAACCCTTTGGGCATAGTGCATGGTGGCGCGAATGTCGCGCTTGCTGAAACCGTTGCCAGCTATGCGGCAAATTTCGCGGTGGATTTTGAGCAGTACTATTGTGTCGGTCAAGAAATTAACGCTAACCACTTACGGGCTTCCCGTAATGGGGTATTAACCGCTACGGCTAAGCCTATCCACTTAGGGAAACGCAGCTCTGTATGGGAGATTTTAATCCACAACAGCGCGGGTGAACTGACTTGTATTTCACGGATGACGGCGGCTGTCGTTAAACGCTAAATGCAATGAGCCAGCTTATTGCCTGTGGTGTGAATGGCGTATCAATCGTTTGATTTAAATAATATATAGATAAGGATTGGATATGGATAACGCTACAATTTGGGAATGGGTTGGTTATTTAGCTTCAGTGGTCGTTGCAATATCACTGATGATGTCAAACATTAAGAAACTGCGCTGGTGGAATCTCATTGGTGCGGCTTTATTTGTGGCTTACGGTGTGGCAATTGGGGCTTATCCTGTTGCCTTAGTTAACTTTTTTATCGTGCTGATTGACACTTATTATTTGGTTAAGCTTTATCGTGAAGCCGACTTATCCAGCAGTTAATGGCAGTGTATCAGCTTAACTCCGCTTTCTCGCACCGCACTTCGCTCCATTGTCCTGAGCAGCTATTTGGTTTTTCAACAGCATCTTAAGTGATGTGAGCGGACCATTGGCTGTGAGTCTGTGTAATTCATTAACTGTCTTGCCAAACTTATCTTTAATCTTTTTTTTAGATTGTATGAATCTAGTTTAATCGTTTTATTCTCAATTGGTAATTCTCTATTCTTGCTCTATCGACAACACGTCGCCAGCCAAGGAGATAAACCATGGCCACCATTTACGATTTAATTGAAACCTGGTTAACCAGCAATCAAGACTAAGGAGCAGGGCATGAGTCAACAACATCAAACAAGTCAGTACTTAACGAGCCAAAATGGCGCCCCAGTGGCCGACGATCAAAACTCACTGTCGGCGGGTGAACGTGGTCCTCTGCTATTACAAGATTGGCATTTAATTGAAAAGTTAGCCCATTTCAACCGTGAGCGTATTCCTGAGCGTATCGTGCATGCCAAAGGTACTGGGGTTTACGGCACATTTACGCTGACTAAAGATTTAAGCGATTACACCATTGCTGACCATTTCAATGGTGTTGGTAAGCAAACCGAAACCTTTATTCGTTTCTCAACCGTAGGTGGAGAAATGGGTTCTGCCGACGCAGAGCGCGATCCACGTGGCTTTGGTTTACGTTTTTATACTGCCCGTGGTAATCACGATATCGTGGGTAACAATACGCCGACCTTTTTCTTGCGAGATGGGATTAAGTTTCCGGACTTTATTCATACGCAAAAGCGTAATCCTAAGACAAACTTAAAAGATCCGCAGGCCATGTGGGACTTTTGGTCATTGAACCCTGAAGCTATGCATCAAGTGACCATTTTGATGTCGGATCGTGGTATTCCGGCGAACTACCGTCAAATGCACGGTTATGGTTCACACACTTTCTCGCTGTGGAATGCCAAGGGCGAGCGTTTCTGGGTGAAGTTCCATTTTAAATCGCAGCAAGGCGTGGTCAACTTAACCAATGAACAGGCTGATAAATTAAAAGGGATTGATCCCGATTCATCGCAGCGCGATATGGTGGTTGCTATTACTGATGGTAACTTCCCGCGTTGGACGGTTAATGTGCAGATTATGCCTGAGGCGGATGCCAATACTTACCATATCAATCCATTTGATTTAACTAAGGTTTGGCCGCATAGCGACTATCCATTGCTTGAGATTGGTGTATTAGAACTGAATCGTTTGCCACAAAATTACTTTGCTGAAGTTGAGCAAGTGGCATTGGCACCTAGTAATTTGGTCCCAGGCGTCGGGGCTTCACCAGACAAGATGTTACAAGCGCGTTTATTTGCCTATGCCGATGCGCAGCGTTACCGCATTGGTGCTAACTACAACCAATTGCCAGTAAACTGCCCGCATGCCGCTAAGGCAAATCACCATCAACGTGCAGGTGCGATGGCGGGTACACAATGTCCTTATCATGGCAGCCAAACGGGTGGCGACGCTTCGGCAAACTATGGCCCGAACAGCACTGCTGATGCCTTGGTTGAGCCAGTAAACTTTAGTGAACCACCATTGCGTTTAGAAGGTGAAGCTGCGCGTTACAGTCGTTATAACCAAGACGATTATACCCAAGCGGGTAATTTGTATTGCATCTTCTCTGAAGCTGAGAAAGCGCGCCTAGTGGCAACAATTTCGGGTTCATTAAGTCAAGCGAGTTTAGATGTGCAGCAACGTATGGTGGCGCATTTTACTCAAGCCGATGCGGATTACGGACAACGTATTAAACTGGCATTAGGTCTTTAAACTATTGCTGTTGCGAATGTTTGAATAATAGTAGAAACGATAAAACTGAGTAGAAAGCCTCTACTCAGTTTTTATTATCAGCGACAATAATATTAACATTCTCGTTAATGTGCTCTTAGGCCGCGATGAGTGCCGCGTTAGGGCTATTTAGCTGCTTTAACAATCCAAATGCTTGCTGCATTTTATCCTCGGTTACGATAAATCCTATAAATGTTTCATCCACGTCGAATGCTTTAATACAGCTTCCTTGAGCATCAATATCGACTTGCCAGCGATGGACGCCATTCACTGTTATACCGCTGAGCTGCATAGGTAACAGTGGCGTTTTCATTTTAATGAGCATGGCGGGAAAATTCACTGCTGTCGGTTGGTTCAGTAATGTATTCGCCAGCGCATTGGCGCTCAGTAACGCAGGTTGTAAATAGGCCCTATTTTGGCCGTTGATTTGGGCGCAATCACCTAGCGCATAAATATGGGCGTCGTTGGTTTGTAAGCATTCGTTAACGACGATACCTTTATTGACCTCTAGCCCCGCATGCTGGGCAAGTTGACTGTTAGGGATCAGTCCGGCTGCACAGATAACCGCATCACAAATAAACCGCTGGTCATTATCTAGGCACACAGAGATACTGCCATCTTGGTGTTGCAGTTGGCTGACTCGGGTTTGCAATTGCACTGTGACGTTATGCTGCGTTAGTACAGCGGTCAGTTTGTGGCTTAACATTTCGGGTAGCATATTCGGCATTAAGCTCGCTTGTGGATCGACCAAAAATACTTGCTTACCCGCAGTTGCTAAGTCCATTGCCAGTTCAACTCCGACCAAACCCGCACCGATAACCAGTACTCTCCTCGCACCATGGATGTCTGCTTCGCAGGCCTGATACTCCCTTAAGCTGTTAACTGTGTGGATGATATCGACGCCATCCCCATCTATAGGCGGAATAAAGGGTCGTGCACCCGTGGCAAGCACTAACTTTTTGTACGCAATTTCGCGTCCTTGATGGCAACAGACTACCTGACGAACTTTATCTATTTTTATGACTTCACAGTGATTTATTACATCAATTTGTTGTTCATGTGCAAATTCAGTCGCGGTCAATTTTATGAGGTCTGACGCCATTTTTTTAAGGCTAAACACATGGCTTAAATCTGGTTTATGGTATTCGTCACCAGAGTCGGCTGTGATAACTGTAATCGGTTGTTCGCGGTTTAAACGTCGCAGTGTTTTGACTAGCTGATATGCCGCGAATCCACTGCCGATAATGACGATTGGCTTAGGCATTAGTCACCTCATTTTTTATGACAGCGAAAACGCTTTTACCTAGGCCACATTCGGGACAGAGGAAGTCTTCGGCCACTTGAGTCCAAGGTGTGCCAGCAATGACATTTTGATTAGGTTCTCCTTTTTCAGGGTCGTAAATCCATTGGCAAACGGTGCAAACCATTGATTGTGTATCATTTAATTCGCACGCTTTTGTTGCAATCGGTGCTGTCACAGGGACGTTATTAGTAGCAGTATTTTCAGCTGTTTGACTGGCCGTGGTGGCTTGGCTAGGTTTTGACATGACTTGATTAATGATAGAGCGACTATTAGCGCTATCAAGGGGCCGCAATGCCCATTCTCGCGCGATTCGCTGGCCGTGCTGACGGCATTCTTGCATCGCATCTCGATCGGGACGCCATTTGACTTTTAATCCCACCGAGGTTTCAAAACCAGCATCCATCAAACGAGTGTGAATTCTATCGACTGCGCCGCCATTCCAGCCATAACTACCAAAAGCTGCCGCCTTTTTATTGCGAAAACGCAGGCCCGTGATTTCTTCAAGCATGGCGGCAATTTTAGGCATCATCACATTATTCATGGTGGATGAGCCGACTAAAATACCTTTTGACCTAAATGCCTGTGCAAGGATTTCGTTTTTATCATGACGTGCGACGTTATACACTTTTACCGCTACATTGGGGTCAACATCATGGATACCTTGAGCAATACCGTCGGCCATCATGCGAGTATTATTGGACATAGAGTCGTAGAAAATCGTGATGCGGTCTTCTTGATAAGCGTCGGCCCAAGCTAAATATTGGTGAATAATTTGGGCTGGATTATCACGCCACACAATGCCATGTGAAGTTGCGATCATATCTACAGGTAAATTAAAGCTTAATACTTCGTGAATTTTAGCCGTCACTAGGCTGCTAAAGGGCGTTAAAATGTTTGAGTAGTACCGTAGGCATTGTTCCATTAATTCATTTTGATCAACCTCATCATTGAATAAATGTTCGTCGCAATAGTGTTGGCCAAAGGCATCGTTACTGAATAAAACCGCATCTTCGGTGAGGTATGTCATCATGCTATCTGGCCAATGCAACATAGGTGCTTCGATAAATATCAGTTGCTTACCATTGCCTATCGCTAAACTATCCCCTGTTTTTACGGTAATGAAATTCCATTCTGGGTGGTGGTGATGTCCTACAATGGAGTCGACCGCATTTTCACTGCAGTAAATTGGAGTGTTAGGAATTTTGGCCATTAATGCAGTCAGGGCGCCTGAGTGGTCTTCCTCTGCATGGTTCATCACAATATAGTCTATGTCGGTTAGATTAATTTCAGCTTCAAGATTTTGTAAGAATTGCTGGCTAAACCGATGATCAACTGTATCAATTAACACGGTTTTTTCTTCACGGATAAGGTAGCTATTGTAGCTTGTGCCTTTAGTTATCTTGTACTCAGTACCATGAAAATCTTGCACTTCCCAATCGCGTTGACCCACCCAGTGGATATTGTTTTTTACATGAATAGTCATAAATACACCTGTGATAATTAATAATGAATGCGCTACGTAAATCTTGCTTACTTAGTTAAATATCTTATTGCACTCACTATGCCAACATTCTAACGTGTTGATTTTTATTGGTATTAACGTATTTCAACATTTGGAATCACTTATTGGTGTCATAATGACAATTTGATATTGGTCAAATTGACATTACACTGTTGTCAATATGACTTTATTTGACTGTGGATGTGCTATGAGTGCCCATGCTGATTTAACTCAGTTAGCCTTAGATTTAACTGTCGGCGTGTCGACGCAAGACAGATTTGAGCGTTTGTTGGCAGTGGTCAGGCGGCGTGTCAATTGTGATGCTGCGGCATTATTGGCATTTCGGGAGCAGCAATTTGTCCCCTTGGCGATAGATGGGCTCTTTGCCGAAGTGTTAGGGCGGCGCTTTCAAATTAGTGAACATCCGAGATTAGAGGCTATCGCCCGTGCTGGCGATGTGGTTCGTTTCCCGGCCGACAGTGAACTTCCCGATCCGTATGATGGTTTAATTCCACATCATAGTGCGAACTTACATGTACATGCTTGCATTGGTTTACCACTAATCGCGAACGATCGCTTAATTGGGGCGCTCACCATTGATGGTTTCAACCCTCATCAGTTTGATGGTTTTAGTGATAGCGAGTTGCGTGTGATCAGCGCACTGGCCGCAGCCAGTCTTAATACTGCGTTATTGATGCAACAGCTAGAATCCCAAGTTGTTGAAGTTTCCAATGGAACTGAGGTGCTCAATCGTCCTGCTAGTCAGCAGGAGATCATAGGGCAATCCACACAGATCCAATCGCTAAAGCAGCAGATAAGTGCCGTGGCAGGCACTGATTTATCGGTATTAATTACTGGCGAAACTGGCGTGGGTAAGGAGTTAGTAGCCGCGGCGATACATAATCAATCGACCAGAGCCGATAAATCACTTATCTATTTGAACTGCGCTGCATTGCCGGAGTCCGTCGCCGAAAGCGAGTTATTTGGGCATGTAAAAGGGGCATTTACGGGGGCAATCAGTCATAGGCAAGGCAAGTTTGAACTCGCTGACAAGGGGACCTTGTTTTTAGATGAAATCGGGGAGCTTCCCTTGGGGCTGCAAGCTAAGTTATTGAGGGTTTTACAATACGGTGAATTACAGCGAGTGGGCAGTGATAAGAGCCTAAAGGTTAATACTCGGATTATTGCCGCTACTAATCGAATTTTGCACCAAGAGGCAACGGAAGGGCGTTTTCGTTTCGATCTTTACCATAGGTTGAGCGTATTTCCTATCCACGTAGCACCATTAAGAGAGCGTGGGCAAGATATTGTTATGCTGACAGGTTTTTTTCTTGAACGTTGTAAAGCGAAGTTAGGACTCACCCATATCAATATCACACCCGCAGCGCAGCAGTTATTAGAGCAATACACATGGCCGGGTAATGTGCGTGAGCTAGAGCATGCGATACACAGGGCTGCGGTGTTGGCGAAAGCCGAGCTAAAAACGACTTACATCAGCTTAAGTAATAAACATTTTCAGCTCGATTCTTTGATGAATCAAGCACACAGAACAGTCGACGAAGATAGGCCATCAGATGCTGCAACGCCAGCCAGTGAATTAGCATTTAGGTCTGAGTCGGCCTGTCGTGAGGGACAATCGCAAGATAATTCCAGTGTTATGCTGGGGCTTAAGGCTGCGACTGAGAGATATCAGCGTCAACTTATTCGCCAAGTTTTAGCCGCGAATCAACAAAATTGGGCTGCGTGTGCAAGAATATTGCAAATCGATACAGGTAATTTGCACCGACTTGCAAAACGGTTAGGTTTAAAAGAATAAAATATTGCGTGAAGAAATTTTATTCTGCAGCAAAACCCCTGCCTCGATTCTTAGAAGAACAGGGTCGCGACACCCAGTAGTGCGAACAATACGGCGCAGCCACGGTGTATCCACAACATAGGCAATTTTTCGGCGCTGAAGTGGCCTGCGATCACTACGGGTACGTTAGCAAGCAGCATGCCTAAGGTTGTGCCAGCAACCACCATAGTTAATGAATCGTATTTTGCAGCTAATACCACAGTGGCGATTTGCGTTTTATCCCCCATTTCGGCGATAAAAAACAGGATAAAGGTGGCGAGAAAGGGGCCCATTTTATAGAAACGGCTCTCTTCTGCATCGACTTTATCGGGGATTAACACCCAAAGAGCGATCGCAAAGAATGACGCAGCCACTAAATAACGTGCAAGATCAGGGCTTACCCAGTTAATCGCCCATTGGCCAATCCAAGCTGCGGCAAAATGGTTAAATAATGTCGACAGCAAAATACCTAAAATAATGGCGGTTTTATTTTTAAATCTTGCGGCGAGGATTAGTGCAAGCAATTGAGTTTTATCACCAATTTCGGCGATAGCAACCGTAAAAGTTGAGGCAAGTAGGGCTTCCAAGTGTGATCCTTTAGGGGTGGTTATGACATAAGCACAATAAACCGTCCACCCCTAGGTGCGGTCATTGTGCTCAGGTCTTGCTGGGCAAATCTATGATTTGCTGTGAACACCATGGCATGTTGCCAAGTATGTTGATGTTCACCCTAGATGACGATGGCTCGAAATCCAGTTAGCTACTCCCCCGAAGCGAGGTGGGCATTATACCTAGGTAAGATTTAGTTTCAAGCACGAGTTTATAACAGTAGGTGCTGATAAATGTTTGACAGGTGTCAGAAAAATACCGATCCACATTCTGTAACTTAATGAATATAAATGAATTATTTTTTGACAACGTTGTCTTTTGTTGCTAATTTAGCCAAGTCATTTCTACTTAGTTACATACTGTTAACTCGTAGTGACTCAATGATAACGACTGTATTTGGCAAACTAATTGAAAAGTTAGGACGCAAAGCTTCCGGTCTAAGGTTGTAAATGGATTTTTTAGTGAACTAAGATAGCGGAGTTGCCGCAGAATTCGATTTCTGTGAAAGATAAACGACTGCTGTTTAATGCTGTTGTTTGCCCAAATACCACTTTTATATCTAAGCCTATCATTATGTTTAGGATGATAGGCAATCAATGGAGTGCATTAAAGTGGCAAATCCTACTGTTTTTTCCCCTATTTCTAAATTGAGTTTATTGGCCGCGGCAGTAATGGCGACGAATGCGTTTGTGAGTATCTCTGCGCAGGCGCACGGTTATGTTGTGGCACCTGAATCGCGTTCATATGCCTGTAAAACAGGTAAAAATGCCAATTGTGGCGCGGTGCAATGGGAGCCGCAAAGTGTTGAGGGGCCATCGGGTTTTCCTGAGTCAGGTCCTGCTGATGGCAAATTGGCGAGTGCTGGCAATGGTGCTTTTTCACCTTTGGATGAACAAAGTCCGAGCCGTTGGGCAAAGACGGATATTAAAGCGGGCTGGAATAAGTTCAGTTGGCAGTTCACAGCAAACCATGTCACCCGTAATTGGCGTTACTATTTAACTCGCCAAGATTGGAACCCAAACCAAGCTTTGAGCCGAGCGAGCTTTGACTTAGCACCCTTTTGCGTAGTTGATGGTGGTATGGAACAGCTGCCTAAGTTAGTGACCCATGACTGCTACGTGCCAGAAGGTCGCAGTGGTTATCAAGTGATCTTGGCCGTGTGGGAAGTGGGAGATACGACGAATAGTTTCTACAATGCTATCGATGTGAACTTGGGCTCGGGTCCTATTGTGCCGAGTGAATGGCAAGATGTGGGGGATATCAATCCGTCACTCGCTCTAAAAGCAGGCGATAAAGTGATGACCCGGGTGTTTGACGCCAATGGTGAGCAAGCGGCTAAGCAAACAGTCATTACCATTAGCGATGCGACTCAAGGTGATAAACAAAATTGGCCTTTCCTATTAGCGAGCGCGATTAATGCCCAGCAGGCCCAGTTAAAAGCGGGACAAAAAAATGCATCGGGTGTGATTGAGCCTGTGTATGGCAAAAACGACATTTTTACAGCGAAAAACTCAGGTATTGAGCGTGTCGAAGTGGGATTTGATTTAGCTCCTGCTCCGGGCAACAGCTTAGAAGTCACTTCACTTGCCGACGATTATCAAATTATCGATGGTGCGGCGAAGGTCAGCTTTGATGTAACCAGTAACGCTGAGATGCTAGTGTCAGCGTATTTGTTTAGCCACGATGGCACAGCGGCAGGTTTTGTGAGCCAAACTGTTAACAATACCAGTGCTAGCTTAGTGTTAGACGTCGTTGAGCCTAAAGCTGGGCATTATCATTTGCAGGTAAAAGCTGAGCCTAAACAAGGTGATGTTATTCAGCAGAACTTTGATCTCTTCTTAAAGGATCAAGCTCCTGCACCAGAAGCTGATTTTGTATTCCCAGCAGGCGTGAAAGGTTACGTTGCAGGTACTACAGTGTTACAGCCTAAAAATGGCAAAGTGTATCAATGTAAGCCATTCCCTTATAGCGGCTATTGCGTGCAGTGGTCGGCTTCTGCCACAGGATTTGAGCCAGTTGTTGGCGCTTCTTGGGCTATGGCGTGGACTGAGCTGTAAATTAACTTTTTGAGCTAACCTAGCTTCAAAAAGGTGTCATTGGGCTTAAACATATCCGTGTGTTTAAGCCCATATTTTGCATGCTCTCGATGGTGAAAGATGCGCTTTACCTCGGTTTAAGCTCAATGCTGCATCCCATATATTCTCAACAAAGGTAGCGATTTTGTTGGCTTGTATATTTTCGTTTATCACAGCGCTATTAAGTTGTTACCGTACCGTTTGCTACCCTTCTTTGTTCACAACTGGCTTGCCCACTGGGTTTGGCTCTGTTAATGTCCCAAACTATCTATTTAATCGATGCTTATATCGGTACATTAATTTGGGCTATCACAATTGAAAGTCATGCCATTTTTCAATAATCGATTTAGTTAGCCTCAATGGCTACTGGGTTGAAACATTCAAAAGCTATTGGGGCCAATTGATCTGCTAGGTCGAGATCTGATTGGATGCTTTAAGTGATGTGTCGCTTATTTCGATTTAAGACGCAAGGCTTTATCGGTTCAAATCTTACTCAAATAAAATAATAATTAATTATTGAACAGGACTATTGTGTGAATTCAAAAATGTTAGGCTCGATCGCCATCGTTGCCGGGACGGCCATTGGCGCAGGTATGTTAGCGTTACCTTTAGCCACAGCGGCTTTAGGTATTATCCCTGCTTTAGTGTTACTCGTCGTTATTTGGGGCGTGTCCGCCTATACCTCATTACTTATGCTCGAAATTAACTTACGCACTGGCGTGGGGGATAACGTGCATGCTATTACGGGTAAGTTACTGGGTAAAAAAGGTCAAATAATTCAAGGTGCTTCTTTTCTGAGTTTATTATTTGCCTTGACCGCGGCTTATCTCACCGGCGGCTCTTCGTTATTAGTGCTTAAAGCGAAGAACATGTTCGATATCGTGCTCGATAATCAAGTCGCAGTGTTGTTATTTACACTGGTGCTCGGTGGCTTTGCGGCGCTAGGTGTTGCTTGGGTCGATAAAGTTTCACGTTTCCTATTTTCGTTAATGATTCTATTGCTCGTGGTGGTGGTATTATTTTTATTGCCCGAAGTCAGTATTGCTAGCATGGCAACTGGCGCGATTGCCGAGTCTATGACCAGCAATTGGATGGCGGCAATTCCCGTGGTGTTTACTTCGTTTGGTTTCCACGTCTGTATCGCCACTTTAGTGCGTTATCTCGATGGCGATGCGGTATCACTGCGTAAGGTGTTGTTAATCGGTTCGACTATCCCACTTGCTTGTTATGTTCTGTGGTTATTGGTGACTTTAGGCACCGTCGGCGGATATGAGGTGAATAGTTTTGAAGGTTCACTACCTTCACTCGTCACGGCATTACAGGATATTGCTCATACACCTTGGATCAGCAAATGTATTTCATTATTCGCTGATTTAGCTTTAGTGACCTCATTCCTCGGTGTGACCTTAAGTTTATATGACTTTATCGCCGAATTAACTCGCGCCAAAGAAACGTTTGCCGGCCGTATTCAAACTTGGTTACTGACCTTTATTCCGCCTGTTTTGTGTGCCTTGTATTTGCCTGAAGGCTTTGTGGCGGTACTGGGATTTGCGGCCGTACCATTGGTCGTGATGATCATCTTCTTGCCAATTGTTATGGCACTGCGTCAACGTCAGTCGCAGCTTGGGGGTTATCAAGTGTCTGGCGGATCTGTTGCATTAGTCATTGCTGGCTTGTTAGGTGCCGTGATTGTGGGTGCCCAGCTATTTGTTGGGATCTAATTCATTGCGATAGGTGAGGCTTTTTAGCGAACGCGGCAGGGTAACTTTGATTAAATGTATTTGCTTTGTAAGCGAGTTTTTCAGAGTCTGTTATAGAGAGTGTCGCATGTGATAAAGTCAGGCCCCGGCCTGACTTTTTGCTTTTTAGGTTTTAAAGCGAGTGATGCTGGGTTTTAGCACAGTTATTTAAAATTAAAACAACGCTATTAAAACGAGAAAATGGCCCAGCTTGCGCGTGGCTTCATTCACATAAAACGGACTTAACACAATGAAAAAATGGTTACTCACAGTTGCCGTGGCCGCTAGTTTTGGCGCACAGGCTGACGAAGGTATGTGGCAGCCCCATCAACTGCCTGCTATGGCTGATGAGCTGAAAGCAAAAGGCCTTGAAATTGATGCAAAATCGATTTCTAAACTCACCGAATTCCCGATGAATGCCGTGATAAGCCTCGGCGGTTGCACTGCATCATTTGTATCGCCAAAGGGCCTAGTCGTGACTAACCATCACTGTGCCTATGGAGCGATTCAATACAACTCCACTCCTGAGAAAAATCTGCTGCAGGATGGTTTTTTAGCTAAGACCTTCGCCGATGAATTACCTGCGACCCCTGGCTCACGTGTCTATGTGACTGAAGATGTCACTAATGTCACTGAGCGAGTTAAAAACGGGCTTGAAGGTAAAGTGGGTAGCGCCTTCTATCAAGGCGTTGAAAGCCAAGAGAAAGCCTTAGTTGCTGAATGTGAAAAAGAAGATGGTTACCGTTGCCAAGTGTATAGCTTTCACGGTGGTCTCGAATATTATCTGGTTAAACAACTGGAAATCCGTGATGTGCGTTTAGTCTATAACCCAGCCGCGAGCGTGGGTAAATACGGCGGCGACGTAGACAACTGGATGTGGCCACGTCACACAGGCGATTTTTCTTTCTACCGTGCTTATGTATCTAAAGCGGGTAAACCCGCAGAATTTAGTGCTGACAACGTGCCTTATGAGCCAAAAAGTTTCTTAAAAGTATCGGCTAAAGGCGTGAGTGAGGGGGATTTTGTGATGGTGGCAGGCTACCCAGGTCGCACCAACAGATATCGCACAGCCACTGAAGTTCAAAATGAGTTTGAGTGGGCTTATCCCGAAGGCAAAATGCTGCGTGAACGCTTTATAGAGATCATTAAAGAAACCGCGCCAGAGGGCAGCGACGAGCGTATTAAGTACGAGAGTCAAATCGCAGGTCTGGCAAATTACGCGAAAAACTTCACTTCTATGATCGAGTTTTACGGCAAATCAACCATGTTGGCCGACCGTAAAGCCCTCGAAGCTAAGCTGGCGGCGTGGATAGCCAAAGACAGCAGTCGTGAAGCGAAATACGGTAAAACCTTAGCGGAATTAGATGCCTTGATTGCCAAAGGCAAGACGCATCAAGAGCGTGACATGATCTTAAGCTACATAGGCAGCACGACTATGTTGCCGACGGCGCGCAGCTTATATCGCCTCGCGAACGAGAAACAACTGCCAGATATGCAGCGTGAACCGGGCTTCCAAGATCGTGATATGACACGTCTAAAAGCCAGCATGGAGCGTATTGACCGTCGTTATGCGCCAAGCGTTGATAAAGCGGTATTGCTCGACATGCTAAAACGCTACGCCGCACTGCCAGAAGACCAGCGCCTACCCGCATTGGATAAAGCCTTTGGTATCGATAAAAAGTTTAGTGAAGCTAAGCTTTCGAAAACCTTAGATAAAATGTACGCCAAAACTGAGTTAGGTAAGAAAGATGTTCGTCTGGCGTGGATGGATAAATCCGTTGCCGATTTTAAAGCCTCTAAAGATCCTTTCATTCAATTCGCTGTCGCTATGTATGACACAGATATGGCTGAAGAAAAGAAAGAAAAAGAACTAGCGGGTGAACTAATGAAGGTGCGTCCGCAATATATGGATGCCATTATTGCTTACAACCTAGAGCAAGGTAAGCCAGTGTATGCCGATGCTAACTCAAGCTTACGTGTCACGGTTGGTCATGTGAAAGGCTACTCGCCAAAAGACGGTTTAGTGGCTGTGCCATTCACTCGCCTTGAAGGCATAGTGCAAAAGGACACAGGTGTTGACCCATTCGATGCACCAAAGAAAGAGTTAGAGCTGATTAAGCAGAAGCAATATGGTGATTTCTATATGAAATCAATAGATTCTGTACCAGTAAACTTTTTATCAACTTTAGATACTACTGGCGGAAATTCTGGCTCACCGACCTTAAACGGCCGCGCTGAACTCGTCGGCCTATTGTTCGACGGTGTGTATGAAAGCATTATCGGCGGTTGGGCATTTGATAACGAGATTAACCGTTCTATTCATGTCGACAGCCGTTATATGCTGTGGGTAATGAAGTATTTAGATCATGCCGACAATTTATTAGCTGAGATGGAAATCGTTAAGTAATCCATTGCCGCATCTTGAATACTGTGGCTTAGGACGATTTAGATGAGCTGCATTTAAGCGTGTTTTTGTTCGATTAGCACGCAGGAATTACAAGACAATAAAATAGCGATAGACTCATAATGTTTATCGCTATTTTTTATTCCTAGAGCGCAGTAACTTTAGGTTCTAAATTGCTTTAGTAACCCCTCAATCATCTCCACTTGTTCTTCCAGATGTTGCTGTGATGTTTGTGCTAACTCTCCCGCTTGCTGATTTATTTTGGCTTGTTTTAGAATATTTGAAATGCTGTAAGTTATATGTGCCATCTCTTGTTTTTCATCTTCTGAAGCGCGGGCAATATCTCCATTCATGATTTTTATTTGATCAACAACGCGGATGATATCTGCAAACGCATCAGAAGTTTCTCCGATCCGTTCTTTTATCATTAACGCTTGCTTCTGTGCACTATTCATTACATCTACAGCTTTAGCTGAACCGGAAGATAAATTCGTGATGATGATTTCAATGGATTTGGTGGATTCCTGTGTCCTCGATGCAAGGTTGCGAACTTCGTCCGCGACTACGGCAAAACCGCGCCCAGTTTCTCCTGCACGCGCGGCTTCAATAGCTGCATTGAGTGCTAGCAAGTTGGTTTGCTCTGCGATACTTCGAATAACATCTAACATGGCGCTGATATTTTGACTGTCGGCAACCAAACTTGAAATGACTTGTGAGGCTTTATCTACCTCACTGGCAACGAGAGCGACTCCTTGTTGAGCCAAAACGACAATCTGATTACCTGTATAAGTGCTTGAGACTGCTTGTTCAGAGGCTTTATTTGCACCCTCAGCGGAGTCACCTACTTGATTGAGGGAGTGAGAAATTTTTTCTACTGCATCTGCAACTTGAGTTATTTCTTGTAACTGTGCGCCAGCAACCTGTGAACTTGTGGTAATGGACTGGCTTATTTGCGTGCTAGCGGTGATGAGAGAGTGATTACTGAGTTGGACTTTACTAATCAAGGCTTGTAATTTTTGTATAAACCCATTAAATGCGTCAGCTAAGCGTCCAACTTCAGTTTCTGCATTGGCATTGGGTAATCGCACTGTTAAATCGCCAGACCCTATGCTTAAATCAGCCAACTTATCCGTTACTACCGCTATCGGGGTCAATATTAATTTGATCGCCATGAAATACACAAATACAGCGACAAGCACTGAGGCGATAAAACCTAATATTAACTTTGTGTTTGCACTGGTAACAATGCAGGGGCTGATTACACTTTTTGACCAGTTCCAAAAATAATCTCTTCTCTGAAGTCATCACTCCAACATGCTCGATTAAATTTTTGAGTTTGGCTGGTTTTAGCTGGGTGTAATTTCACCAGATTTAAGGCCCAGCGGCGTAAAATGGCCAAGATACTGGCGCCATCTTCATCATACATTTTCTGCTTATCTTCTTGAAATAGCTTATCTAAAAGCCAATGTTGATTATTTTCAGTTTGCCAATGAG
>NZ_JAKKSG010000012.1:0-168740 GCF_025653545.1 Shewanella sp. SW1 | reverse complement strand
AATGAAACGATTTCAGTATCGTTGTCTAGCACTGCGGCGAATAAGATTGGTAATCACAGCGTTTCAGGAAAAGGCACTAAATTTGGTGTAGAAACCGCGGGCGCTTTATCGCAAGGTACAGCCGCTGATACAGCTTTTGCTGTTAATGGTAAGGTTGTGGCAATTACCGGCGGTGACAATGCTGCCAAAGTCGCTGATAACATTAATAAAGCAGGTGCAGGCGTTAAGGCTGAAGCCTACTCGCGACTGACTTAGGTAAAGCGGGATACGATGTTAGCCACGATAAAGAAACAGGTGTCATTAGTATTACAGCTAAGGGTGTTGCTGGTGTAGAAGTCACTGGTTACTCTGGCGGTACAGCAGCGTTAGGCGGCTTAGCTAGTGGAGCAAACGCCAGTAAAACGTCTGAACTTAAATTATCTTCACCTGAAAAATTTGCCATTAAAGGTACAACAGCTGACGAGCTGCTCGGTGGTGGTGTGACTGCCACTGCTGGTAGCTCTAAATTGTCTGAAGTGTCTAAAGTTGACATTGGCACAGCCAAAGGAGCACAGGATGCCTTGGCTGTCATAGATTCAGCTATTGCTGGTATTGATTCCCAACGTGCAGATTTAGGTGCGGTACAAAACCGTATGAACTTCACTATCAATAACTTGGGTAACGTGCAAACTAACGTAGCAGATGCCCGTAGCCGTATTCAAGATGTTGACTTTGCAAAAGAAACTGCAGAAATGACTAAGAAACAAATTCTGTCTCAGACATCTTCTGCTATGTTGGCGCAAGCCAACCAATTACCACAAGTTGCCCTGTCATTGCTGTAATTGTGATTGGCGGTTATCTCATGCTGAGATGATAGACATCTAAGTGTTTGGCACTGAGAGGGGAGGTTCGTTTAGACCCTTCCCTTTGTGCATTAAAATGGTCAGTTTAGTGTTGTTAATAAAGTGATTATTAGTAAATATCATTTAGCTGCATCATCAATATACAGTAATAAGCAGATTAGCAAATGTTTGAAGATAAAGCTGAAGCGTGTAGCTTTGTGCTTCATCTGTAAGGTTAGTACTTTCTAGCAGTACCAGAGTACATAGGTAAGTGTGACTAAGAGGGTGGCATGATGGATATTAATTCAGTTAGTACATCTAATGTAGTGGGGTTGAAGACTGAGCTTAAACTAGCTCCTCCACAATCTCTTCAGCAAGAGTCAAGTGGTTCAATAAAGCCTTTGTTTGGCCAATCAAACAGCGTGAACATGGTAGAAGATGGCGAGTCTACAAAAGATACTAAAACGAATGTTGAGCAGTTAGATAAGGTTGCGAGTGACCTGACGGATATGGTAACTATGATGCGTAAGGGATTAGCATTTAAAGTTGATGCGAGTTCTGATAGGCCCGTTGTCAGTGTTATGGATATAGACTCTGGCGAAGTGCTGCGACAAATTCCTAGTGAAGAGGCGCTTGCCTTGGCTGAAAAACTGTCTGAAGTGACAGGCGCATTAATAAAAACAGAGGTTTAAGTCGTAGTTTTTTAATATGCATTCATGAGAGGCTCAGTCCAGAGTGGTAAGCCATTCATATTAACTGAAGTCTTGGCGTGAATTTTGCTGTATTAATACTATTAACTATACGTATTGGTAAGTTTTTAGACGCAGATCAGAGGTGGATATGGGATTAACATCATTAGGTGTAGGTACTGGCATGGACATCGGCGGCATTGTAACCGCTTTAGTTAATGCAGAAAAAGCGCCTAAAGAAGCCAAATTCAATGCTCAAGAAGGTAAGATCAACACTCAGATCTCTGCTCTGGGGGCATTGAAAAGTGCAATGTCTGATTTCTTAGAGAAGATAAAACCTCTATCTGATGCTAAAACCTTTACAGGTTTTAAGAGTACGCTTTCCAATAAAGACTTTATGACCGCAACAGTTGACCCGACTGCAGTGGCTGGCAATTATAAAGTCATTGTTGAACAGTTGGCTGAAAGCCATAAATTAGGTTCTACAGCAGTTACAGATGTTACGGCTCCAATAGGAAGTGGTTCATTAAGTCTGACAGTGGGAAGTGAGAGCTTTAATGTTGCTGTTGGCGCAGATGACTCTCTGCAAGACATTATGAAAAACATCAATGCTTCTAAAGATAATGTTGGAGTAACTGCGACTATTATTAAGGGCGATAATGGTGCTCAGTTGGTTCTTACATCTAACAAGACTGGTGCGGCTAATGTAGTGCAAGCATCTGCCACAGATGACGCTGGAACAGCACTTTCAGATGTTTTTGCTATGACAGAATTACAACCTGCAAAAGATGCAATTTTGTATGTTGATGGCTTAAAAGTGACCTCTGATTCAAACGAAGTAAAGAATGCGATTACTGGCATCAACTTAACATTGACGGATGCTAACAAAGATAAAACAACGACACTCAAAATTGAACCTAATCGTGACTCTTCGAAAACAGCTATAAAAGATTTTGTTAATTCATACAATGAGTTAATGAAAACTATGTCTGGCATGTCAGGCTATGATCCCAAAACTAAGAAAGCGGGTATATTGCAGGGTGATTCTGTTATTCGTGGTGTCCAAAACCAGATGAGGGGCGTGTTGTCATCAACGAGTGGTGATAGTGGCTCTATGATGTTAGCGAATCTGGGTATTAAAACCACTCAGACGGGTAGCCTTGAGATTGATGATAAAAAGCTTGATGAAGTGCTAAGTAAAGATATTAATGCCGTATCGGACTTTTTTTCTGCAGAAAAAACTGGGTTTGGTACGCGGATGAAGGATGTTACTGACTCCTATGTAAAAACTGGGGGAATTTTAGATAGTCGAGATGAAAGCTTAGATACTCAACTTTCTCGTATTACCGATAGCCGTGAGAGTCTTGCCTTAAAAATGAAGGCCTATGAAGCTAGGTTATTAAAGCAGTACAATGCTATGGATTTGATTGTCGGCCAGATGAACGCTCAAGGTAGTATGCTAACTCAGCGACTCGACTCTCTTCCTGGGCTTGTGAGCAAACGATAATATTTTATCAGCCAAATTGTCCCTACAGTAAGATAGATTTACACGATGTTTGCCAGTTTTTGAATTTTATAAGTTTTTTATCTAAAGTGGCAGAGTAGCAGAGTAAGAGATTTTATATATTATGCATCATAGTCAAATAAATACACAGAATGTTGTTAGCACATTAGATTCTCTTAATGAGCAAATGAATGAAATCATTAGACAAGTGACTACATTATCAATAGATAATGAAAATATTGATTTTTTGGTATTAAAATTGCAAGAATTTGTTGGCCAGCGTCAATTATTACTTGAGGCTTTGGTTGCAGATGAGCAATTTGTTGACAGAGATTATTTGCAGTTACAGTTTTCATTAACTCAAGCATGTACAGAGAAAGCCAATGTTTTCTTACTGGACAGGCAAGCTCTATTGCATGCTGGTAGTAATAGTCAACGTCATATCAATGTATACAAGTCGATAGATGCAAATAGGTAGGTACTAATATGAGAGGTTCATTACAGTCATATCGTAAGGTTTCTTTAGAAAGTGAAATAGCAGTGGCATCCCCTCACCGCATTATTCAAATGATGTTTGCTGGTTTGCTTGAGCGTTTGGCTCAGAGTCGATATGCAATAGAGCAGCGTGATTTTGCAAAAAAAGGGCTTCTTATTGGTAAATCGCTAGGGATTATCGCGGGGCTGAATAGCTGCCTAAATATGGAAGCTGAAGGCAGTGTTGCTTACAATCTCAGTAATTTATATGATTTTATGTTGCGCCGTATTTCAGAGGCGAATTTGAATAATGATGTTCAAGCGATTGATGATGTAAGTGACTTAGTTCGTACTCTAAAAGAGAGTTGGGATGCAATTCCTGCAGATAAACATAATATTTCTGCGCATTCTGAAGCGGGTTAATATCTTATTTCGTGATTAAAAATAGACGCACTGGTTGCGTCTTTTTTTTGGCTAAAAGTCAAAATATTGACGTTTTAGACTAGAATCATGATGTAAATGAACTAAAATCAATTCAGTTTGGCATAAACCTCATCTGAGGCTTGCTTCTCGCCTGCTGATAATACAATATTCATCTCAAGTAGTGATGGTGGCACAGATTGTTACATTGAATTTGTTAAGCTTTTACAGCAACTAATCATAAATAATTAATGCGAATTAATACATATTAGAGCTTTACGGCCTACTGAATGATGCAAACAGATCAACGAATTTTACTTATCGGCCCTCCATCAGAGCGATTAAATCGCCTGTGTTGCATTTTGGATTTTTTAGGTGAGCAATTTGTACAAATTGACACCGAAAAATTAAGTGCTAGCCTCCAAGATACCCGTTTTCGAGCTTTAGTTATCCTAACTGATGTTATGGATGCTGATGGGCTTAAAAACATCGCAGGTCAACATCCATGGCAACCTATGCTGTTGCTTGGCAATGTTGACGATCTGCAAGTGTCTAATATTCTTGGACATATAGAAGAACCTTTAACGTATCCTCAGCTCACTGAATTATTACACTTTTGCCAAGTATTCGGTCAAGTTAAACGGCCTCAAGTCCCTACTAGTGCGAATCAAACAAAGTTATTCCGAAGCTTAGTGGGACGCAGTGATGGTATTGCGAATGTGAGGCACTTGATAAATCAAGTAGCAACATCTGAGGCAACCGTGCTTGTTCTGGGTCAATCAGGTACAGGTAAAGAAGTGGTCGCCCGTAATATCCATTATTTGTCTGAGCGCCGTGACGGTCCATTTATCCCTGTTAACTGTGGTGCTATTCCGCCTGAGTTATTAGAGAGTGAGCTATTTGGTCATGAAAAGGGGTCATTTACTGGGGCAATCTGTTCCCGTAAAGGCCGTTTTGAATTAGCTGAAGGTGGTACACTATTTCTCGATGAAATAGGAGACATGCCACTACAAATGCAAGTTAAATTACTCCGTGTGCTGCAAGAGCGGGTATTTGAGCGCGTTGGTGGTACTAAGACAATTAATGCTGATGTACGCGTAGTTGCTGCGACACATAGAGATTTAGAAACCATGATCAGCGTTAATGAGTTCCGTGAGGATCTTTATTACCGCCTAAACGTATTCCCGATTGAAATGCCCGCGTTGTGTGATCGCAAGGACGATGTGCCTTTGCTATTACAAGAGTTAGTTAGCCGAGTCTATAACGAAGGCCGTGGTAAGGTGCGTTTTACGCAGCGTGCGATAGAGTCGCTGAAAGAACATGCTTGGTCGGGCAACGTGCGCGAGCTGTCTAATTTAATCGAACGCCTCACCATTTTATATCCGGGTGGACTGGTCGATGTTAACGATTTACCTGTCAAATATCGCCATATCGATGTGCCCGAATATTGTGTAGAGATGAGTGAAGAGCAACAGGAACGTGATGCTTTAGCTTCTATCTTTAGCGATGAAGAGCCGGTTGAAATCCCTGAGACGCGTTTCCCAAGTGAGCTACCACCTGAAGGCGTGAACCTTAAGGATTTATTAGCTGAACTGGAAATCGACATGATACGTCAGGCACTAGAGCTGCAAGATAACGTTGTTGCTCGCGCGGCTGAGATGCTAGGAATACGTCGTACAACGCTTGTAGAAAAAATGCGTAAGTACGGAATGACAAAAGATTAGTTTTCTATTTTATTGTTATATAAGTTGTTTTAACCTCTAAAGTTCAATTTCCAATTTGGCATAGATACTGCAGTCACCCCGTCATAAGCAATTTTTTGACGGAGTGACTATGTCAGCCAACCCACTAGCGCAAATTGAGTCATTCAAGCACACTAGCAAACAATGGAACCAACTGCGTGAGGCCGCGAATATGTCCAATCGAATGGAGCATATTTTACAGGCTATGCCATCTGGCGTGGTGATTATCAATGGCGACGGTATAGTCACGGATGCCAATCCGGTTGCAGTTGAATTACTTGAGCGCTCCTTGTGTGGCGTTCGCTGGATTGATGTGATCCACAGTGCCTTTGCGCCACAGGACGATGATGGCCACGAAGTGTCACTGCGTAATGGCCGCCGCGTTAAGTTAGCGATAACACCACTCACGCCAGAGCCTGGTCAATTAATTGTGTTAACTGATCTGACTGAAACCCGGCTATTACAGAAAAATATCTCCCATCTACAACGTTTATCTGCACTGGGCAAGATGGTAGCAACTTTGGCTCATCAGGTGCGCACGCCTTTATCTGCCGCTTTGTTATACGCTTCAAACCTTGCGAGTCCGAAGTTATCCGATGCCGCTAAAGCTAAATTCCAACAAAAACTTGTTGATAGACTCAATGAACTCGAGCGGCAGGTTAACGACATGCTATTGATGGCGAAAGGTCGTCAGGATGAACTTGGAGATCTAATCTCATTGGCTGAGGTTATCGACAATGTTTTGGCAAATTGTGAGCCGATAGCGGCAAAGCAAGGCTGTGACTTGTCATTTGATGATGCATCAAGCAGCTCGATGTTAGCTAATTCCAATGCATTAAGCTCGGCGATTAATAATTTAGTCATGAACAGCATAGAAGCCGGAGCAACTGAAATTCGTATCCAAGCGAAGGAAGAGGGCGAACGGTTATTATTGGACGTCATCGATAATGGTAAAGGCTTAGACGCCACTATGCAGCAGAAGGTATTTGAACCTTTCTTTACGACTAAGTCGCAGGGAACTGGGCTTGGGTTAGCCGTTGTGCAATCTGTGGTGCGCAATCATGGGGGGCAACTGCAACTCTGTTGTGTACCGAATAAAGGCTGTACTGTGTCTTTAGTATTCCCACGGGCTAAATCCGCGGTGATATTACCTTTGGAGATTACCCATGTCTGAAGCAAAGTTATTGCTCGTTGAGGATGATGCTTCATTACGTGAAGCCTTGTTGGATACCTTAATGCTGGCTCAGTATGAGTGTGTTGATGTTGCCTCCGGTGAAGACGCTATTTTAGCCTTGAAACAACATCAGTTTGATTTAGTTATTAGCGATGTGCAGATGCAAGGTATTGGTGGTTTAGGTTTATTGAACTACCTGCAGCAGCATCATCCTAAGTTGCCAGTGCTGTTGATGACGGCCTACGCGACTATTGGTAGCGCGGTGAATGCTATAAAATTAGGTGCTGTTGATTATTTAGCCAAACCTTTTGCACCAGAAGTGTTACTCAATCAAGTCTCACGCTATTTGCCATTAAAACAAAATGTGGATCAGCCTGTCGTCGCTGATGAAAAAAGTTTAGCCTTATTAGCACTGGCTCAACGGGTTGCCGCTTCTGATGCCTCTGTCATGATCTTAGGTCCTAGCGGTTCGGGTAAAGAGGTTTTAGCCCGTTACATTCATCAACACAGTAGCCGTGCTAATCAAGCCTTTGTGGCCATTAACTGTGCCGCGATTCCCGAGAACATGCTCGAAGCTACCCTTTTTGGTTATGAAAAGGGGGCATTTACGGGGGCTTATCAAGCGTGCCCGGGGAAATTTGAGCAGGCTCAAGGTGGCACTTTGCTGCTCGATGAAATCTCTGAGATGGATTTAGGCTTACAAGCTAAGTTATTGCGGGTTTTGCAAGAGCGTGAAGTTGAGCGTTTAGGTGGCCGTAAAACCATTAAGCTCGATGTGCGCGTGCTTGCCACATCCAATCGTGATTTAAAGGCAGTGGTCGCAGCTGGCGGATTTAGGGAAGATCTCTACTATCGAATTAACGTATTTCCTTTAGCTTGGCCTGCGTTAAGTCAACGTCCTGCAGATATTTTACCTCTTGCGCGTCATTTACTGGCTAAACATGCTAAGGCATTGAATGTTGCCGATGTGCCTGAGTTGGATGAGAATGCGCGTCGACGTTTATTGAGTCATCGCTGGCCAGGGAACGTACGTGAACTCGACAATGTGATCCAGCGTGCTTTGATATTAAGAGCCGGTCAATTGATCACAGCCAATGACATTATTATCGATGCGCAGGATGTGATTTTAAGCGGTGAAGATCTAGACCCATTTTCTTCTGAGCCAGACGGCTTAGGTGAAGAGCTCAAAGCTCAAGAACATGTGATTATTTTAGAGACCCTTAACCAATGCCAAGGAAGTCGTAAGTTAGTCGCCGAAAAGCTAGGAATTAGCGCACGAACCCTAAGATACAAGATGGCAAGGATGCGTGATATGGGGATCCAACTGCCAAATTAGCCTATAAATTCAAGTTATCATCTCGCAGCCTCCACATTGAGTGTGAGGCTGTATTTATTAAAATACACAACAGTAAAAGTGGCTCATTTCATCCAAAATCCTTAGATATTGACATCTTCTTATCCCGTCAATTTATTATCAATCACGACCATCTGAAAACTTGGCCGTTATTTTGCATTGTCCCGTTATCGGTATTTTGATCGTCAAGAATTCGACGACTGGGAGCTCAGTATGCAAATAGGCGCAAATTCATTCCTGCAGGAAATGCAGAAACTCCAAGGCGAAATAACGCCGTCGTTTGGCGTTCAGCCAAATATCATGCAGCAAGTGAATAACACCAGTGGTGCAGACTTCGGTCAGTTGCTATCGCAAGCCGTAGGCAATGTCAGCGGCTTACAGTCTGCATCGTCAAACCTCGCGACACGTTTAGAGATGGGTGATACTACCGTTTCTTTATCGGACACTGTGATTGCCCGTGAGAAAGCAAGTGTCGCTTTCGAGGCGACAGTGCAAGTGCGTAATAAGCTTGTCGAAGCCTACAAAGAAATAATGAGCATGCCTGTCTAGGCCAGTGAATAACCCAATTAGCAGGTACGAATCGTGAGTACAGAAATGATTGTCGGATCCAATTCCGGTTTAGCTGAACAAGGTGTCCAGCAAGAACATAAGTCAGGAATGATGGGAAATCTTGGCGGTGTCGATATGATGCGCCAAGTGACTATGATTTTAGCCTTAGCGATTTGTTTAGCCTTGGCGGTATTTGTCATGCTGTGGGCGCAGGAGCCAGAGTATCGTCCATTGGGTAAAATGGAAACTCAGGAAATGGTTCAAGTGCTAGATGTACTTGATAAAAATAAAGTTAAGTACCAAATCGACGTGGACGTTATCAAAGTTCCTGAAGATAAATATCAAGAAGTCAAAATGATGTTGAGCCGTGCTGGTATCGACAGTCCTGCAGCCAACCAAGATTTTTTGAATAAAGACAGTGGCTTTGGTGTCAGCCAACGCATGGAACAAGCTCGTCTTAAGCATAGCCAAGAAGAAAACCTCGCCCGTGCGATTGAGCAACTACAAAGTGTCAGCCGTGCCAAAGTCATTCTTGCGTTACCTAAAGAAAACGTCTTCGCCCGCAATGCCTCTAAACCGAGTGCAACTGTGGTGATCAATACCCGTCGCGGTGGTTTAGGCCAAGGTGAAGTCGATGCTATCGTCGATATTGTTGCTTCTGCAGTACAAGGTTTAGAACCATCAAGGGTGACGGTAACTGACTCTAACGGCCGTTTATTGAACTCGGGTAGCCAAGATGGCGCGTCTGCGACGGCTCGGCGTGAACTTGAATTAGTACAGCAAAAAGAAGCTGAATATCGCACTAAGATTGAATCGATTCTGGTGCCAATTCTAGGTCCTGATAATTTTACCTCTCAAGTCGACGTCAGTATGGATTTTACTGCTGTTGAGCAAACATCAAAGCGTTTTAACCCTGATTTACCGGCACTGCGCAGTGAAATGACCGTTGAAAATAACACCACTGGCGGCTCTTCTGGTGGGATCCCTGGCGCGTTATCCAATCAACCGCCAATGGAGTCAAATATTCCAGAAGATGCGACTAAAGCGACCGAGTCTGTCACCGCAGGTAATTCGCACCGCGAAGCGACCCGTAACTTTGAATTAGATACCACCATTAGCCATACTCGCCAGCAAGTTGGTGCAGTGCGCCGCATTAGTGTGTCAGTCGCGGTGGACTTTAAACCTGGTGCCGCTGGAGAAAATGGTCAAGTAGCCCGTGTTGCCCGTACCGAACAAGAACTGACCAATATCCGTCGTTTGCTTGAAGGCGCGGTTGGTTTTAGTTCACAACGGGGTGATGTGCTGGAAGTGGTAACCGTTCCTTTTATGGACCAATTAGTTGAAGATTTACCCGCACCTGAGCTTTGGGAGCAACCTTGGTTTTGGCGTGCGATTAAGCTTGGGATTGGTGCGCTAGTGATTTTGGTGCTGATTTTAGCTGTGGTACGTCCTATGCTGAAACGCTTAATCTATCCTGACAGTGTGAATATGCCTGAGGATGGCAGATTAGGTAATGAATTAGCCGAAATTGAGGACCAATATGCGGCTGATACGCTAGGGATGCTCAATACTCAAGAGGCGGAATACAGTTATGCTGACGATGGCTCAATTCATATCCCTAATCTTCACAAAGATGATGATATGATTAAAGCTATCCGTGCGCTCGTGGCGAATGAGCCTGAGCTCTCTACTCAAGTCGTGAAAAACTGGTTACAAGACAATGGCTGAGAATAAAACGAAAGAAGTGGCTCCTGCGGCCGCACCTGCCTTTAATATCAAAGATATTAGTGGCGTTGAAAAGACCGCTATTTTACTCCTCAGTTTGAGTGAGGCTGATGCTGCATCCATTTTAAAACACTTAGAGCCGAAGCAAGTGCAAAAAGTGGGTATGGCCATGGCGGCAATGGATGAGTTTGGTCAGGAAAAAGTTATCGGGGTACATAAGCTGTTTCTTGATGACATTCAAAAGTATTCTTCAATTGGTTTCAACAGCGAAGAGTTCGTCCGTAAAGCCTTAACCGCTGCGCTGGGTGAAGATAAAGCGGGTAATCTGATTGAACAGATTATCATGGGCAGTGGCGCTAAAGGTTTGGACTCGTTGAAGTGGATGGATGCACGCCAAGTGGCGACCATTATTCAAAACGAACATCCACAGATCCAAACCATTGTTTTGTCTTATCTAGAACCCGATCAAGCGGCGGAAATTTTTGGTCAATTCCCTGAGAATACCCGCTTAGACTTGATGATGCGTATTGCAAATCTTGAAGAAGTGCAGCCCGCTGCACTGCAAGAGTTGAACGACATCATGGAGAAACAGTTTGCCGGTCAAGGTGGCGCTCAGGCCGCGAAAATGGGTGGCTTAAAAGCGGCTGCCAACATAATGAACTACTTAGACACGGGTATCGAAAGCCAGTTGATGGAAACCATGCGCGAGTCTGATGAAGAAATGGCGCAGCAAATCCAAGATTTGATGTTTGTATTTGAAAACTTAATTGATGTCGATGACCGCGGTATTCAAGCCCTGTTGCGTGAAGTGCAGCAAGATGTACTGATGAAGGCGCTTAAAGGCACAGATGATCAGCTGAAAGAAAAAATCTTGGGTAACATGTCAAAACGTGCCGCTGAATTATTGCGTGATGATCTTGAAGCCATGGGCCCAATCCGCATCAGTGAAGTGGAAGTCGCCCAAAAAGAAATCCTGTCTATTGCTCGTCGCTTAAGTGACAGCGGCGAAATCATGTTAGGCGGCGGTGGTGGCGATGAGTTCCTCTAATCCGAGCGATAATAAATTGCAGAATAAGGTCTTGAGCGAAGGAGATGTCGAATTTAGTCACTGGGCACTGCCAGATGTGACTGAAGCCGATGATGATTCTATCTCAAATCTGTTCGGCCATTCGAATCATCAAGCCGCTAAGTCGACTACAGTGGAAAGTGTTTCTCCACCGACTATGGCTGAGATTGAAGACATTCGAGCCCAAGCCGAAGAAGAAGGCTTTAGCGAAGGTAAGCAGCAAGGGTATGAGCAAGGGCTAGAAAAAGGGCGTTTAGAAGGGTTAGAGCAGGGCCATACTGAAGGGCTCGCCCAAGGGCATGAGCAAGGATTAGAAACCGGTTTAGCCCAAGCAAAAATATTGCTCTCGCGTTTTGAAACCTTATTAGCCCAATTTGAAAAACCATTGCAATTGCTCGATGGCGATATTGAACTTTCGCTACTGAACCTGAGTATGACATTAGCGAAATCTGTCATTGGCCACGAATTAAAAACTCATCCAGAACAAGTGCTTTCGGCATTGCGCTTAGGTATAGAATCGCTGCCGATAAAAGAACAAACGGTCACAATCCGCTTGCATCCTGACGATGTTATTTTAGTCGAACAACTTTATTCCAGCGCTCAATTGACCCGCAGTAAGTGGGAACTTGAAGTTGACCCTTCCTTAAGCCCAGGTGACTGTATTCTCAGTAGTCATCGTTCTTTAGTCGATTTGACCCTCGCATCGCGTATCGATGCTGTGTTTGAGTCCTTACGGAACCAACATGCTCACTTAAGTGACAAGCAGCGTCAATTGCAAGAGGCTATAGAGGTTGAAGATACCGCTAAACACGTTGCGGCTTCTGAGGCTGTGGGATCTGAGCTTGATGATCAGGTTGTCGATACGGTTTCTCAACATGCTGAGGATATACAATCTGCCTCAAACACAGGTGAGCAATTAGAGGCAAAATCAGATGCAAAATCGTCAACACCAATTGCTGAATAGGCTGAATCACCATCAGGATAAAGTGCCGCCATTTCGAGCTGTGGCCAGTGGTCAACTCGTGCGTGTTGTTGGCTTAACCTTAGAGGCGAGCGGTTGCCGTGCGCCTGTGGGCAGCTTATGTTCGATCGAAACCATGGTGGGCGAGTTAATTGCAGAAGTCATCGGCTTTGATGGCGAACTATTATATTTAATGCCCATTGAAGAATTACGTGGTGTATTGCCCGGTGCGCGGGTTGTGCCTTTGGGGGAACAAACTGGACTCAATGTTGGTTTATCCCTGCTAGGACGCGTACTTGATGGTAACGGCGTGCCTTTAGATGGTTTAGGCGCGTTGCAAACCGACCAACAAGCGCCAAGACATAGCGCTGCCATTAATCCCTTATCTCGCCGTGCCATTACTGAACCGCTGGACGTTGGCGTTCGCGCTATCAACGCTATGCTGACTGTGGGCAAAGGCCAACGTATGGGCTTGTTTGCGGGCTCAGGTGTAGGTAAGAGTGTGCTCTTAGGTATGATGACTCGCGGTACTACCGCCGACATTATTGTGGTTGGGCTAGTGGGTGAGCGTGGCCGGGAAGTGAAAGAGTTTATTGAGGAAATTCTTGGTGAGAAAGGTCGAGCGCGTTCAGTCGTTGTTGCTGCGCCTGCGGATACATCGCCTCTGATGCGCCTTCGCGCCTGTGAAACCTCGACTCGTATTGCCGAATACTTCCGCGATTTAGGCTATAACGTTTTATTGCTTATGGACAGTTTAACGCGCTACGCTCAAGCACAGCGTGAAATTGCTTTGGCTGTGGGTGAACCGCCTGCGACTAAAGGTTATCCGCCTTCTGTGTTTGCAAAATTGCCACGTTTAGTTGAGCGCGCCGGAAATGGTGGCCCAGGGCAAGGTTCAATTACGGCATTTTATACTGTGTTGACGGAAGGAGACGATCAACAGGATCCCATTGCCGATGCTTCGCGGGCGATCCTCGATGGCCACATTGTCTTGTCACGTTCGCTTGCGGATTCGGGGCACTATCCTGCAATTGATATTGAAGCTTCTATTAGCCGAGTCGCGCCTATGGTGATCTCCAATGAACATTTGGAGGCGATGCGCCGCGTGAAACAAACCTATTCTTTGTATCAGCAAAATCGAGATTTGATTTCTATTGGGGCCTATGCCCAAGGAAGCGATCCTCGCATTGATAATGCGATACGACTGCAGCCAGCAATGAATGCTTTTTTGCGACAAACCATGCGTGATGCATTTAGCTTTGCCGATAGCCAAGTCATGCTTGGGCAACTTGCTGCACAGTGCAAATAATGGCGTCATCGAATTAATCGAGGTCTAGTATGGCTAACGCCGATCCCTTGTTGTTAGTGTTAAAGCTTGCCAATGATGCCGAAGAACAAGCGGCTTTATTGTTAAAATCGGCGCAGTTAGAGTGTCAAAAACGGTTGAATCAACTCAGTGCTCTGAATAACTATCGCTTAGAATACATGAAGCAAATGCAATCCCAGCAAGGTCAAGCCATCAGTGCTAGTCACTATCACCAGTTTCACCGTTTTATTCGTCAGATCGATGACGCAATTATCCAGCAAAATCGCGTCGTTGCCGACGGTGAAAAGCAAAAAGAATATCGACAACAACATTGGTTGGAAAAGCAAAAAAAACGTAAGGCAGTAGAATTACTCTTAACCAGTAAAGAGAAGAAGCGTCAAGTGGTTGAACAAAAAAGGGAGCAAAAAATGACCGATGAATTTGCTTCCCAGCAATTTTATCGCCGTCATCAACGTTAGTGAAATGATAGGCATATTTACTGCTCGCGAGCCGGATAGACTCTTTAGTTTTTTTTGTATTGATGGCATAAGCATCAATTTGACACCTCCCAGAGTTAATTCTTTTCGATATGCTGTCGTAAAACCTGATGTGTTGGCATCTTATTTGCTTTGATTTAGTCCATTACCCTGCAACCGCAGTGTTTAATTGACGTTTCTACCTAGCCATTTTCTTTTTTTGCTGGGTAATGTTTGGGAGCACTTATGCAACAAATGACCAATATCCTGTTAAGTAAAACAGGCAACTCTGCGGCCAATTCCGCTAAGACATCTTCCCAAGAGTCTAATAATGAAGACTTTTCATCTACACTTGCGTCAGTCACCGCTAGCTCATTTTCTATTTCTGCGTCTAAAAAAACCATTGCTAACACTGATGATACTGTGCAGGTTACCTCTGCTGATAAAGTAAAAGATGACGATATATCAACTGATGACGCCGACGTAAATCTCATTTTTGCCCAAATTAGCATGGCAAATGATATGAAGAAAACGGCATCAGATGGAGATAGTTTGCCGCTAGCATTTTTAAATGCTGAAGAAGATATGACCGAAATGACTAGTGGAGAAAATATTGATACTTCATCAGCGTTATTAACCGGCTCAGCATTGGCATCTACTGTTTCTGCTGAGATTGAACTGGCATCAGATATAGATGAAGCGGGTTTTTCTGCTGAATTACAAAAGTTAGTTTCTACTAGCCCAGATATGGCAGCAATTTCAATCGCAGATGACGTGAAACCATCTTCTTTGACTGATAAGTCACTCGTGCATATTCTTCCCATAGACCCAAATATACTTGAAGCGTCAGCAGATAGTGATGCTGTGATTGATCCAAATTTGACCGATGACGCTTTAGAATTACCTTTAGAAGACACTGAGCTTGTCTCTGCCACTGAAGTCGGGGTGAGTATAGATGAGTCTTTAGTTGAGAATGAGGTCACACTTAATGCTGTGATTAATCAAGCGGGCTTAGCGAACAGTGCAACGATAAAGTCGGTAACCAACACTGCGGCAAAAGCAACGACTAGTAGCTCTACAGTGAATAGTCTCAATACGGCTAATATCGCGACCTCGGGAAATACTTTCGACCTGAATACCTTAGGCTCTTCAACTTCATCTGAACCATTAGATACAACATCTGTAACAGAAAGTGATCTTGATGGGAGTCCCAATTCCGATTTGGCTGCTAACCTATTACTGAAAGATGCTAAATTAACGGTTGCGATGGATATTCCCAGAGACGAAAGTTTTATGGATGATAGTAATACTTTCTCAGAACTTAAGTCGACATCATCCATACAGACACTCTCGATGTCACAATTAAATCGCCAAGAAACCATGCAAGTTCAGCTGTCATTGCGTCAAGGAGTAGAACAGCAAAACCAAATGCAGGAGATGATCCAACGATTTTCACCTGTGATGAAGCAGCAATTGATTACTATGGTGAGTCAAGGCATCCAACATGCGGAAATCCGGCTCGATCCTCCTGAGCTTGGGCATATGTTGGTAAAGATCCAAGTGCATGGCGACCAAACCCAAGTACAGTTCCATGTTACTCAGCCGCAAACGCGCGATCTGGTTGAACAAGCTATGCCAAGATTACGTGAGTTATTGCAAGAGCAAGGGATGCAGTTGGCTGACAGCCATGTTTCTCAAGGCGATCAAGGTGAGCGTCGGGAAGGTAGTTTCGGTGATGGCGGCAGTTCAAATGCGGCTGATATGGATGAAATCTCGGCAGAAGAGTTACATTTAGGTTTAAATCAAGCGATTAGTGTAACTTCAGGTATAGATTATTACGCTTAAGCAGGTAACCTATAGCAATGACTGACATAATTACGTTTCAAATAAAACTGTAATGAGTTTCCGCCTAAATTAAAGAGAATAGTGATGGCTAAGGAAGAATCGTTAGAACTTGAAAGTACTGAAGAGCCTAAGAGTAAGAAGAAACTATTTATTTTTGCTGGTGTAGGCGTTTTAGTCGCGCTGTTAATCGGTGGCGGCGTCTGGTTCTTTATGGGAAGCAGTACCGAAGAGGTTCCCGCCGTAGCAGCAGATAGTGCTGTTCAGGCTGAAGTACCAGCATCAGGAGAAGTAGCTACCGCATCATACGTGCCTATGCCGCGTCCTTTCTTATTCAACTTACCTGGGCCTGATAGGGCTCGTTTAGTTGAGATTAAAGTGCAGCTGATGGTGCGTGGTACCGATGATGATGTGCTAACACAAAAACATATTCCGCTGATTGAAGATGCGCTTTTAACGACCTTTAGTGGTGCAGATGTGCAAAAGCTCAGCACGCAAGCGGGGAAAGATGAGTTACGGCAGTTAGCACTTCTGAGTGTGCAAAATACTCTACAGTCAGTAACTGGGCGTAAAGTTGTCGAGAAAGTACTATTTACCGGTTTTGTAATGCAATAACCCTTTAACTTCAGCACCAAAAGAGGCGAAGGCAATATAGTGAGTGATTTATTAAGCCAAGACGAAATTGATGCGCTATTGCACGGGGTTGATGACGTCGATGATGACGAAATTGACGCTGTTGGAGAAGATGCCCGTTCCTACGATTTCTCTTCCCAAGATCGAATAGTTCGTGGGCGTATGCCGACGCTGGAAATCGTGAATGAGCGTTTTGCGCGCCATTTGCGCATTAGTATGTTTAATATGATGCGCCGAGCGGCCGAAGTGTCGATCAACGGTGTACAGATGCTCAAGTTTGGTGAGTACGTACATACGCTTTTTGTTCCTACTAGCTTGAATATGGTGCGTTTTAGCCCACTCAAAGGCACAGCATTGATCACCATGGAAGCGCGACTGGTATTTATCCTGGTGGATAATTTCTTTGGTGGCGATGGGCGTTTCCATGCCAAGATTGAAGGGCGAGAATTTACGCCGACAGAAAGACGAATAGTGCAGTTACTGCTTAAGATTATATTTGAAGATTATAAAGATGCTTGGGCGCCCGTAATGGATGTTGAGTTTGATTATTTGGACTCTGAAGTCAACCCCGCCATGGCGAACATTGTTAGTCCTACCGAAGTTGTGGTGATTAATTCATTCCATATTGAAGTCGATGGAGGCGGTGGTGATTTTCACATCACTATGCCTTACTCCATGATTGAACCTATCCGAGAGTTACTCGATGCGGGTGTGCAAAGTGACAAGCAAGATACTGATATGCGTTGGTCACAGGCATTGCACGATGAAATCATGGATGTGAAGGTTGGGTTCGATGCCAATATTGTTGAACATGAATTAACGCTCAAAGAGGTCATGAATTTTAAAGCGGGCGATATTATTCCGATTGAGTTACCCGAGTTTATCATGATGAAAATCGAGGATTTACCGACATATCGTTGTAAAATGGGCCGTTCTAGAGATAACCTAGCGCTTAAAATATGTGAGAAAATCCCTCGGCCAGAGACAGTTAAATCTGAGCTGCAATTGGTGACGCGTAAGGGTAAATCTCGTGATATATCAGAATTATAAGGTGAAGTAAGATGAGCACAGACGATACGGATGATTGGGCTGCAGCAATGGCAGAACAAGCGTTAGAAGAAGCCAACGCAATTGAACTCGATGAGCTGGTTGATGATTCAAGACCTATTTCTAAGGCTGAAGCGGCTAAGTTAGATACAATTTTAGATATTCCTGTCACCATTTCGATGGAAGTGGGCCGTAGCTATATTAGTATTCGAAACTTATTACAACTTAACCAAGGTTCTGTGGTTGAGTTAGATAGAGTCGCAGGTGAACCGTTAGATGTGATGGTCAATGGCACGCTTATCGCTCACGGTGAAGTGGTGGTGGTAAACGATAAATTCGGTATTCGCTTAACGGATGTGATCAGTCAAACTGAGCGAATTAAAAAGCTTAAATAATTCGAGATGTAAAAGTCGTTGGAACTTTAAATGAGCACATCGGTAATACAGAGTTTAGTGGTAGCGGTTCAAGCGAGCGCCGATAGCCTCGGTGGGGAAGGCGCAGCGAATATTGCTTCAATAGCGCCTGCTGCTACAAAAATGGCAGAACCTTCTCAAGTTGCGACCTTAGCAAGTATGTTAGGCGGCTTGATTCTGGTTTTATTATTAATTTTCGCGTTAGCTTATTTACTGAGAAGGTTTAATTTAGTCCCCACGACCAATGGCGTACTAAAGACTATTGCTGTGACTTCCCTCGGTCAAAAAGAACGTTTAGTCTTGGTTCAGGTGGGAGAACAACAATATTTACTTGGGGTTAGCTCGCAGCAGGTGAGTTTGATTGATAAGTTAGCTGAACCTATCCATCTAGAAGCTGATTCGTTTGCGAGTCGATTACGCCAGGCGAAATTAAAACAATGACAACACGTATCCTCGCGTTAGTTGGGTTAGTTATGCTGCTATTGATGCCGTCAGCATGGGCCGCAGATGGCGTCTTACCTGCTGTAACAGTAACAACGGCGCCAGACGGCTCAACGGAATATTCGGTCACAATGCAGATTTTACTGCTGATGACATCGCTGAGTTTTTTACCTGCGATGCTCATCATGTTGACCTCTTTCACGCGGATTATCATTGTCCTGTCGATATTACGCCAAGCCATTGGATTACAACAGACTCCATCTAATCAAGTCTTAATTGGCATGAGTTTGTTCATGACTTTTTTTATCATGGCACCGGTATTCGACCGGATTTATGATGAAGGGGTGAAGCCTTATATCGATGAGCAATTAACCTTGCAGCAAGCGTTTGATAAAGGGAAAGAGCCGCTGAGAGGCTTTATGTTGGGCCAAGTAAGAACGACGGATTTAAAGACCTTTATTGAGATTTCTGGCTATAAGGATATTAAGTCTCCCGAAGAAGCACCCATGAGTGTGTTAGTGCCCGCTTTCATTACCAGTGAGTTAAAAACCGCATTTCAGATCGGCTTTATGCTATTTGTGCCTTTTTTAGTACTCGATTTAGTGGTGGCGAGTATCTTGATGGCTATGGGTATGATGATGTTATCTCCCATGATAGTGTCGCTGCCGTTTAAGATCATGTTGTTTGTGCTCGTAGATGGTTGGAGCTTAGTCCTCGGGACATTAGCGAATAGTTTCGGATAGCCAAGGGAGAGTAAACACATGAGTCCTGAGGCGCTAATTGATATTTTTCGTGAAGCTCTCTCTGTTATCGTTATGATGGTGTCTGCTATTGTGTTGCCAGGGCTGGGGATAGGGTTAATCGTTGCTGTGTTTCAAGCGGCGACTTCGATTAACGAGCAGACCTTAAGTTTTCTTCCGCGTTTAATCATAACGCTGCTCGCACTAATGTTTATGGGGCACTGGTTAGTTGAAACCCTGATGGACTTTTTCATCGAGATGGTGAATCGCATTCCTCAAGTGATAGGCTAACGCGATGGAGCTGCTGCTTGATACCTTAATGCAAACCATTGCCGCTTATCTTTGGCCATTGTTCCGCGTTGCTAGCATGTTGATGGTTATGGTGGTCTTTGGTGCGGCAACGACACCAACTCGAGTGCGTTTATTATTGGCGATGGCGATTACCTTTGCGATAGCACCCGTTCTTCCTCCAACTCAAAATGTGGATTTATTTTCGTTAAGCGCAGTATTTATCACGGCGCAGCAAATCATTATTGGCGTTGCCATGGGGTTTGTGACTCAAATGGTAATGCAAGTCTTTGTGCTCACTGGACAGATCATTGGTATGCAGACCAGTTTAGGCTTTGCCTCTATGGTTGACCCCGGTTCTGGCCAACAAACACCCGTTATTGGTAACTTTTTCCTTTTATTGGCGACATTGATTTTCTTAGCAGTGGACGGCCATCTTTTGATGATCCGTATGCTAGTGGCAAGCTTTGAAACTTTGCCAATTTCTAATCAAGGCTTAACACTGACAAGTTATCGATCACTGGCTGATTGGGGGTCGTATATGTTTGGTGCGGCACTCACTATGTCGATATCTGCGATTATCGCCTTGTTATTAGTTAACTTGTCTTTCGGAGTCATGACCCGCGCCGCGCCGCAATTGAATATTTTCTCTATTGGTTTTCCGATCACTATGATTGGTGGACTGTTTATTCTGTGGTTAACCCTAACACCGGTAATGGCACACTTCGATGAAGTATGGTCGACGGCTCAAGTGCTGCTTTGCGATATGTTAGCGCTCCAATGTAACGCTGATGGCTTGATATGATGGGATTAGGAGAGGCCCATGGCTGAAGAATCAAGTGGCGAACGTACAGAGGAACCCACGGGGAGGCGTCTAGAACAGGCGCGGGAAAAAGGACAGATTGCACGTTCGAAAGAACTCGGGACTGCAGCGGTATTGATTTCGGCGGCATGTGGGTTTTATATGCTAGGCCCAAGTTTGGCCATTAGCCTAACTCGGGTGTTTGAAATTGTATTTACCATGGATAGGGCGCAAATTTTTGATACGAATGAAATGTTCAACGTGTGGGGCGTTGTTGCGAGTGAAATAGCCTGGCCCATGGCTAAAATTATGTTGCTGATTGTAGTTGTTGCGTTTATCGGTAACGTCTCTCTTGGTGGGATCAATTTTTCAACCCAAGCTATGATGCCAAAAGCCAGTAAAATGAGTCCCCTTGCTGGTTTTAAACGCATGTTTGGCGTGCAGGCTCTGGTTGAACTCACCAAAGGCATTGCTAAATTTTCGGTAGTAGCGTTTTCTGCTTATTTTTTATTAAGCTTCTATTTCAATGACATCATGTTGCTGTCTAGCGACCATCTTCCTGGTAATGTTTACCATGCATTAGATTTGTTGGTTTGGATGTTTATCCTGTTATGTTCCTCGATTTTGTTTATTGTCGTCATAGATGTGCCATTTCAACTTTGGAATCACAACAAACAACTTAAGATGACCAAACAAGAAGTAAAAGATGAGTATAAAGATACTGAAGGGAAGCCTGAAGTCAAAGGGCGAGTACGGCAGATGCAACGCGAGTTGGCTCAACGTCGAATGATGGCCGAAGTACCCAATGCCGATGTAATAGTTGTTAACCCAGAGCATTTTGCGGTAGCAATTAAATATGACGTGCAGCGTTCAGTCGCGCCTTTCGTTGTTGCCAAAGGTGTCGATGATGTCGCATTTAAAATTCGTGAGATTGCAAGGGCCCATAATGTGACAATCGTCTCTGCCCCGCCATTAGCAAGAGCTATATACCATACGACTAAGCTAGATCAACAAATCCCTGAAGGGTTGTTTACCGCCGTGGCACAGATTTTGGCTTATGTATTTCAGTTGCGCCAGTACCAAAAAGGTCGAGGACGCAAGCCTATCCCAATCCCGCTTAATCAACCCATTCCCGATGAGTTAAAATATTAAGACCTAAGCTAAAAATTCTTTGAAGTCGTGATATTATTGCAGACCAATACGCTATTGGCGTATTTTTTGCTTTCATGCTGTCATACGTCAAAGTTTAGGTAAATATGAATGGATGTTAGAGCGACTTTAGGTCAAGTAAAACAAATGCGCTTGAGTACGTTTAAAGGTATAGGCACTCCTATACTCGTACTCGCAGCATTGGCCATGATAGTTTTACCTATCCCTCCATTTCTATTAGACATACTCTTTTCATTCAACATAGCCTTAGCGCTCATCGTATTATTAGTCGCAATTTATACTGATAGACCGTTGGATTTTGCTGCTTTCCCAAGTGTCCTGCTAGTGGCGACGTTATTACGTCTTGCGCTGAACGTTGCCTCTACTCGTGTGGTTTTACTTGAGGGTCATAATGGCGGTGATGCCGCGGGTAAGGTGATTGAGGCCTTCGGTTCTGTGGTTATCGGTGGTAACTATGCCGTTGGTTTAGTGGTATTTATCATTTTGATTATCATCAACTTTGCGGTGGTGACTAAAGGTGCTGGTCGTATCGCTGAAGTTAGCGCCCGCTTCACCTTGGATGCTATGCCTGGTAAGCAAATGGCAATTGATGCTGACTTAAATGCTGGAACCTTAAATCAAGACCAAGCGAGAATACGCCGTGCCGAAGTGACCCGTGAAGCCGATTTCTATGGTGCGATGGACGGTGCGTCCAAATTCGTTAAAGGGGATGCGATTGCCGGTATAATGATCTTAGTGATCAATATCGTAGGTGGTTTCATCATAGGGATTGTGCAGCATGGCTTAAGTTTCTCTGAAGCGGTTGAAATTTATACCTTACTGACTATCGGTGATGGTTTAGTAGCGCAGATCCCTGGTCTATTATTGTCAATCGCCGCAGCCTTGATGGTGACCCGTCAAAATGAGTCAGGTGATATGGGCCAAATGATGATGAGTCAGATGTTTGACAGTCATAAGTCATTGGGTATCGCCGCCGGAGTCCTGTTTGTAATGGGTATTGTTCCTGGTATGCCACACATGGCGTTTTTAAGCTTTGCCTTTATGACAGCTGGTGCAGCTTATTTTGTTTATAAACGAAATGAAAACAAACGTCTTAAAGCGCTAGAACAAGTGAAATCAGGTCCTATAGAAAGACAAGATAAAGAGCCTAAAGAGCTGGGTTGGGACGATGTACATCATGTTGATACTATTGGTCTTGAGGTCGGATATCGTTTGATCCCTCTGGTAGACAAGGGCCAAGGTGGCGAGTTACTAAGCCGCATTAAAGGCGTGCGTAAAAAGTTGTCTCAGGAATTAGGCTTCTTAGTGCCCGCGGTGCATATTCGCGATAACTTAGATTTATCACCTAATGCGTATCGCATTTCACTAATGGGCGTCGTCGTCGGAGAGGCAGATATTCGTCATGATTGCGAATTGGCGATCAACCCTGGTCAAGTCTATGGCAAACTCGATGGTATCGAAACGCGCGATCCCGCCTTTGGCCTGGAAGCTGTATGGATCGCCCCTGAGTTACGTGAGCACGCACAAACACTAGGTTATACCGTCGTCGATGCTGCGACGGTTGTTGCAACTCATATTAGTCAATTACTCACAAATAATGCTGCTAAGTTGTTAGGTTACGAAGAAGTGCAACAACTGATGGATATGCTTGCGAAACACTCACCTAAGCTGGTTGATGGCTTTATTCCAGATATCATGCCACTAGGACATGTCGTAAAAGTGATGCAGAACCTATTAAATGAAGGGGTTTCAGTTAGAGACTTGCGTACTATAGTGCAAACTTTGTTAGAATATGGCACTAAGAGCAATGACACTGAAGTCTTGACTGCCGCTGTACGTATCGCTTTGAAACGTATGATAGTTCAGGAAATCTCAGGCCCAGAGCTCGAAATCCCCGTCATTACTTTGGCGCCAGAGTTGGAACAGATGTTGCATCAGTCAATGCAAGCAACCGGTGGTGATGGTCCTAATATTGAACCCGGTCTTGCAGAACGCATGCAGCAGTCCCTTGCCGATGCGGCTCAGAAGCAAGAAATGGTCGGACAACCCGCCATATTGTTGACGTCAGGTATGTTACGCGCGACGCTGTCACGCTTTGTTAAACATACTATTCCTAATCTCAGAGTCATTTCATATCAAGAAATACCTGATGAGAAGCAAATACGTATCGTATCTGCAGTCGGCCAGTAGAGGACGCATAAGTGAAGATTAAACGATTTTTTGCCAAAGACATGCGCGCCGCACTGGCCCAAGTGAAAGAAACACTCGGCTCCGATGCCGTCATTATGTCAAATAAAAAAGTGAACGGTGGCATCGAAATTGTCGCTGCCGTTGACTATGACGAACCTAAAGCGAAAACTGCAGCCACTGCGCCAGCACCGACCTTTATGGACGTGAGCGACGATCTCGTGTCCCTAGGTGCTAAGCAGCCAGTTCGTGTAGAAACTCGCGCTAAGCCAGCCGCACCAGCAGACTCATTACAAGCCTTACTTGAGAAGCAGCAAAGCCGTTTGAATCAACAAATGTCACATCAGCAAGTTGATGCCGAGTTACCAGCATGGGCTAAGGGCTTACAAGCCCCTACTGCTGTGAAACCAGAACGTCGTGAAGCGCCTTCCTCGTTTGATAAAAAGCCACAAACATCACAGAAACAAAGTGCTGATATTGAGGCTATGCGTGATGAATTAGCATCACTGCGTAATTTACTGACACATCAAGTATCCTCCTTGATGACGGAACATAAAAAACGCATCGATCCCGTCGGTGCTATGCTCGAAGCCAAATTGCTTGAGGCTGAATTCTCCCCTGCGGTTGCGAATAAATTAGCCGCGCTGAGCCAGCATTATACGCCAGCTGAATTAGTCAGAGCATTACCACAAAGTCTTGCGAATATGCTTGATAATCAGGGCGATGACATTGTTAAGCAGGGCGGAGTGGTTGCATTAGTTGGTCCTACTGGGGTTGGTAAAACAACGTCATTAGCTAAACTTGCTGCCCGTTTTGCGGCACATCATGGTGCTGAACATGTTGCTTTAATTACCACAGATCATTATCGCATCGGAGCCTATGAGCAATTAGCAACTTATGGCAAAATAATGGGCTGTCCAGTAAAGCAAGCTCATGATCTAAATGAATTAGAACAAATTCTCTATCAGTTTAGGAATCGCAAGCTAGTATTGATAGATACGGCTGGCATGGGACAGCGAGATATGCGCCTTTACCAGCAACTTGATAATTTAACTGCAAATAGCAGGATACCTATCCGCAGTTATCTGGTACTGTCTGCGACAGGGCAGCGCCGTGTGCTGCAAGATGCAGTCAATCATTTTAAACGCATTCCCCTATCTGGTGTCGTTCTCACAAAACTCGATGAATCTGTGTCGTTAGCAGGGGCATTAAGTGTGTTGATCCAAAACGGATTACCATTAAGTTATATTACTGATGGACAAAGAGTTCCTGAAGATATGAAAGTTGCGGATACCCTAGATTTAGCCCAGCAGGCACTCGCAGCGTTAGATAGTACAGAACAACAATCATTACAAGACACAGCGTGGTCAGATAATATGGCCTGTGCATTTGAGTAGATTTATGACCCTGGATCAAGCAAGTGGTTTACGTATGATGAATCAACCCTATAACGAAAAAGTGAAAGTAATCGCGGTCACTGGCGGTAAAGGAGGCGTGGGTAAAACCAGCGTTTCTATTAATACTGCTGTGGCATTAGCCGAAAAAGGCAAGCGTGTCTTGGTACTTGACGCTGACCTTGGCTTAGCAAACGTCGACGTCATGCTGGGTATTCGTGCCGAGCGTAACCTCTCTCACGTGCTCTCTGGTGATGCAGAGCTTGACGATATTATCGTGCGTGGTCCAAAGGGGATAGGCATAGTACCAGCCACCTCTGGAACACAGGGGATGGTGGAATTAAGCCCTGCACAACATGCTGGATTAATCCGAGCATTTAGCGAGATGCGGACTCAGTTTGATATTCTAGTCGTAGATACTGCGGCTGGGATCTCAGATATGGTGCTCAGTTTCTCACGTGCTTCGCAGGATGTGCTAGTCGTTGTTTGTGATGAACCCACTTCGATTACCGATGCCTACGCCCTGATTAAAATTCTCAGCCGTGAGCATGGCGTGTTCCGTTTTAAAATAGTTGCCAATATGGTGCGTAGTTTACGCGAAGGTATGGAATTATTTGCTAAACTCAGTAAAGTGACCGACAGATTTTTAGATGTTGCACTTGAATTAGTCGCCACGATTCCATTTGACGAAAACTTACGTAAATCAGTTCGTAAACAAAAATTGGTGGTTGAAGCTTATCCTAAATCACCAGCGGCGATTGCGTATCAAGGATTGGCAAATAAAATTTTGAGCTGGCCTGTGCCGCAGCAACCTGGTGGGCATTTGGAGTTTTTCGTTGAGCGTTTAGTACAACGACCAGATTTTCAAGAGGAAAAAACGAGTGAATAAAGCCGCTGCGTATACTTGTTTAGACAATAAATCGTCGATCGTTGAACAGTATGCTCCGTTGGTTAAAAGAATTGCGCATCATTTACTCGCCAGACTACCTGCATCTGTGCAGTTAGATGATTTACTCCAAGCTGGGATGATGGGGTTACTAGAAGCATCATCCAAGTTTGATGGTGGCAAGGGTGCGAAATTTGAAACCTTCGCCGGCATACGCATACGTGGAGCCATGTTAGATGAAATTCGTCGTGGCGACTGGGTCCCTCGTTCCGTTCATCGTAACAATCGTAAGGTTGCACATGCTATTGATGAGTTAGAGCAAGAACTGGGCCGTGATGCACGCGACACAGAAATTGCAGAAAAACTTGATATGACGCTCGATGAGTACCATCATATTCTTAACGATGTTTCTGTCGGAAAAATCATAGGGATAGAAGATTTAGGCGTATCTCAGGATATACTTACAGTGAGTGATCGGTCCGATGATGATTCATTTGAAGCATTAGCTGAGAACCAATTTCATTCTGCTCTGGTTGAGGCAATTAAATTATTGCCTGAAAGAGATGCATTAGTGTTATCCCTGTACTACGATGAAGCATTGAATTTAAAAGAGATTGGCGCCATTCTTGAAGTCAGTGAATCGCGGGTTAGCCAGATATTAAGTCAGGCAATGTTGCGATTGAAAGCTAAACTCAAGCACTGGACATAAGTATAATTATTAATCGAGCACAGAATGTCAGCTCACCGGAGGAAACCTTGGACAAGAATATGAAGATTCTCATTGTTGACGATTTTTCGACAATGAGGCGTATCATCAAGAACTTGTTGCGAGACTTGGGGTTTAATAACACCCAAGAAGCAGACGATGGCTCAACAGCCCTGCCGATGTTGCAAAAGGGGGATTTTGATTTTGTTGTTACAGATTGGAATATGCCTGGTATGCAAGGAATCGATCTGTTAAAAGCAATTCGCGCTGATGATTCGCTAAAGCATTTACCCGTATTAATGGTAACTGCTGAAGCAAAACGTGAACAGATTATTGCTGCCGCTCAAGCGGGAGTGAATGGTTATGTGGTTAAGCCTTTTACCGCTGCAACGCTGAAAGAGAAGTTAGATAAAATATTCGAACGACTCGCTTGAGCAAGGATGAGCTATGAAGTCACAAACATCAGGGCTCATCACGCTCGAGCAAGCTCAGCATTTAGTTGAATTATTAAGTGCAGGTGAGCAAAGTCAGGCAGATGATTTATTTCGGGAGCTTGCTGCTCCACTGCAACGAGAATTATTCGAAGAAGTAGGTAAATTAACTCGGCAACTTCATAGTGCGCTGATGGATTTTCAAGTTGATAATCGTCTTGCTGAATTAGCCAATACAGAGATCCCCGATGCCAAGCAACGTTTAAATTACGTTATTGACATGACCGAACAAGCTGCAAATAAAACCATGGATGCGGTTGAAGAATGTTTACCTTTGGCTAATGCCGTGACCGTAAATATTCAAAATGTCATGCCATCTTGGGACAGATTAATGCGACGCGAGATAGCGCTGACTGAATTTAAGGGCCTTTGTCACGATGTACAAGACCTTATGTCTCGTAGTGCAAATGACTCGACTCGATTACGTGAATTGCTTAATCAAATTTTGATGGCGCAAGATTTTCAAGACTTAACAGGACAAATAATACGTCGTGTTATTGATCTAGTAATGGAAGTAGAAAGTAATCTGGTTTCTATGCTGACGGTATTTGGTGAGCAACCTATGATTGAAAGTCAGATTGCTCAGAAAAATAATATTGAAGCAGAAGGCCCGATAATGAATGCCGAGCTTCGTCAAGATGTGGTAACGGGTCAAGACGAAGTGGATGATCTTCTATCGAGTCTGGGTTTCTAACTGGGAGTCAATTTGATGGCCTTTGATGTAGATGAAGAGATACTCCAGGACTTTTTAATCGAAGCCGGTGAAATTTTAGAGCTTCTGCAAGAGCAACTCGTTGCGCTTGAAAATAATCCTGATGATACTAACTTGCTGAACGCCATTTTCCGAGGTTTTCATACCGTTAAAGGTGGTGCTGGCTTTCTTAGCTTAACTCCCATGGTTGATGTTTGTCATGAGGCTGAGAATACCTTCGATTTATTGCGGACAGGCAAGCGTAGCGTTAACGCAGAGTTGATGGATATTATTTTGCAGGCTGTTGATGCAATTAATACCATGTTTGCGCAAACCCAGCAGGGCGAACAACAAGACCCCGCCGATTCAGGTTTGTTAGCGAGACTTAAAATGCTCAGTTCAGGTGCACCTTTGCCATCTGAAGTCGCTTCTGCCAAGGTTGCAGAGCCAGAACCTGTTGTAGAAGTCATTATTGATACTCCTACCCTTCAAGAAATCCCTGCTGACATAAGTGATAACTCATCTTCCATTGAAAATACGTCTTCAAGTATCGATGATATCAATGATGCTGAATTTGAAGCTTTATTGGATGCGCTTCATGGTTCAGGAAAGGGACCTGCGGTCGCTGCTACCACATTTGTATCTGAGCCAGTTGCTGCAAAGCCTGCTGCACCAATTAAAACGCCTTCAACATCAGGTGATGATATCACTGATGATGAGTTCGAGGCGTTACTGGATGAACTTCATGGCTCAGGTAAATTTAAAGCTGAGGCTGAAGTGCCTGTTAAGCCTAAGGTTGTGGCAACACCTGCACCTCAACCGATTGTAGATGCTGATGAAATTACCGATGATGAGTTTGAGCGATTACTCGATGAACTCCATGGGAAAGGCGGAGCACCTGCGAAAACTGAAGTAAAAGCGCCTACGCCCCCTGTTTCGACTGTAGCACCTACTGCTGCACCACATGCTCCTGCGCCAGTAAAAGCCGCAGTACTAGCTCCTGCCCCAGTCGTTGCTGCAAAACCTAAGGTGGAAATTGCGGTTGTCGATAAAGCACCTGCTAAGGCTAGCTCTGCGAATGTGCCTCAGGGTGAAACAACGGTACGTGTAGATACTGCACGACTCGACCAGATCATGAATATGGTGGGTGAGTTAGTGTTAGTGCGTAATCGATTGGTGAGCTTAGGCATCAGTCGTGATGATGAGGAGATGTCGAAAGCTCTCGCGAACTTAGATCTCGTTACTGCCGATTTGCAAGGCGCTGTGATGAAAACCCGTATGCAACCGATCAAGAAAGTGTTTGGTCGTTTCCCTCGGGTGGTACGTGATCTTGCTCGTACACTAAACAAAGAAATTGATTTGATCATGGTCGGTGAAGAAACTGACTTAGATAAAAACCTCGTTGAAGCGCTTGCCGATCCACTCGTCCACTTAGTGCGTAACTCTGTGGACCATGGTATCGAGATGCCAAACGAGCGTGAAGCTAGTGGTAAGCCAAGAACGGGAACGATTACCTTATCTGCAAGTCAGGAAGGCGACCATATACTGCTGAAAATCGAAGACGATGGCGCAGGCATGGATCCTGAAAAACTCAAAAAAATCGCCATAAATCGTGGTGTGCTCGATGAAGATTCTGCTTCGCGGATGACAGATAGCGAAGCCTATAATTTGATTTTTGCACCAGGTTTTTCAACTAAAGTTGAGATTTCAGATATTTCAGGCCGTGGTGTTGGGATGGACGTGGTAAAAACTCGTATCACTCAGCTGAATGGCACTGTACATATTGATTCCATGAAAGGTAAGGGAACGATACTTGAGATTAAAGTACCGCTAACACTGGCGATTATGCCAACCTTAATGGTCGATGTCGCTAAACAAGTGTTCGCATTACCTCTATCTAGCGTGAATGAGATTTTCCATCTCGATCTCACAAAAACCAATATTGTTGATGGGCAACTGACTGTCATAGTGCGTAATAAGGCCGTACCTTTGTTCTATTTGGAACACTGGCTACATAGAAACAAAACGACCTTTAAACATGGCGATAAAAAGCATGGTCATGTGGTTATCGTGCAATTAGGCATGATGCAAATTGGTTTTGTAGTGGATGCCTTAATAGGACAAGAAGAGGTTGTTATTAAACCTCTTGGCGCTATGTTACATGGCACACCTGGGATGGCTGGTGCGACAATTACATCGGATGGTGGTATTGCACTGATCTTAGATGTTCCTGGATTGCTAAAGCATTATGCGAAAAGTAAGAGTTAGTTTCCAAGCTAAGGAATGGAATGGCCATTAAAGTATTAGTCGTTGATGACTCAAGTTTTTTCAGACGACGTGTTAGTGAAATAGTCAATCAAGATCCTGAACTGGAAGTTATCGCGACGGCCTCAAATGGGGCCGAAGCGGTGAAGTTGGCTGCTGAGCTTAATCCCCAAGTTATCACTATGGATATTGAGATGCCTGTCATGGATGGTATTACTGCTGTTCGTGAAATCATGGCTAAGTGTCCGACTCCGATCCTGATGTTTTCTTCTTTAACCCATGATGGCGCTAAAGCAACGTTAGACGCTTTAGATGCTGGTGCATTAGATTTTCTACCTAAACGTTTTGAAGATATTGCGACCAACAAAGATGACGCTATTTTATTGTTGCAACAAAGAGTTAAGGCATTGGGACGACGCAGAATGTTTCGTCCGATTGCACGTCCTGTGGTTGCGCCAACACCTAGTGTGCGTCCAACAGGTAGCGTTTTAGGTACAACGAGTATATCGGCTCATACGCCTGTCGCAGCTCCTGCTAGAACCTCAACGGCAACGACGATTCGTGCAAGTGGTAAACAGTATAAATTATTGCTGATCGGTACATCTACTGGTGGTCCGGTTGCGCTGCAAAAAATACTCACGCAGTTTCCAGCAAACTATCCGCATCCTATTTTATTAATCCAGCATATGCCTGCTGCCTTTACCCCTGCATTTGCGAGTCGTTTAAATGGCTTATGTAAGATTGAAGTAAAAGAGGCCGCTAATGGCGATCTGCTTAAACCGGGTTGTGCATATTTAGCGCCAGGTGGTATGCAAATGATGGTTGAACGTACTGGAGCAAGTGGCCGATTAAAAGTTATCGCAGGCAGTGCTGATATGAATTATAAGCCCTGTGTGGATATCACCTTTGCTTCTGCTTCTAAAGCCTTTAGTGGTGATGTGCTTGCTGTTGTATTAACTGGCATGGGGGCGGATGGCAGAGAAGGCGCACGTATGTTGAAAGCTGTAGGCGCTACCATTTGGGCGCAAGATGAAGCCAGTTGTGTGGTTTATGGTATGCCACAAGCCGTTGCGAGTGCAGGGATTGCCACCCAGTCGATAGCCTTAGACAACATGGCCGAATGTATTTTAAAAGAGTCTGTTCGTGTCTAAAAACCAATATCCGATGAGCACAAATAGTGTGCTCATCATCTTGTTGATGGGCATAGCCATTTTGGTTCTTGGTGCCTTAAGCCTTGATTACAAGCGTAAGAATAGTTTGCTGCAGGCGGATATAAAACGTTTGGAATCGACTCAGGTGCTGTTAATGGTACCTGACGAACAGGCTGAAGCCATTGCAACTTGGTTAGCGTCTCATCCCGATCAGACTAAAGCAATGTTGCAATTAGCGGCTCCTGGTGAGCAGAAGGCTGTAGCGATTGGTCCTGAGCCGGTACAAAATAGCATTCCGCCTTTGCTGGGCGAACCAGATACTGAAATAGATACGGCGAAGGAAAAAACTAATCTGGAATCCTCTATTCCTAAACAGCTTCAAGCGCCAGAAAAAGAGGTTAAAGCTGTTTCTCAGACAATTGCCCCCCAAAATGCAGAGATGCTGCCCGTGGTGATATCTGAGAATGCCGATGGTGTCAAAGTGATTAGTTTGCCCAATGGCGGCATTCGAGTCACGACCAGAAAAGAGCAGTAATTTTTAGAATTTGTGAACTCACAATTTTCTAGTTCATTAGCATATTAACCAGTATAGGTAGGGGTCACTTCTTGAAAGTCTGGACCATAGCGAATCAAAAAGGTGGCGTAGGTAAAACCACGACGGTAGCGAGTTTAGCGGGAACATTAGCTAAGCGTGGCAAGCGTGTTCTTATGATAGATACCGATCCACATGCTTCGTTAGGTTATTACTTAGGCATTGATTCTGAAGAGGTTCCAGGCTCGTTGTTTGATGTTTTTCTTGCCCATAAAAACCTTTCTAAGGAACTCGTTTTATCCCATGTTGTGCCAACCTTAGTCGATGGTTTGGATTTATTGCCTGCAACTATGGCATTGGCTACCTTAGACAGAGCCTTAGGTCATCAAGAAGGAATGGGATTAGTACTACGTAATTTATTAGCACTGGTTGCTGATGATTATGATGTTGCTATCGTTGATTGCCCACCCGTACTCGGGGTATTAATGGTCAATGCGCTTGCGGCAAGTCAGCATATCATTATTCCTGTGCAGACGGAGTTTCTTGCCATTAAAGGGCTAGAGCGGATGATTAAAACGATGGAGTTAATGGGCCGATCTAAGAAGACGCGCTACAGTTACACTGTTGTGCCTACCATGTACGATAAACGCACCAAAGCATCACCTGCGGCTTTGCAAGTTCTTGGTGCCGAATACAGTGATACTTTGTGGAAAGACGTTATTCCAGTAGACACTAAGTTTAGAGATGCCAGTTTGGCACATTTACCAGCATCGCATTATGCGAGTGGTTGCCGCGGCGTTAAAGCCTATGAAAGATTATTAGATTTCTTATTAGTTGGGGAGTTTGGCCATGTCAAAATCGGTTGATGAAACTGTTTTTGATTTTTTCGCATTATTGCTGCAGGAAGACGACAGTCCAAACCAGATTGTTTCCCCTCAAAGCATTGTAAAAGCAGACTCAAATCAAAATGTTGCCGTTAATCAAACGGAGGCAGCATTGCTCGATGCGGCAATTTTGGCTGAAAATGGTCGCACTGCCGCACCGCAGAATGTAGAGAAGGCCATAACGCCTATTGCGCAGTTGCAGCCAAAAGCGGCGCCAAGACAGCATGAGTTTGTTGCTCCGGTAAGCCAGGTTGTAGCTCAAGTGAATAAGCAAGCGTTAGAGAAATTATTAGCGCCAGTACTAAAGACTGCAAGGTTAGAACCGATACCACCTTCAGTAGAGATAGCGCCACCTATTGATGTTCAACCTGTTGTGGTAGAAGTACCACAAGCTCAGCATGTTGTTAATGAAACCGTTGTTGATGAAATCGTTGAGCCAGAAACACAAGTCGGCATTACGCCTCCTAGTGTGACAAAAGATTTGCAAGAAGTGCTCGATGATGAGTTTCAGGTACTATTCTTTAAAGTAGCAGGGCTGACATTGGCTGTGCCTTTGGTGAGTTTAGGCGGAATAGTAAAAGTTGAGCGGATAAACCACATCTTTGGTCGACCCGCATGGTTTCTTGGTGTACAGACGCATAGGGAGGAGCAATTGAACATTGTTGATACTTGTGCGTGGGTTATGCCAGAAAAATACACAGATAAACTGGCGCAATCAGTAAATTATCAATATCTTGTATTATTAGAAGGCAGTAACTGGGGATTGACTTGTGAGTCCTTGGTCAATGCGGTAAAAATTAATAAGTCGCAAGTCAACTGGCGTAGTCAAGCGGGTAAACGCCCTTGGTTAGCGGGTGTAGTTAAAGAACAGATGTGTGGCATTTTGCACGTACAAGCCTTAGTTGAAATGCTTAATGCGGGTTTAGGTTGTCAGGACTCAATTGGTTGAGGTAAACATGAAAGATACAAGAAATGTAGCAGCAGTCGCTGCAAGTAAAGATGATGCAGTATTACAATGGGTTACCTTTAAGTTGGACCATGAAACTTACGGTATCAACGTAATGCAAGTGCAGGAAGTACTGCGTTATACTGAAATTGCTCCCGTACCAGGTGCCCCCTATTATGTACTAGGGATCATTAACTTACGTGGTAATGTCGTCACTGTAATTGATACCCGCTCACGTTTTGGATTGCAGTCTGCTGAAGTTGATGATTCAACCCGAATCGTTATCATCGAAGCTGAAAAGCAGGTCATTGGTATCTTAGTTGATAGTGTTGCAGAAGTGGTTTATTTGCGCCGCTCTGAAATTGACAATGCGCCTAATGTTGGAACGGAAGAGAGTGCTAAGTTTATTCAAGGCGTGAGCAATCGCGACAATGAATTACTTATCTTAGTTGATCTCGACAAATTATTGTCCGATGAAGAATGGGCCGAGTTGACTCAGATCTAATCAATGAGTGTGATAAGGCTGAATGATTAGAATTCATTCAGCCATTTTGTTTATTTGCGAATAAATCGATGATGTTGAGTATTTACGATTTATGGGTAGACGAAGTCTTTTTATCATAGCTTGAACAATGGCCAATTATATTGGTGACGTTAAGTGAGCACTTTGGAATAGATAACTCAATTGTAAGCCAGCTCTTAATATATGGCTTTGAGTGAGTATAAGGATTTTTGATGGGCGATGAATTTTTGATCGCAGCGTTAGTCTATGTCATCGCATGCTTAGGGTTAGTACTCTTTTTACAAAAGCAATTGAGTAAATTAAGAAGCAAAGTTGAGGCATTAACTGTGTTAGTTAAAGAGGGCGATCGGCAGCGAGAGTCTTTTAAACGCGAATTGCAAGAATTACGCAGTGGCACAATCGGTGTAGGCCGTCGTGTTATTGAATTAGAAAAACGCATACTGCAACAGTCTGAACGGATTGAAGAGACGACTCAACAGGATCCACAGGCAAAACTTTATACTCGAGCCATGAAGATGGTCGCGCTTGGTGCTGGCGTCGACGAATTGATTAAGGAATGCGAATTACCTAAAGCTGAAGCCGAGCTGTTGATCCGTCTGCATCGTAAGTAATCGTTAGCCTATTGAATACTAAAAGCTAATTTTTCTGAATTAGCTTTTTTATTTTATGCCTTCTCGACAATTTTTTTATGCATATTATTCCATTGCTCAGGAAATTTACCGTCGAGCATATACACAAATGCAATCAGTTCGGCGATAAGCAGGTAAAGCTCCTTGGGAATTTCCTCTCCTAACTCTAGCAATTGCAAAAAATGGCTCAGATGGGGATCTTGATGGATATAAACGCCGTTAGCCTTAGCTAAGGCAATAATTTCTTCTGCGATAAGCCCTTCACCAGTCGCGACTATTTTAGGAGCGTTACGGCCATCGTAGCTCAGTGCGACAGCTTGTTTCGGTTCACTCTCTTCACTCATATCGTTATTTCCAATGTTTTGTATAATGAACTCAATATTAGTGTTGGAACATTGTCACTCATTAAGCTTTTGTCTTTACGAGGAAATGATCACCAGGTAATAAGGTTGCTGGTACTTGCGCTATTTGAGTTGATAGTTCTCCAGGCGTAAAACCCAGTTGTGATAGTTTTTGGCTTAAGGGCGTTAAAAAGTTATTAACCTTATTAAGTAGTATCTGACTATTGCCTTTAAACTGGATATCTAATTGTTGATTGTGGTTTTGGGCTGAAATCAGCAGAGGTCCTTGTGCTAGATTAAACTTCAGTTGTAAACGCCATCCCATTTTTTTATCTGGGTCATCAGGATCGGCTTCTTGCTCAAATTTCCCTTCCAGTTGCTCCTGTCGTTGGTTAATGCCATAGGGAAGGGCAAAGAACCACACCAAATTGCCAGCGCTCTCATTACTTGCCTGTTGGTATAAATGCAGGTTAGAGGCTAATAGTCCCATGCTATCAAGGCCTCCTGCTTTGCTCAGTTGCCCAAGAAGTTTAGTGGAGAAGCCCACTTTAGCTTGTAACTGCTCAAGGTAGTCGGCAAGCTTTTTGCTAACGGAATTCGAATTGTTATTGGCTTTAAAGCCAAGTAGCAATTGAAAAAGTGAGGTAATTGCACTCCCATTCATGAGCATAGAGGCTTGATTTGATTGAGGTGTAGCAAGATTTAGACTCGCTAGGCCGAGAATATTGGCTTTGAGTTCATCGATATCATTCAATTGGCTCAGTGGTGGTAGCCCTAAATGCGGTAGGTGTTTCAATAACTCAGATGCTAAATTCGAGCTGCTATTAGAACGAGATAGCTCAATAGGAAGTGCCCCCGCTTTATTGAACGCTTTTTGTAAGACATCAGCCACTTTTACCGAAGTGTCAGTCTTAGCATCATTGCTTTGTTGTTCACTCTTTTGGCTACTGGATCCATAAATATTCTTAAGTTTATTTATGTCTGTAGGACTCACACTTAGGATTTCTTGTGACGTTTTTGAGCCTTGAGGTAACCCGTTTTTGCTATTTACGTTTTCACCCATTTGTGATGCCGGTGATTGACCCACAAGCCGATTTTCAAGGGCTGAGTTTTGGGTGCTGATCTGACCTAAGTCTTTAGTTGTTGGCGTTATGACTTGCGCGTTAGAGATATTCTGTGAGCCAGTAGCAGTAGGCGCTGATGGAACATCTACTTTACTTTGAAGCTGCATTATATCGACTTTAGCCGTGACCATTTGTTTTGTGGGCTCAGGTAGAAAGTTGATATTTTCGAGTTTTTTTAGAAAGGACGCAATGATCTGGGCTGGTTCAATTTTCGCGATCACAAGATCAGAAGATGGTTTATTTGTGGGAACCTGAGTTTCATTTACTGGCGTCCCAATTATGATTTCGAGTTTGCTCTGTATTGGGGTGAGTAATAAAATAGGGCGCCCTTGTTGAAAGGCTATTTTCGCGATGAATTCACCTTGATTCAGCTGGGGTCCAGGATCTTGTGCTACAACGGTACCATTAGCAAATTGAAGCTCCTTGTTAACTATAGTGACGTTGGGTAATGGATAGCCCTGTGTGCGAGCCGCGAGCGCTGAAAGCTGCGTTTGAGAGATGCCATTTTGTTGCGCCAGATTGATCACTGCCTCAGGGATTTTCAGTACGAGAGGTGCAGCTAACGCAAGCAGTTGGCTAGTGGAGTTTTGCACTATCGTAGTTGGAGTTGAGCTGTTTTGCGCATTGGGCGTGACTAAAAAGCTATTAGCAGTCAACAATATTTGCCGCTGTTGAGCATTAACTAGCTTTAAATTATATTCTGTACCGTTTAGAATAATACTATCTCCTTCAGGTGATGTTTGCACCTGAGCTGGAATAGGGCGTGGAGTAGCATTGAGGGCATCAGTGCTAGCCATCGCAGTGTGTAACTGCGAATTTTGACTGCTGACAAGTGGAATCGACTCCATTTAATGACCTTATATAGTTTATCCTGCGATACATTCGTTTAGTAAAATTAACAATTGACCAATTTTTTTTGCCAAGTATGCTTATGCGCCTTGTGACAAAGGAACTGTCATACTGGATAGTATGCCACTAAGACGAATTATCTTTATATCGTCATTTTTGTATTGTCACTTTAGCGAAAATTTGATGTCTAAACTGTACATTTATATTAAGAGAGCGATATGAAGTTAAAATGGATGGGATTATCTTTGGGGTTAATGCTGTTGCCTAAAGTGCAATCGGCTGAAGTATCCCTACCAGATACCATTCAGCAGGAAACACCTGCTAAGGTACAAATTACCTATGACGATCCCCGCGATCCGTTCGAAGGCTTTAACCGAGCTATGTGGGACTTCAACTATCTCTACCTAGATAGATATTTATATCGTCCTGTAGCCCATGGTTATAACGATTATATTCCTACGCCTGCTAAAACAGGTATCAATAACTTTGTGCAGAATTTAGAGGAACCTAGCAGCTTAGTAAACAATGTGCTGCAGGGTAAGTGGGGCTGGGCAGCTAATGCTGGTGGACGCTTTACAATCAATTCTACTGTCGGCTTATTAGGTGTCATTGATGTCGCTGACATGATGGGTATGAGCCGCAAGCAAGATGAGTTTAATGAAGTGCTGGGTTATTATGGGGTGCCTAATGGACCTTACTTCATGGCGCCATTTGTGGGTCCTTATGTTGTGCGAGAACTCGCGTCTGATTGGGTTGATGGTCTATACTTCCCATTGTCTGAGTTAACAATGTGGCAATCCATTGTTAAATGGGGACTTAAAAACCTTCATTCTAGAGCATCAGCAATCGATCAAGAGCGACTTGTTGATAATGCACTCGATCCCTATGCCTTTGTCAAAGATGCATATTTACAGCACATGGACTATAAAGTCTATGATGGTAATGTCCCTCAAAAGCAAGATGATGATGAGTTGCTCGATCAGTATATGCAGGAGCTTGAGTAACCCTATTGGCCGTACTTGACAGCATTTGTCTTTAGTCATCAAATGCTAGCCTTGTTAAATTTTGTTATTGGCATATTCACTTGAGTAATGGCTATGCGATGAACTTTATTCGGGAACCTTTATGGCGTTAAATGGTGTTGCGGTTCTTTTAGTTGAAGATGACCCCGTGTTTAGGCAGATTGTTGCAAGCTTTCTCGATAGCAGAGGTGCGCAAGTTACACAAGCCTGTGATGGTGAACAAGGATTGTCAGTTTTTAAATCGCAGCGCTTCGATATTGTTCTTGCAGACTTGAGTATGCCTAAGCTCGGTGGGCTCGATATGCTTAAGGAAATGACAAGGTTAGCACCTTTAGTGCCTTCTATCGTGATCTCGGGTAATAATGTCATGGCTGACGTCGTAGAAGCCTTACGCATTGGCGCAAGTGATTATCTCGTTAAGCCAGTATCTGATTTATTTATTATTGAACAAGCCATTAAACAAAGCCTTCATAGTTCCTACATTGATGATACTCAAGCCGCAGATTTTGACGCGTTATCCCACCAAGAATTAAGTGATAATCTAGCATTGCTTGAGCAAAGTGTTGCTGCGGCAAAACAAGTTCAGCAACAACTCTTTCCCGCTTCAAATATTAGTTATCCGGCAGCCAAGGTTGACTATAGCCTTTATAAAAATAGCGATATAAGCAGTTATTTCATTGATTCAACTATGGTTGGTAGTGATCACCTGATTATGTACATGGCCCATTTGTACCCAGAGGATAATCGAGCTGCGTTTGCCTGCGTTCTGCTGAGAAGTTTTGTTAATCAGAAACTTAAAGATTTTCGAAATGGCCAGAGTCAAAGCATTATTGAACCCTTTAACATGATGAGCTATTTGAACGAGCGTTTAGTGAAATCTGGTCTCGATATTAAAGCCGATATGATTTATGTTGCCATTGAGCTAACTAAGTACCGTGCAGCTATTGCACAGGCTGGTAAGGGGCTGCGTTGTTATCTGCGTAATGACGAGGGATTAAGCCCGTTAGCACTGTCTGAGAGTCTTCAGCTTGGCGTGTTAGACTGGGGTAAACCGAGCATTCAGTTCCGAAGTATTTTACCGCAAGAACAGTTGTGTATTGCGACAAGTGAGCATGAGCATAAACAAGCTTTACTTGATAATAAGTTTAAGGGCTTAGTCTATGATGCAACGCTACCTGCTGGTGGTTTTCTACAGTTAAGCCTTTAGTTTTTTTGACGCTTTGGCTAAATTGAGTATACCGAATAGCTGACTTAACAAAAACGCCTTACTCTTGCGAGTAAGGCGTTTTGTTTTAACAGTCAAAACAGTTGAACAGGATAATTAACGTTTTATCGCTTCATGTTCAGCCGTCACTGCAATTTCACTTTCTAAGGCTTCGGCTTCAGTATGATGCTTGGTTTCTGCGCCATGCATCCAATCGACTAATTTGTCAGCCATAAAATACAGGATCACGCCAGACAGAGCCGCTGTAATCGCGATACCAGCAAAAATTGACATAGCATTAGCAAGTTGTTCCTCTTTGCCACCACCGTGACCAATCAAAGAGCCTACGATCCCAGCAACCTTGTTCGCCATCGCAATAAACAGGAACCAAGCGCCCATCATCAAAGAGGCAATACGCAGTGGAGCAAGCTTAGTCACCATAGACAAGCCAATAGGTGACAAACATAATTCACCCATAGTATGGAAGAAATAAGCACCCACTAACCACCACATGCTTGATTTAGCAGTAGGATCGCTACCCATCTCAACCACAGCGCCAATCATGAACAAGAAGCCAATCGCCAATAAGAACAAACCTAAGGCAAACTTTACTGGCGAGTTAGGTTCATTTTTACCTAAACGGATCCAGATAGAAGCAATTACAGGGGCAAATAACACAATAAAAATAGCGTTTAGCGATTGGAAATAAGTTGTGGGCACTTCCCAAGTACCTATGTAACGGTCAGTAAACTCATTGGTAAATAAGTTCATTAACCCGCCCGCTTGTTCAAAGCCCGCCCAGAAAATAATAGTGAACAAACCCAGCACCATAATTACCTTGAGACGATCACGCTCAATTTTAGTAAGTGGTTCTTTACGGGTATTACCTAGCTTAGCCTGGCGTTCACGTTCTAGCTTGGCCGCTGGCACGGTACCAATGTTACCTAACAGTTTTTGAGCAAATAAAAATTGAATCACCAGCGACAGCAGCATACCAATACCAGCACAGAAGAAACCTGCCTGCCAGTTATTAACAAAAACCTCTTGGCCATTAACCATTTCAGTGTGGCCAAAGCTAGTATAAGCCCAAGCAACAATAAAGCCGGATAATGCCGCACCTAAATTGATTCCCATATAGAAAATAGTAAATGCACCATCGCGACGGTGATCACCTTCCTCGTAGAGATCGCCCACCATAGTGGAAATGTTCGGCTTAAACAAACCATTACCCAGAATGAGGGTACCTAAACCGATATAAAAAATGGTCGTTTCAATACCAGGAAACCAAGCATGAGGCGCAGCTAGCATAAATTGGCCAGCCGCCATTAACGCACCACCAAAATAAATGGCTTTGCGCTGACCCAGAAAATTATCAGCTAACCAACCACCAATCAGCGGCGTTAAATACACTAACGCAGTAAAAGTACCATACAAGGATAAAGCATCAGCTTGGCTAAATCCTAAGCCGCCACCGCCTTGTTTACCCACCTGATCAACTAAATACAGTACCAAAATGGCACGCATTGCATAATAACTAAATCGTTCCCAAAGTTCTGTTGTAAACAGCAGGAACAATCCCTTGGGATGCCCAAGCATCGTTCCTTGTGGTTTTGCTACGCTCATGAAGTCTTCCACCTTAAGCTCGTGATTGCCTGTGGGCCCCTGAAACAGGATGATGTCACCACAGAAAAATGGTTGTTGCTCGTCCCAATATCGCCTGCAGGTTTAATCAAGCATTAATTCGCGCTATAGCATTCATTAATTGTTGAATAACCGCTAGTTACGTATGGGTTATTGTTACGTTCTTATAATAAAAGTAATGTGTTTAGCAGTAAAATGAGTATTTTCGCTAAAATCCCACCTTATATACCCCTTAAAAGCAACCAAAGTCAATTTTGGTAAGCTAAGTGGTGACATTATCAGCTGTTAAGTATTATCGCTATTATATCGCCGTGGCTTTTCATCAGTAACTTGTTGACCCTATTATGTAACGATCAGTTTTGATTCTAATAAATACAACTGAAACTCATAAAGTCTCTGACAATAGTAAATAACTTGTTATCAGTATCTTCAAGAATGAGTGGAATGCTTAGTATTTACTGACGGCGAGTTTTCACTACAATTGGGCCGTACTCAGTAAGGCAATCTTGCTGTTGATTCCAGTTAGCTGTGTGGTTTTCCTCCAAGCGTTCACTGATGCGCATTATAAGGATTGAATGTCATGGAGTTCGACGGCTTTTGGATACAAAACTGACCTTTGGCCGACAAGCTGTTTCAGCAAGAGCATAACATCGTTGATATAATTTTTATTGCCTCTGCAGCATGGATCCTCCATTCTCGAGAAGTATGGCCGAGTTTTTCGATAGCGCGTCCCTAGTAATTAGCGCAGTAGTAGTCTTCCATCAGAACGAACGCTCTAAGGGCCTGGAGGTTAATTTACGGTTTAAAAATGGTGTTTTCAGGGTTAAAGGCCGCGACTTGGAAGACATTTTTACTAAATCAATGTAGATGAGTTAATAGTTTATATCGGTCACCTCAAGTCAGATTTTTTGCACCTAAGTCATGGCCTATTTCGATGCCAAGACTGGTGTGTTTATCTTTGCAGTCAAGAAAGGTGTAAGGTATTGTTTTGTAATGGTAATATCTAATTTTTCATATGCGTTACAAAATTAAACATGTTGGTTCGCTTTTGCAGGAGAACAACATCATTCTTATATATGATTTTTGTGACTAAAATATTTTGTCAAGCTTATGTTTTTTTGTGTAAATTCTATGTTGGCTTGAGTCCTGCTCTACACTCCCTTCCACATGCATTAGGTATTTACATATTTAGGCATAGGCGTATCTTGTGCGATGAACATGTAGTCGAAGTCAGTTAATTCAGTTAGAATTCCGGCTCAAAAAGCGGTTACACTTGCGAACTGATTTCTTTTTCGAGGAGTGTAGTTTTGTTCAGCAGTGAAAAGGATTTTATCCGGCTGTAGAATGATCATTTATTGCACACTAATGTGTATATCTATTTGAATTGCATAGTTTTACTTTTTGTGTTTTGGTATGTTACCTGGCAATTAGTATTAAAATAGAAAATTTGTACATAAATACATAAATCAATGGAGATATCGGGTGTTACAACACGTCAAAAAATTCATCATATTAGGCATTAGTTTCGCCATATTGATTGGGGGGCAGGTACACGCAGCTACTCCATCTCCACAAATGATTGAACAATTCAAGAAATTACCTAAATCAGAACAAACACGTTTAGCTTCCCAATATGGCATAGATCCATCAATGCTGAGCAGTTTGAATGACAAGACGAATGCTAAATCAAGTTTAACAAACCCAACACTAGTCAATCCCAGAATTGATAAGAATTTAGAAGACTTTGATTCTGAGGAGAAAAGTGCAATTACACTTGAGGTTGAAAAGTACCTCAAAGAGAAAAAAGAATTTAAAGACAAAGAGTTGAAGAGGTTTGGTTATGACCTCTTTAATGGTGAGCCGACTACTTTTGCACCTGTGACAGACATTCCTGTTTCGAGTGATTATATTGTCGGACCAGGTGATACCGTGAAAGTGCAGTTATATGGAAAAGAGAATAAGCAACTTGACCTGTTAGTTGATCGCGACGGTAGTATTCGATTCCCTGAATTAGGGCCTGTTTCTGTATCTGGACTAACTTTTAGTGAATTGCGGGAGTCTTTATCATTAGTCATTAAGCAGCAAATGATTGGTGTAGAAGCTAATATCACTATGGGGGATTTGCGCTCAATCAGAATTTTTGTTGCCGGAGACGCGTATAAGCCTGGTTCATATACTGTCTCAAGTTTATCAACTATTACCCAAGCCTTGTTTGTGGCTGGCGGCCTTAATGAAATTGGTTCACTCCGTAATGTACAACTGAAACGCAGCGGTAAATTGATTGGTACCTTAGATCTATATGACTTATTGATGAGGGGTGATGCGTCTGGTGATCTTCGCCTGCAATCTGGTGATGTTGTTTTTATTCCAGCAGTAGGCGGATTGGTTACTGTTGATGGTGAAGTTCGTCGCCCAGCAATTTATGAAGTAAAAAATAATGAAACGATGGCCGATGTCATCACTATGGCAGCAGGCCTGAAGGCTGGTGCTTATCCCAAAGCAAGCTCTGTTGAACGTTATAATCGTGAAGGATTGAAATCATTTTTAAATGTTGATTTAACAACAGATAAAGGTAGAAACGTTCTCGTTTCGGCTGGAGACATTATTAATGTTAAAGGTGTTTCTAGTCAGTTTGAAAGTGCTATAACAGTTGTGGGAGCTGTTGTTCGTCCTGGTAAATATCAGTGGTATGAAGGTCAACGGGTCAGCGATTTATTACCTTCTCTCTGGGGTGATCTGTTAGTCTCAGCCGATCTAGACTACGCAATTATATTAAGGGAGATAAATAAGTATGGCGATGTTGAGGTCCATCAATTTGCGCCTAGTCAAGCTATCGTTAATCACTCTGTTACTGACGATTTACTGCTTGAACCCCGTGATAGGATTATAGTGTTTAATTTTAGTGATGATGATCAAAATCGTTACGAGTTGAATAAGTTAGTAAAAGCTCGAGTAAGTACCTTGAATGAGCTTAGTGATGAGAATTTCCTGACAAGTGACATTTTTAAGCAAGGTTTTTCTGAGTTAACAGCTTCGAGTTCCAAAAAGAGTGCTTTTGATAATAAGCAAGAATTAGCTGGTGTTGTTATCAATAAAACGAATAAGGAAGAGCAGCAGCAAGTAGCAACAATTAGCCAAGAAGTGAGTAAGATGTTGGCAAATTTGTTTGATGATCCTGCCTTGATTAAATTAAGTCATGTCATGACTCGTCAGGAGCTACTTTATCCTGTGATCCGTATGCTCACGATTCAAAGTCGAAATGGCAGTGAAGCACAGATAGTCTCAGTTAATGGGCAAGTTCGTTACCCTTCTGTATATCCATTAGCCGTCAATGGTGATGTTCGAGATCTAGTCGCTGCAGGTGGTGGTTTAAAAGAAGGCGCATACTTAGTCAGAGCCGAGTTAACGCGAACGCTTAATGATAACAATGGCTCAATTGTCTCACATCAGAATATTGAATTATCTAGAGCTTTGAGTCATGACGCTTCTGACAATATGCAGCTGAAGAGCCGTGATATCCTCACAGTGATGACCATTCCTGATTGGCAAGAGCATCAGTCGGTGGAAATACGTGGAGAAGTTAAATTTCCTGGTACATATAATATACGTCGTGGCGAAACTTTAGAGGCTGTCATTGAACGAGCCGGTGGATTCACTGATTATGCATACTTACCCTCAGCAGTGTTTGTGCGTGAGTCAGTGCGAAAACAGGAACAGCTAGAAATCCAGAAGTTAGCAGACCAACTCAGAAGAGAAATTGCAACTCGTGGTGTATCGAAAGATGGGAACGTTATCAATTACTCTGATGCACAGTTGATGTTAGATGATTTGCAAAACATCAGAGCAATCGGACGCCTTGTTGTTGATCTATCTGCTATATCTGTAGGTATAAAGCAAGCTGATTTACAATTAGAGAATCAGGATATTTTGTATATACCTTCTACTCAGCAGACAATTGCAGTAATGGGAGAGGTGCAAAATGCCGCCACACACAGATTTAAGCCTGGTTTAACAATTGAGCAGTACGTATCTATGTCAGGTGGCACACGTAAACGTGCCGATGATGATAGAATGTACGTTGTGAAAGCAAATGGTGCAGTAATGTTACCTACAAATTCATTCTGGTTTAGTAATGAAGATAAGCTACAGCCTGGCGATACAATTATCGTCCCATTAGATACTGAGTATAAAGATAATTTAACTTTATGGAGCCAGATTACTCAGATCATTTATAACACTGCTGTAGCAGTAGCAACTATTGGTAATTTATAACTGCGTATCTCATTGTTTATGTTTATGAGTGTGGGGGTAACTTCCCACACTTTTTGTTAGGATGATTAGTCATGGATTACATGATACCCCTTATTTCGGCTTTTATAGTTTCATTTGTAGCGATAAGCTGTGTTAGACCAATTGCCATTAAGGCTGGATTAGTTGATTCGCCTAATGCGCGAAAACAACATGTTGGTCAAGTACCTTTGATCGGTGGTTTGGCTATTTATCTAGCTGTTTTAACTACTAGTATGCTATTTATTCCTCATAGCCATGTTTTAAATATTTATCTATTAGCTTCATCAATGATGTTGTTTATAGGCATTCTAGACGACAGGTATGATCTTGCTGTAAGTTATCGCCTTGTTGCTCAAATGTTAGTTGCGGCAATGATGATTTTTGGGGCAGAGTATTACATCAAAGATTTTGGGAATCTGTTTGGTTTTGGAGTTATATCATTAGGTGTTGTTGGTGTTTTTATAACAACAGTTGCTGTTATTGGTGCAATTAACGCATTTAACATGGTTGATGGTATTGATGGATTAGCGGGTTCACTGAGTGTTATTACTTTCTCTGCACTTTTTTTATTACTTTATCTTGCTGGTAGTCATTGGTGTCTCTTGCCTCTGCTATTTATTGCAGCCTTGCTAGCCTATTTAATGTTTAATCTTGGTTGGCCATCCAAATTGCTTAGTAAAGTCTTTATGGGGGATGCAGGTAGTATGCTAATTGGTTTTACAATAGTGTGGCTGCTTGTTGTAAGTGTTGATGCTTCAATCAAAGCTTTTAGACCTGTAACGGCTCTTTACTTGATTGCAATTCCTTTAATGGATATGGTCGCTATTATGTATCGCAGAGTTAAGAAGGGCGAATCGCCTTTTAAACCAGACCGTGACCATTTGCACCATATTTTTATGCGTGCAGGTTTCAGCTCTAATCAGTCGCTTATCATTATCAGTTCTTGTGCGATATTAATTGCAGGGCTAGGCATATTAGGTGAGTTCTTTGTGCTTCCTGAAGTGTTTATGTTTTTGTTTTTTATTAGTATTTTTTTCGTTTACAGTTACGTCATTCAACATGTGTGGTTAATTTTATCTTGGTATAGAAACGTCACCGGAAAGGCTTAATTAGTTTTTAAAGTATGGTTTGAGAGGTTTTTGTATGTGTTTTACTCGCAAAGTTAATTTGTTATCGAAAAAAAACGGTTTTACACTCATTGAACTGTTAATTGTTATCGTTATTTTAGGCTTGCTTATGTCTCTAGTTGCACCTGCGATGTTTTCAAAAGTGGGTTCAAGTAAAACAAAGGCTGCAGCTGTTCAGATGGAGATGATGGCAACAGCTTTGGATACTTACAGATTAGATATAGGTAATTACCCATCTGCACTTAGTGAGTTGAGATCATCGACTAACCCCAAATGGGATGGTCCATATTTACCTAAAGATGTTCCCATGGACCCTTGGGGCAATCCGTATATTTATGCTGTACCAGGTGAACAAGGTTTACCCTTTACTCTAAAATCCTATGGTAAAAATGGTGTTGTGGGTGGTACTGACGAAGATCAAGACGTTATTTATCAATGATGAACGTTAATAATATACTGCAACAAGTATTGCATGTATCTCTGTCTGATATGGAAAAAGCCACCACATTTCAGCGTAAGTATGGTGGTCGTTTAGAGCATATATTAGTCAATATTGGCGCGCTTTCAGAGGATGCTCTTCCTACTTATTATGCAAAAATTCTTGATACTCAAATTATATCGGATGAAATTTTTAATGGACTTGACATTACTACATTGCGACAAATTGAGCATAATCAGTACTTAGCTCCTTATCACTGGTTTGTTATTGAACAACCAACAGATTTTTCCTTTCCTCATATTGTTGTCGCCAGTGACCCTTTTTCACCTGAAGCAAACCAATATATAGGACAAAAAAATCTCAATATTTCTTTATTGATTGCTACAGAAGCACAACTTCAGAGGCTCAAGCTACAGTTTGAGCAAACAGATACTGTCAATGTCTCCACTAATGAAGAACTTACTGATTTAGAAGAAGACCGTTTACGTGAGTTGGCCGGTGAAGCACCAACAGTTAATATGCTCAACTCTTTGATTTCTCGAGCCCTTAAAGCTAGAGCATCTGATATGCACTTAGAGCCTATAGGCAATCGATATCGTGTTCGCTTTAGAATTGATGGTGTTTTGCAGGAGGCTGATTGGATCCCACCACGAATGAGATTACCAATTGCTTCCCGTTTAAAGATTTTGTCTGGAATGGATATTGCTGAAAAGCGGCGTCCACAGGATGGCAAAATTGGAATGAAGATTGCCAATGAAGACTTAGATATTCGGGTTTCAGCGCTTCCGCTCCATGACGGTGAAAGTATTGTCATGCGTTTTTTAAGGCAGGATGCGATTAATTACAGTATGGAAGTACTGGGTCTTTCTGCGGATATTGAGCGTTCAATTCGTGAAGATATTAAGAAAACGGCCGGTGTTATCTTGCTTACTGGCCCAACTGGTTCAGGTAAAACGACGAGTCTTTATACTTTCTTAAACGCAATCAATAGTGAAAGTGTCAAAATTATTACCTTAGAAGATCCTGTTGAATATCAAATTGAAGGGATAAACCAAGTGCAAGTTCAAGCCAATATTGGATTTGACTTCGCCGCGGGTTTACGCAGTATCGTGCGTCAAGATCCTGATGTAATTATGCTCGGTGAGATCCGAGATAAAGAAACCGCTCAAATTGCGATGCAATCTGCACTGACGGGACACTTAGTATTTTCAACAGTACATACGAATGATGCTCCGAGTGCTTATACCCGATTACTGGATCTCGGTGCTGAAGAATACCTACTTAACGCTGCAATTGTCTCTATTGTGGCTCAACGTCTTGTGCGAAAACTTTGTGAGCATTGTTCACAACCTGATCCGTTGCAGTCTGAAAAAATAAGTCAGTATCAGTTAACAACCTTAGCTGATACTTATGGTTATGATATCAATTTGCAAAAGTCGATAGGCTGTGAGCATTGTGCTCATACGGGGTATCGTGGACGTGTCGCAATTGTGGAGTATTTACGTTGTGATGAAGCGATAAAAGCTTTACCAAAAGATGAGAATTTTCCAATAAATGCGTGGAAACTAAATCAAGCTCGTGGTGGTCGAACTTTACTGCAAGATGGGTTAGTCAAAGCTATTTTAGGGCAAACAACCATTGATGAAGTGATTAGAGTGGCTGGTTGATGGTTATTTTTGAATACAAAGCGTATGACTCAAGTGGTGCGGTTGTAAATAGCAGCATAGAGAGTGTTGATCTGGATACAGCTAAAAGTGCTCTTGTACAGCAAGGGCTACATTTAGTCTCGATAAAGATGAAACCAAGTACTCGCAATGGTAATTTGTTTACATCTGACAAATTAACATTAGATGAGTTAGAGTTTATAACCTCAGAATTATCTTTATTGCTGCGAAGTGGGGTTAAGATAGATCGTAGTTTGCATATTTTAAGCAAGGGGAAATCTAATTCACCATCGGGTAAGTTACTATCAGAACTTTCTTTAGCGGTTAAAAGAGGAGAGTCGCTTGCCGATGCGTTATCTCACCATCCACACTTTGATTCTCTTTATGTCAATTTAGTTAAAATGGGCGAAGCAAGTGGGGAGCTAAGTAGTGTCTTTGCAGGGTTAGCTCGTGATCTCACTTTTAGAAAAGAGTTAAAGGCTAAAATCGTTCAGGCACTAACTTATCCATCTGTTATTCTTGCAGTTTGTATTTTGGCTATTGTATTTGTTTTTAATTTTATTGTTCCACAAATGGGTGGGCTATTCGATGGTAATGACAATTTACCTCTTTATACCCAGTTTTTGCTCAATGCCAGTGAATGGATGCGAAACTATCAGTGGTGGCTTTTAGCTGCGATTGTATTGTCCGGAATTGGGATAAAATACGCCTTACAAAAAGGATTAATCAACGATTGGTTAGATGATACTTTGGTTAAGTTGCCAATATTTAAGTCTGCTATTTATCAGATTGAGCGTATTCGTTTTAACACCAGTATGGCGTTAATGCTTGATGCTGGTGTAAAGCTGGATAAAGCTATCGAGCTAGCGGCAGGCACCGTTAAGAATAGCGCTATTCGCCAAGGATTACATGCTGCAAAATCAAAAATTAAACGGGGTATAAGCCTCACTGAAGCCTTAAGCGTTAGTGTTATTTATCCTGATTTTTATGTTTCTTTACTTGAAGTGGGTGAAGAAAGTGGTCAGCTGAGCCCTGTGTTTGAAGAGATAGCTAGCCGTAGTCGTAATGATTTTGGAGCTTGGACTACTAAAATTACCAGTCTTCTTGAACCGTTGATGATTCTTGTTATGGGAGGCATTGTTGGCTCTGTCGTCGTTGTCATGCTACTTAGTATCATGTCTGTCAATGACGGTTTTTAGGTGACAGATGTGAAACGCATGCAGCAAGGAGTTACTCTAATCGAGTTACTGGTGGTTATTGTAATGCTTGGCATCGCAATAGCACTTGTTGGGCCATTAACGATATCGCAAGTTGATAAATTTAAAGCAAAAAACGAAGAGTTGTTATTAAAGCGTTGGTTAAAACAAGCGAGTTCAGATGCGTTCAAAATAGAAACATCAAAGAGTTATCTTTTAGATGGAAAAATAATCTACGAAGCCAATACGTTAAATCCTGAATCACCTGAGTTAGATAAGTTTGATATAGATAAGTTTGATATAGATAAAAAAGTCGTACTTGAGTTTAACGAATTGTTTTTTTTACCTACGGCATTGCATTTCAATCCAAACGGATATGCTTCTGCTAAACGTCTAACTTATACTGTTCGCGGTCAGTCTAACACGCTCAATATTGATGAATTATTAACTGGTCGTCATGAAAACTAACCGTCAAACTGGCTTTACGCTAATCGAAGTGCTTATTGCTGCGACGATTCTATTCGCTGTTATTGGCGTAGTCAGTCAAACTTATCGTTCTGCTATTATCTCAAGTGAAAAAGCGACTCGTTCTGTCGCCTTGTTGGGAATAACTCCTTTGCTATTAGATACTATTCAATTTCGTTTAAAGCAAGCTGATGTTGATAAGGTTATTACTGATGAAGGGGTAATTGATGGTTTTCAATTTGATTGGACTGCTAAAGTAATAAAGGCAGCGTCACCTCCAGCAAGATTTAGCCCAGAAGAAGGCGAGGTCGTTACATTTGATAATAAATTTTTTCTTTGGAAAGTGGTGCTGACAATTAAACAAGAAGATTATAGTCAAACCTTTGAGTTTGAGAACCTTGCATGGGGAACTCAATGAGACAGACTAAGGGTTTTACGTTAATTGAAGTACTGATCGCTATGCTGCTTTTAAGTATAGTCATGTTTATTGGCAGTTTGAGTTTTTCTGTTTTCAGTCAGCGTTGGCAGAAGGACATGGGACATTTTACTCTTCAGGCCGAGCAGGCTAAGAAGTTTTTTTTACTCCAACGTACTATCCAAGGCATTTCGAATTATTTTGTTTTAGATGCAAAAAAAAATCCTGTTTACTTTTTTTTAGGTAGTCCGGGTCACTTAGTGTTTGTTACTAATCGCCCAATATTTGCAGCTGAGGGCCAAGCATTGGTGCGTTTATCCGTATTACCGCTTGAAGGTGGTAAGCAGCAATTAGTTTATCAAGAAACTGACTTTACCAAATCTCCGCTTTTTAGCTTATCGCCCCTCCCCGCGCCTGAGAATACGCTGGTTTTGTTAACTGCTGAACGAATTCGATTTAATTATTTTGGCTGGGAAAATCTTGAAGCTAAAGCATCATTTTATGATGATGAAATATTTACCAAGCAAACACCTATTTGGCAGGACGAATATTTATCACAGCTGACATCAATATTGCCTAATGCTATCAATATAACTTGGGGGGATAATGAACCGATAATTTTCCCTTTAGCAAATGATAATGCTTTCCAGCTAATGTACACCAATGAAAAGCGAAGCGATGGTGAATAAGTTAAATCAAAAGGGTATAGCCTTAATTCAAGTACTTCTACTCAGTACCATTCTTGCCATAATGGCGCTACAGTTCACTTTGTCTAGTCGTCAGCAGGTTAGGCTGGCAGCTGATTTTAAAGATAAAATCTTAGCTGATATTGGGCTGCGAACTCTTGAAAGCCAAGTGTTGATGGCTTTATTGTCATTACCTAAAAGCCCAGATACTGAAATGATACAGCAACAGGATGCCATTGGGAAAGAATGGAATTTTTATGGTGAGCCCTTTTCTGTTACTCCTGATATTCAAGTAAGTATTCAGGATATTAATGGGCAAATATCCATTTACGGATTATCAAATCTTACTCCATTTCGACAATTATTAGCGGTTTTGGGAAAGAGTGATCCGCAGGTTAGAGAAATTATCGATAACTTATTGTATTGGCAAGGGAAAAAAGATAGCAATTACACAACTCCTACAAATCAGGCTGTTCGCAGTAATTACATGGTAAGTAAAACTGAACTAAAGCATATCCGAGGTATTGATGATGACTTATATAGGAAATTGGAACCATTAGTCACGACGTTTCAAACTTATCAATACAATCCTCTGATTGCCCCGAAACTCATTTTACAGAGTGCGCTACCAAGCGATGTATACCAAGAGCTTAAAAAATTGCGTGAAACTGGTGAATTAACATCCAGTCGCTATCTAGAGTTATCTCCCGGATTTGATGATGATGTAATGACTTTCCAGTCTGGTAGTCGTTTTGAGGTGAAGTTATTGGTCAAAAAAGGGAGTGCTGTAGCGAAGCGCAGTGTAATCTGGTACATTCGCCCTGAAAATCGCATTCCTGTAGTATGGCTGCAGTAGTTTACTCAAATATATTTGATTGCTAATTAAAAGAATGAAAAATGCATAAGGTTAAAGCAAAGTTTTTTAAATACCTATATCGATTTTTTTTGGGACAAGTCGTTTACGCTGATAAAGTGTTGTTTAGTATCGCACTTGACGATCAAGGTGTTGATTTTCATAAAAATACAATATGGCATGAGTGCGAGTCTTCAACTGCGAAAATCGCTATTTTGAGTCGTGCTTGCTACCGCGAGCAATTGCAATGGTACCCAATCACCAAGAGATCTGACGTATTAAATTTAGTTCGTCTCCAGTTAGTGAACGCTAACTGCGTAGTTCTTCATGTTATTGGCAATGTTGTCAACGGTAAAACCCCCGTGACTTATTACTATCTAGACAATTTGCCTGATGGTATACAGCCTTGGCTTTTTCTGCCAGAGACTTTGTTATTAGCTCAGCAGCTTAAACAGGGGGAACTACTCAGTTATCCTAGTGTGGATAACTCGCGGACACTGTTTGTGGCAAATGCTATTGGAGGCGTTGTCTCTGCGTTTAAGGGGGGGATGATTCAGTCATCACTGCAATTTGCACTATCGCAGGGACTGACAATAACGCAAGATAGAGACCTTACCGGTCATGAAATGCGCGCTTTGTTATTGACGCAGCTCTATAAATTTTATCAATTACCACTTACGGGCCTCGTTAATCGCCACAACTTTGATTCGCAAACTACGCTGAAGAAGCTCGCCTCAATGGCGCTGCCAGCAGTCTTGGTCGTCACCTTATATCTAGTGGTGACTGAAAAAGCTGCTAACTTAATGGTTGAGTCTAATGCCCATGAGTTGGCACAGGCGAGAGTAGAAGCTAATAACATCTTAAAACAACGCCAAGACATACTCGATATGAGTTCGCGTTTTCAGTTGTTAGACAAGTATTTGCCAGAAAATGGTCAACTATTAAAGCTGTGGCAAGTGCTTGCTCCACTATATAAAGCTGGAGTGACATTTCAAACGATTCAAACAACTCAAGGTAAAGTAGTGCTCCGGATTGAAACTGATTCTGCCTCAAAGGTGCTTGGGCTACTGATCTCTCAACCGGGGGTTTCGGAAGCTCAATTTGATAGTGCTGTTCGTCGTCAGGGAAACATAGATTCAGCGACGATTAGTTTCACTCTTCAACCTAATGAGGTGAGCTAGCATGGAGTCTCTGGCTAAGTATAAAAATCTATTGTTGCTCTTAGGCGTATTATTGCTCGCTAAATTTATTTGGGTGCCATTATGGGACTCGAAGCAAGCTTATTGGCAGCAGCTTTCACAGGGACAACATAATCTTGCCAAAATGCAGGCATTGATTACATTATCGGCTCCGATGTCGGAGCGAAATGCTCAAATGTCACAGCTCTTGAGTGACGCAGAAAATTCGACTCCTCAAGCTGATGAGTTAACTAACTACAAGTTAGCGACTCAGAGTGCTATTGAAGCATTATTTAAACGTTACGATTTATTGTTAGCGAGTACAGCATGGCGTGATGGTATTAATGAGCAGGATATTCATATATTGCTCTTGGATTTACGCTTTAATGGCAAGCTTAAAAGTTATCTAGCTTTACTTCAGGAGTTTGAAGAAAATAAAGCATTTATTAATCTTACCGTCGTTAACGATCAGTTGATCATTCGCGGGCAGACTGCTGACAGTTTAGGCTTTGTCGATGGTAATGTCTCTTTGCAGTTGGCAGTGAAAATATTGCCATCAGCCGAGGGGGGAAAATGATTTCTACTTTAAAAGCCCATTTTACCTTACGATTTATCCTCATCACATTAGGGACTAGTATTGTGCTTGCTGGACTCGATACTGTATTTAATAGCAGTGGAGCCCCATTAGTTGAGTCTGATTTACTGCCAACATTGCCTATTTCGACTAAGCGTACCGTTACGCCTCACAGTGCTCATTCACTAGATGATTACGCAACTTTTGACGTGACTAAAGTTGCTACTGCTGAGGTTAATGATAACGTATCACACACCGAAATAGGCATGAATGAAACTGAACAAGCACAGCAGCAAGGATTGATTCCTAAGCTCTACATTGGGGATAGAATTTATCGGCTTGATGCACTGGTTAAGCGTTTGCAAACTTCTGCTCTCTTGAAAGTGACATCTACTGATGGAACAGAAATAAAGGACGGTATAGTGGCATTACAGCTGGGTGATATCTTAGGGCCTTACACCGTTACTGGCATAGATTCGAGACGTTTAGAATTATCAGCAGGCGAACGTAAGATTTGGTTAGCATTATTTACCCCCAATAGTGGCAAATTAGGGGCTGAAATATCACCACCTGTAACGAGTAATGTGAAGCAGTAAGCCATGCTATGATTGAAAATAAAGATTAGAACGATATTGTTATATTAGGATCAAAGGCTCCAGATTTTAACCATACAATATTGTCGGTTTAGAAAGTATTTTAGCTTCCGAGTGAAAGTTATAAATAGTCCACTTTGCGATTAAAAGCAGGTAAGTGTAACCATGATGAATGAGCGAGACATGCGTAACCTTTATATAAATTATTTCCGTCCTGCGAGTGCGATGCTCGCCGTAACCATTCTGTTATCGGGATGCGCAAGTTGGCCGACGCCAGAACGAACACCTAAGAAAATTGACAACTCATATCTCGAACAGCCTCTTGTGTCGGGGGCGGCTAACAATGCTTCAGAGCAACCCTCAATTGCTAAAGATAATGGACTGCAATTGCAGAAGAGTTCGTTCACTAAGGTTCCTTCGTTAGGTAAAACCAATCAAGGGTTCACTAATGATGTCGCGATTGTTGATCTTTTTAGTGCTAAACCTTCCTTAACTATTGCTGCCGACAATATGGCATTGATTGATTTTTTACATTACAGCTTTGGTGATTTGCTCAAGGCCAGTTATATCTTAGGCGAAGGTTTAGAGGCTGACGGCAGCGCTGTGAGCTTGAATGTCCAAGATGAAATTAGTCCACAAAAACTATATACGTTAACTGAGCAACTGTTGCTTGCACGTGGGATTGGTGTTAAACGCCAAGATGAACTTTTGTATATTTACAAAATATCTAAAAATGGTCCTAATTCAATGTCTGTTGGCTATGGTCGTACAGCCGACTCTGTGCCTAATGCCATTAATGTGCAGCAAATTGTACCAATGAGATATTTGATTAATCCCAATGCTCTTGCAACGCTCAGGGAAGTTACGCAGGTGACGACGACTGTTGATCTATCGCAGGGGATATTATTTTTAACGGGAGAGCGTCAACAGGTTGTCAGAGCATTAGAGTTATTAGCGTTACTCGATGCACCAGGCAGTCGTAGTCGCAATATTGGCTTTTTAACATTGACCTATATTGATGCCGAAAGCTTCATCACTTCAGTGACTGAAATATTAAAGAACGAAGGTATCATGACGGGAGCGGTTAGCCCAGATAACCGAGTGTCATTCGTACCTATTAATCAGTTGGGCGCTGTTGCAGTGTTTGCCAGTGAGGCGGATTTCATCAGTCGCGTACAATATTGGGCAACCCAATTAGATAAACCGAGTAAAGGGAAAGACTTACAGTATTTTGTCTACTCGCCGCAATTTGCCCGCGCCTCAGACTTAGGTCAAAGCGTGTCGGCCTTAATCAGTGGCCGTTCAGCTGGGTTGCAACAAGCGGAAAAAGCCTCTGAAGATAAAGCCGCCACCATAGAGAACCGCAGCGCCAATACCAGCGGCAATAATAATGCCAGTAATGACAAGATGAACATGGTGGTGGATGAGCGCTCTAATAGCCTAATCTTCTATACATCGGGTGCTGAGTATCAGGCCATGTTGCCTCTGGTGGCTCGTCTAGATGTTATGCCTAAACAAGTCATGCTCGAAGTGGCTATTGCTGAAGTCACCATGACAGATGAATTTAAGTTTGGTGTGGATGTCGCTTTTAGCTCAGGTAACTTCAGTTTTAGCAATGCTTTTGGTGCCAAGGACATTGGTGGCTCCGTATTGAAATGGGCTAGTGGTGGCAACACAATTGATGCCCAAGCCTTTGAGAGCAATAAGTGGGTGAATGTATTGTCAAAACCAACCTTGCTGGTCCGCGACGGTGTCGCTGCCAGCATTCAAGTAGGTACTGATATTCCTGTCGTAGGTAAAACTACCACTGACCCGACAACCGGTACCTCACGTTCAGTTGAATACCGTAAAACCGGTATTAGCGTTAAAGTCACCCCGACCATTAATGCCCAAGGCGTAGTGATAATGACCATAGACCAAACCAACAGTAATACGGTTGATGGTGGTTCTGAGGTTGAGGGTAACCCGCAAATTTTCGAGCGTAGTCTAAGCACTGAAGTGGTCGCCGAAAGTGGCCAGACAGTGATTATGGGTGGTTTAATTAGCGAGAATAATAACGACAACAGTTCAGGTTTGCCTGGCCTGCGTAGTTTGCCTTTTATTGGCCCTTTATTTGGCACCACGACTAACAGTAAAATTAAAACAGAGTTGGTGATTATGGTGACGCCAAAAGTCATTAGTCGCAGTGACGAATGGGACGATATTAAGGCTAAGTTGAAACAAGGTTTAGAGTACATTGAGTTGCCACAGCAATAAGCTGTTAGTGTTATCAATGTAAATTTATAAATAACAAAAGTATCAGCTTGATAGCTCATGAATGAGGCCTGCAAAGGCCTCTTTTTTGTTTGGTTATTATTTAGTTATCTCTGATGTAGTTTGGTCAATTAGTGCTTTACGTGGTTGATGCAAGTGTTATTTACTGTTCGAATAGTCAGCAAAAACGCCATCAAATCGCGATAAAGTTAGCATTTTGAGTGGCTTTTGAGCCATATACGCAATATACAGTTGACATCTATTATCGAATCCATACACTAAAGGCCGAGAAGTTGAAGTAAGGGCGCGCGCTAGGGGTCTAGTGCTCCTGGCTTAACTTTACAGATTTTGACTTTCTCAAGAAAGTTGTAATAAAAACATGGAACAAAAGTCGTCAATAAAACAGTTTGTTATTGCTTCTTGTTCCAATTTCATGAAATTGGAGAATTGGATTTATGAACAAGGTATTTAAAGCCTCAATTATCGCAGCAACCTTAGCCGCTGCTTTTGGCGCTAACGCAGCTGATATCACAATTGATAACAAGCTAAGCATTACTAAAGAAGCTGCTGCTGCTGGTGTTGCATCAGTTGCTTATGGTGCTAAAATCACTTTTTACAACCGTCAAGAACTGTCTGCTGGCGACGTTGTGACTCTGACTTTCCCAATCGGAACTGTACTGACTAGTGCAACCACATTCGTGGGTGCTGGTGTCGGTTCGTTTGAAACTCCAGTGTTTGTTGCAGGTTCTGCAACTGTTGCTCCAACATTGACAATGAAAGTTGCAACTGGTAGCCCAGTATTAAACAACTCTAAAACTGAAGTTGGCATAGTTGGCTTCTTACCTAAAGTAGGTAATGCTGTTTATACTGCAGCTGATGGCTTTAGCGGTGCAGCAAAAGACACTACAGGTACTAACTCTGTAGCGCTGACGACTTCTACTGATCAAGAAGTTGTAGCTGTTGCGACTAAGTTCAACGGCTTCCTGAAGCGTGATGCTCGCGGTACTTTCGAAACTTCTAAAGGTGTTTTAGTAGCTGAAGTGAGTGTTTCTCGCCCAACTGCAACTACAGTTGCAGCTATCACGGCTGAAACTTTGTCTCTAACAGGCAAAAACTTCGATACAGTAAAATCTGTTCAAGCTGCTATTTGTAGCGATGGTGCTACTCCAGCAGTAGATGTAACTTCAGGCCAACCAGTATTTAGCTGTACTGGTCCTGCAACTCTAGAAGATGTAACTGTTCTAGCAGCTGCAGCTACTTGTGGTGGTGTTGCATGTGTTGCTCCAGCTAAACCAGATACTTTTACTTTTGATACAAGCTCTTTAACTGCTGCATTACCAACTGTTTCAACTGGTAAATCAGGTAAAATTGCTATCGCTTTCACTTCTAACCAAGCTAAAACTTTCCCAGTTGGCTCTTTAACTGCTGATCGTTCAGTTACTTATACTAAAGTTACTGCAACTAACAACCCAGTGTTTGATTATGTTAAAGCTGCTGACATCGGTAAGTTCCAGTTAGACGCTTCTGTTGTTAACGTTCCTTACCTACCAGTAGGTTTAGGCTTAACACCAAACGTTGAAATTGCTAACGCTGGTTCAACTGACGCTGCAATCCAACTAGAAGCATTCGACCAAAACGGTGTTGCTTACGGTCCAGTTGCTATTGCTAAAGTTGCTAAGAAAGGCGCAGTAACTAAAGTTGCTGAAGCGGATATCGAAGCTGCATTTGGTTTAGGCAAAGATTCAGGTAAGAAGTTAAGCGTAACTTTCGTACTTGACGCTGATGCTGCTGATATCACTTTAGCTCCTTACTACCGTCAAAATGAAAGCCGTGTAAACGTGCTTTCTGACCAATACAAAAAGTAATTAATTTACTTTAGTATTTAAAAACGAGCCTTATGGCTCGTTTTTTTTATACCAAAAATAATGCTATGCCATACCCATTTGGGTTTTAAATGCTTTATGTCGAAAAATTAATGTATTTAATACTGGATTTAATGAGATAAACATGCGACTTATAGCTTTGTTTGTTTTATAATCAATTTGCTTTAATTCTAAATACGGTTAATCCAATTGCTGTACAAATATCCATTTCATGAATTTTAAGCCCTAACTTGTTTAGGGCTTTTTTTTATCATTTTTGCGATGCGACTTATTAAGCAGGAAAGTTGCAGTAGGGTAATCACCACTCCAAAGGTATAATTAAGGCTGAATTTATATTAAGTAATACTGATGATGTGTATGATTCTACTGTATGGATTTAGCTCTTTTATGAGTCAAAACACTGTTATCTTTGTTATGTGATTGTGTAGTAAAGCTAGGAAGCTGACTTTTTAGCCTTATGATTATCAAGGTTTTTATCTAGGTTTCCCATGAGAAAACTGTTGCAACTGGGGTTTCGCTCTCAAGCGTTACGGAACGCGGGCTGGCTACTCGCCGAGAAAGGGCTGCTGCTGGGCGGTGGTTTTATATTTACCATAGTGTTAACGCGTTATTGGCGTGTTGAAGAGCTTGGGCATTTTCAATATCTATTGGCATTAGTGGCCTTATTACTGCCTTTTTCGAGTTTAGGCTTAAATTCACTTGTGAGCCATCAACTGGTAACTCGACCCAGTAATATTGACACTATTATGGGCACTGCACTTATTCTAAGGCTAGCGGGCGCTTTAGTGGGAGGGGGAATCTTTTTTTGTTTATCCTTTTGGCTAGTTCCATCTCCCTATCAAAGCTTATTCTGGATTTTATTACTGGGCCAGATTTCTCAGTCTTTAGGGGTATTTGATTACTATTTCGAGGCACAAATACACTCCAAAATTTCTGCGATAGTCAGAAGTAGTGTTGGGCTGATTTTCATGCTCATTAAACTCGTTTACGTCTTTGATGGTGGTGATTTGACGGGAGTGGTTTGGCTTACGGCTATCGAATGGATACTGCTAGGCGGATTGTGGCTTACAGTCTATAGCATGTATGCCAAGGCAGTAACCAAGCTTTCTTGGTGTCGTTTACAGGCTAAAATTTATCTGCAGCGCTGTGGTTGGTTATTTTTATCGAGTATGGCCGCGATTATTTATCTCAAGATAGATCAGGTGATGCTTGGGATGATGGCGTCTAGTGAATCGGTGGCTTTTTATAGTCTTGCGAGCCGTTTGTCAGAGGTGTGGTATTTGATCCCTGGGATTTTAGTGGCGTCATTTTATCCCGGGCTAATTCTTGCAAGGCAAAGAGGGGAGCAGTATCAAGTCAAGTTACAGCGATTGTGTGATGCGCTTTGTTGGGGCGCGATTACAATTGCTGTACTTGTTAGCTTGCTGGCGCCCTATTTTGTTCCTTTGATTTTTGGTGAAGCTTATCAAGCCGTGACCCCAATACTGCAGATCCATATTTGGGCGGGGGTGTTTATTTTTATGCGAGCGCTCTTTAGTAAGTGGTTACTTATTGAAGATATTCCCCATTATTCATTGTTGACCCATGGCAGCGGTGCGTTGATTAATATCATCTTAAATGCTCTGTTTATTCCACTATGGGGGACGTTGGGGGCCGCATGGGCAACTATGATTTCCTACGCCATTGCGTCGTATTTTGCGTTATTTTTGTTCCCTAAAACACGGGGTATGGCAAAACTCATGTCGCTAGCCTTCATTGCTCCTGTACGTAAGTTTGTGTATCTCGCCCGCAGTTAATCTTGTCCGTTCGTTTGTATTGCTGTGGTGAGCTTGGTAGTAATTTCGCAATCTTTGACGTAGACTTCTGCGTCGACTTAACAGTAATGAATTGTTTGTGATGAAGAACTTAGCCCGTAAATTACTACCTACTCGCAGCAAGCAGATACTGCGTGGTTTATTGGGGAAATGGGATGTGTTTTTAACACGTTGCTTTTCTACAGCTTGGGTGTTGGCTCATCCTAGACTTGCCAGTTTATTTTATGCTTTTTTTAGCAGTCAGTTTGATCGTGAACACCTTGCCATTCTGGCAGGGAAGAAAGCGTATCGATATAAGTTAGGACCAAGCAATACCAGCCCGTTATTACGCCGCAATATCCATCGGATTGAGAAGGGCCTTTGTATGTCGCCAATGAGGCCTGTATTTGCAGAGGACTTTATTGTTGAGACTGTTAATTGCTTTGTGCAACTCCAAAGCCAGCAGCAGGTTTGCCAGACGGAATTAACCTGGGCAAATGATGTGTTGAAGGCCTATTTTTCAGTGGTATCTTCGACTCCGATTACTGATCAGGCGCGTGTTATCTTTGCGCAGCAAGCCGCCTTTTACCCCGAACCAGATCCCCTTGATGTTGTTAATATTGCTTCACACACTCCTTATGCTCGTCATTTGGGTCATCATAGCGATGTAAGTGTTGAGCAGTTTCATTCATTATGTTTACAGCGCCGATCCGTGCGCTGGTTTTTGCCGCAGTCGGTAGATGATGAGTTACTTAATCAAGCGATAATGACAGCTTCATTAGCTCCGAGTGCTTGTAATCGCCAGCCTTTTAGCTTTTATGTTGCTAATGATGCGACTTTGGCTGCCGAGGTAGCCTCATTTGCAGGGGGGACACGTGGGTTTGCCGATAATATACCGTGTTTATTGGTGGTCGTTGGGGATTTAAGTGCTTACCCGTCGGAACGTGACCGGCATGTGATTTATATTGATGGTGCATTAGCGGCGATGCAATTGATGCTGGCTCTTGAAACGCTTGGCTTAAGTTCATGCCCCATTAATTGGCCTGATCTTGATGTCCCTGAACAGAGAATGGCCAAGAAATTAAATTTATTACCTTTCCAACGGCCTGTGATGTTACTCGCGGTTGGTTATGCAAAGCCAGATGGCATGATCCCTTATTCACAGAAGAAAACTGTGGATGTTTTACGTAAAGATATTAAATAAATGATTATAGAAATCAAAGGTGTTCAGTTTGTAAATAAGGGCGCAGAGCTAATGCTACATGCTGTGATTCAGCAGATAGAGCAACATTGGCCTACCGCCGAAATTGCTTTAAGAGCGTGCCCTAATTCCCCTTATTTAAAGCGTGCAAGTGTTGCAGCTTGGCAGAAGGTGAGCTTACGTAAGCATGTCTTAGATTTAAACTGGCTAACCTATCATTTACCCATAAACTTAACCGCACAATTGAAACGCTACGGCCTCATTACGGAGGCTGATATTGACCTTGTGCTTGATGCCAGTGGATTTGCATACGGTGATCAATGGTCTGCCCGTCAGTTAGCTCATATCAGCAGGGAAGTGGCTCGTTTTCAAAAAAAAGGTAAACCTTATATTTTTTTACCGCAAGCGTTAGGACCATTCAATACTTCAGCCCGTTATGCTCAGATTGCGAAGTTTTGGGCTGATGCGGCATTGATTTTTGCGAGAGATAAGGTTTCCTATGACTATGTTGCTCAGTGCTTACCGCTGCATAACAACCTCTTTCTAGCGCCAGATTTCACTAATTTAGTGTCTGGAACGCTTCAGCCACTCCAACATGCAGCCAGAACATTATTGGTCATTCCCAATGGAAAGATGCTAAGTCCACGCAATAACCGTTCGGCATGGAGGGAAACGTATGTGGCTATGATGGCCGACTATTGTCGTGAAGCAAATGCCAGAGGATTTATTCCTTTGTTGTTAAACCACGATGGCGTTAAGGATGAAGCCCTGTGTACGGCTATCACACTTGCTTCAGGTATAGAGATTACGACCATTTCGATTGAGGACCCGCTAGCGGTCAAAGGATTAATCGGGCAAGTTGCTGCAGTGATTAGTTCACGCTTTCATGGTTGTGTGAGCGCGTTAAGCCAAGGCATTCCGTGTATTGGTACAAGCTGGAGTCATAAATATGAACAGCTTTTTGGCGATTATCATCAAGAGGCTATGTTAATTTCAGAGCCTGAAATGATAGATGTATCTGCCCAATTGACACGTCTGTTATCTGCCGAATACCTTGCCGAATGCCGTCAGAATCCTTGTATTACGCAACAGAAAATTTTATCCCAAGAAATGTGGTCTCAGGTTGTGGCTAAGGTTGCTGAGTATTATGACTGATAAGCATAAATCGGCACCTTTAGTCTCTATTTATATGCCGACACATAATCGCTTGCATTTGCTTAAACGCGCAGTGGCTTCGGTATTAGCTCAAACTTATCAGTATTATGAATTGCTGATCGTGGATGATGGCTCGACTGATGGCACTTGGGATTACTTACAAAAATTATCTAGCCTTGAGTCAAAGATTAAGATTTTTAGATCTGATGTTGCAATGGGGGCATGTGCTGCTAGAAATATCGCGATAAATGAGGCTCAAGGCGAGTTGATCACTGGAATCGATGATGATGATGAATTTCTAGTTGATCGTTTAGATACTTTAGTCAAGGCATATACTCCGGATTATGCTTTTGTTTGTCATGGTTTTTTCTGGGATTATGGTGCTGTTCGTAAAGCTGTAGATTCCACTACTATGGTGATTAAACTTGATGATTTGCTCAATTATAATTTTGCGGGTAATCAGATACTGACTGCAACTGAGAAGCTACGCAGCGCCGGTGGGTTTGATCCTCAGTTTAAAGCTTGCCAAGATTATGATACTTGGACCCGAATGGTTTTAATGTTTGGTCCAGCAAAACGTATCGCAGGCGCCTCATATGTAGTCCATCAATCCCATGAAGGACCAAGGGTGACAGCTAAGCAGAATAAGCTCATTGGTTATCAGCAATATTTTGACAAACATAGCAAGCATATGTCAGTTAAAAATAAATTAAATCAAGATTTTATGAGGTTGGTCGCAGCAAGATCATACTTAAGTTTTGCGCAGTTATTATCCCAGTTAAAGGCTGGTTTTATCCGCCGAAAGTTACGCTATTATTTGGCTTGTCGTTTTAGCAAACTAGCACAATTACGAAGAAAGTGGTTACGAGGTTCATCGTGACATTAAAGTTAGTTATTGTTGCTACTCACACTACTGAAACCCGCGGTGGAATTAGTTCTGCCTTAGCTGGCTATGAGGCTGGTTTTCGTGAGCTTAATGTTGAGTTCATTAGAGTGAATTCACATAGTGATCAACGTGGACGAGCCTCTCAATGGTTGCTTGCAGGATGGCAAATATTGCGCCTAGCGATGAAGTACCGTAGTAATGCCGTTTTTTGGTTTCACTGCGGCCCTTGGTTGTCTATGTCGCGAAAATTTACTTTCGCTGTCATAGCAAGATGGTTTGGGGCAAGAACGATTGTACATTTTCATAGCCTCACAGTTAATGATTACTTACAAACACCAATAAGACGTTTGCTATTTAAATTTTTTTTGCTCCCATTTCAGCAACTTATAGTGCTCACCCCATGGTGGCGAGAAAGGGTACTCGCCAGTGGCTTTACTAAACCTATTCATGTTTGCCCAAATCCTGTAACGCCTGAGCTGCTGAGCTTTGCTCGTGAACACTGCAAGTATGCTGCTCAGATACCAAAAGTTTCTGAGCCTATTGTGATATTAGCTATGGCTCGTTTGCTCCCACAAAAAGGCGTTGAACATGTGTTAGCTGCATTGGAACTTTTGCCGGAACAATTTGAATTAGTCATTGCCGGTGATGGTCCACTTAAAGTTTCGCTAGAAAAACAGGTGGATTTATTAGGACTTCAACACCGAGTTACTTTTACTGGATGGTTAGAGACTAAGGTAAAAATTGAGATCTTAAATAAGGCCGATTTATTCTGCCTACCATCTTTATATGATTCATTTGGTATGGTGTTCATTGAAGCTATGGCGTTTAACTTGCCTATTGTCGCTTGTGATTGGGGGCCCATTGCGGATGTTGTGACATCAGAAGTCGGTTTGCTTGTTCCCTATGCCAACCCTGAGTCTGTCGCGTCGGCGGTGACTGAGATTGTGAAAAATCCTTTCTATTTTTCTGTTCATGGGGCAGAGTCCGTTGTTAAAAAGTATTCTCCTAAAGCTTGTGCTGAAAAAGTTGTGGCATTGCTTTAATACCACATTTTAGTCAGATAGATTTAACTTTCATACTAACGCATTAACCTAGATGAGAATTGTCGGCTTGAGAGTGGTTATGTCAACGGCATTACATTACAATGACGCCCGCTATTGAACTTATTTTTTAATCCGAAAGAGTGGTTAACATTAATCAGTATGTCCGAAAAAGTCATTTTAGTTGTATATGGTCGTGGTGGGCATCAGGAGCAGATGCGTCGCTTACTTATTCAATTGAAAAAAGTTTCTCCTCAGCTCAAATTCGTTTCTATTGCAGATGTGCCTGATCGCCTTGGTGCTTTAGAGCATTTGGCGTGCCCTGAACCTAGAAATAAATTTCGTTCATGGACAGCGCCTGTAACGCTATTCTACTCTGGGATTGTTAGCTTATTTCAATGTATCAGATTGTTACTAAAGTATCGCGTTAGCGGTATTGTTTCTACTGGGCCTGGAATGGCTGTTTTTCCTTCAATTGTATTCAGATTACTAGGCCGTCAAGTAGTCTACATCGAGTCTTGGTCTCGATTTTATTCAGCCTCATTAACTGGAAGATTTATGTATTTGATTGCTAATGGTTTTTATGTGCAAAATAGAACAATGCAAAACACTTATAAAAAAGCGAGATATTCAGGTAGATTATGAAGATTTTCGTTACAGTAGGGCATACTCGATTCGATTCGCTATTTAAACAAATTGATCTAATACGTAATCCAGAATGGCATTTTATTTCTCAGGTATATGATGGCTGTTATGTGCCTGAAAACGGTGATTCAATATCGTTTACCTCAAATATACATAAATATTTTGAAATAGCAGATGTTGTGATTACTCATGCCGGGGCAGGAACTGTTTATACCTTACTCGAGCTTGCTAAACCGACCATAGTGATAGCAAATACAGATAGAGTTGATAGTCATCAGGAAGACTTACTGAAGTATGTTGAAGACAATGAATTTGCACTCGTATGCAGACAGTTATCTGAACTTGAATTTTTAATTGAACAGTTCGGAACGTTTAAACCTAAATCATATGTCAGTGAACCTTTTTTAGCTGCGAATGAAATATCACTCATGCTTGGTTTAATTGATTAAGACAAATTTAGAGGTGGTCTTTTAGAAATGGATATGAATACTCAAGCAAAACAATTGGATACAGATAATGATGTTATATCATTCAGAATCGTATGGAATATGATCTCCCGAATGAAGTATTTTGTGGTCATTTTTACACTTATCTGTTCTATTGCAACGGTGTTATTCGCAATTAGCCTACCAAATGTTTACCGTGCTTCAGCAATTTATTTGCCAAAAGCGGCAGATAGTTCTGGCGCTCTATCGAAATTATCGGGTCAATTTGGTGGTCTTGCAAGCATGGCGGGCATTTCCCTTGGTGGCTCAGATGATAAGACTGACGCAGCTCTTGAATATTTTAAGTCTCGTAGTTTTTTGCAAAAATTTATTGAAAAACATGACTTAGTTGTTCCTTTACTTGCTGCAAAAGGGTGGGATCCTGTCACTAAACGTTTAATTATTGATGCTGATTTATATGATGAAAAAACTAAAACTTGGGTTCGAAAGCCCCCAGTAGGTATGTCTACAGTACCTTCGTCTTGGGAAGCCTATGATGAACTTAACAAAAGAATAAGTACTTCTTATCAATCAAAAAAAGGTTATGTTGAAGTGTTTGTAAGCTATTACTCACCAGAGATGGCCGCACATTGGTTAGAATGGCTAATTGCTGATCTCAATGAGTTTTGGAAGCAACGCGAACATGAGCAAAACGTAAAGCGTACTCAGTTTTTAGAACAACAAGCTGAGAAAGCTCAAGTGAGTGAACTAAAAACTGTATTTTATCAGTTGATTGCAGAGCAAACGAAATCAAGTGTGTTATCTGAAGTCACTGATGAGGTGATCCTAGAATCGATGGCAAATGTGATTGTGCCTGAACAAAAATATAGCCCCTCACGTTCTTTATTATGTTTAGTTGGCTTTTTTATCTCATTAATTTTATCAATATTCATTTCAATGGTTTATTGCGTTATGAAGCCGAAAGCTAATGCCTAGGTCAATCATAAAATGATGATGACCTCCTCAAATGCAATAACTAACAGGAGCTATGCCTCTCCTGTAGTCTATTTACATTACACTACCTTAGTGATGATGGCTGTTTATTTACTGGCAGATATGATGTCGGGATTTACTTTGATCACTTTTGGTCTTGATCTTAAGATTTCCTTAATCTATAAGACGCCGCTATTTCTTTTTTTAGCACTACTTATTGCTCGCTATAATATTCGCTGGTTTTTAGGTATTTTAGGTGTTTTAGGTATTTTACTTATTGGACCTACAGCTAAATTCTTTCAACATGTTGACTTATCAGTTTATTTTTCTGATTTTGGTTATGCAGTTAAACTACTAATGCCAATCACTGTGTTTGCATATTTTGCTCAACTTTATCGTATCGCTCCTGATTTTGCTTTATGTTGGACCAAGCGAATTTTGTGGTCAGCATTTTTTATACTGAGTTTTAACTTCATTTTAGGTGCACTAGGTTTTGGCCACGGAACATATCAGTTAGAGGGGGACGACACTGCGGGTACGACAGGATTTATATACGCAGGTAATGAATTAGGGCCTGCATTTCTTGTTGTATTCGGTTTTGTTTTGCACCAATTATGGAATCATAGCAAGAAAAGATGGTATGTCCTGTGTGCTTTATTTACATTAGCTGCTGGTTTGCTGGTTGCAACCAAAACAGCAATGTTAGCTGCTTTTCTTCTTGTTTCATTTATTCCAATTGTAAATGAGCGACATAATATAATGAGGCTGACTTGGCTGAAAATTAAGATCCTCGCACCTTTCTTTTTGGCTATTATTGTTATTGTCATTGCCATCAGTGAACTACTAGAAGCCATTGGCTTATATGACCGTATGATGTTCTTCTATCAACAAAGAGGAATAATTGGAATTTTATGGTCTGGTAGAGATATTTTTATTGATCGTATGTTTGATGTCTATCTTCATCAATCAAATATTTTTTACCAGTTTTTTGGCCATGGTACTTCAATCGGTAAATTGCATCCATTAGGGTTAAGTGGAACTGAAGTCGATCTAATGGATTCTTTAACATGGTTTGGTTTTTTAGGAGCGACACTTTGTATTGTGTTTTATGTCACTCTTTTCTACAAATCATTAAAATTAACATTGAGGCGTAATTCAGTATACGCACCATGCTTACTTATTGTTAATTCACTGTTGCTTTTATTGTCTCAGCTAAGTGGACATATTTGGATGTCTGGTACGTTAGGTATTTTATTCGGCGTAATCAATAGTTTATTATTTTATGAATTGCAACAACTAGATAAGTCTAGTCGTTCTATATTAGGAAAGGATCTGTAAATGAAAGTAATGCTAATTTTTGGAACTCGACCTGAAGCAATTAAAATGGCTCCACTTGTGATTGCGATGAAGGGGCATCCTGATATCGATGTCAAAGTTTGTGTAACTGCACAGCATCGTGAAATGCTTGATCAGGTTTTAGATTTATTTGAGATAGTGCCTGATTATGATTTAAATATCATGAGCTCAGGACAAGGTTTGACTGAGATAACATCAAGAATATTATTGGGTCTTAAACCTGTTCTCGAAAATGAGAAGCCAAATATTGTACTTGTACACGGGGACACTTCTACAACGCTTTCAGCGACTTTAGCAGCATTTTACCAACAAATTCCAGTAGGTCATGTTGAGGCTGGATTACGCACTGGTAACTTATTATCTCCTTGGCCAGAAGAAGGCAATCGTAAATTAACTGGCGCAATTGCAAATCTGCATTTTGCACCGACAGAAACATCTGAAGCAAATTTGTTAGCTGAAGCTGTACGGCCTGAGTCCATTTACGTTACAGGTAATACTGTAATTGATGCGTTACTATGGGTTAAAGATAAAATTACTAATAATCAAAACTTTAATGCTGAACTTGCATCCTTATTTCCATGGCGTAATGTTGAACAGCGTATGGTTTTGATCACAGGTCACCGCAGAGAAAGTTTTGGTGATGGATTTGAGCAAATTTGTAAAGCTATTGCTGATAGTGCATTAGCTTTTCCTGACGTTCAATTCGTTTATCCAATGCATTTAAATCCAAATGTACGTGGTCCTGTTAATAAATATCTATCAGATATTCCAAATGTGGTGCTGATAGAACCGCTAGACTATTTACCCTTTGTATTTTTAATGGATCAGTCTTATCTTATTTTGACTGATTCAGGGGGGGTACAAGAAGAAGCTCCTTCATTAGGAAAGCCTGTACTAGTAATGAGGGATACAACAGAACGTCCTGAAGCTGTGGCAGCAGGAACAGTTAAGTTAGTAGGTACCAATGCTTCAAATATTACACATTATTTGAATTCGTTACTTACAGATTCTGTTTCCTATGATGAAATGTCCCGTGCTCATAATCCATATGGTGATGGGTTCGCGTGTCAACGTATTATAGATGCTATTTTGAAGTTTTAATTGTAGCTTATTTATTTAAATATGGTGAAGTTTTGGATAAAGTTAGGATTGATAAAATAATTAGCCCATTTGATTTGGAAGATGCTGCTAGGAGTGTTAACTCAAAGCCAGGTCTATATATCTCTGTTAATTTACAGTCGGTAACAGATCCTGCATTGATGGGGTTATTGTCGTTTGATAACGTTACAGGTTATGTTGATGGTGTTGGTGCTCAATTCTATTTGCGTAAATATGGTGTTAATTTTAATAAAATTCCAGGTTGTGAGTTGTGGCTCAGCTTACTAGAGCAGAGAAGCAACAAGAATTGCTCGATTGCTGTTATTGGTGCTTCTTCTAACGTGAATGACAAAACCGTTAGGCTTCTTAGAGAACAGTTTCCAATGCATAGTGTTGATTACTATATTGATGGTTATAGTTTTGTGGAAGATGAACTGGTTGATGAGATAGCTAGCCATAATTTCGATTATATATTTATATCCTTAGGCCAACCTAAACAAGAGTTTTTAGGTATGAAATTCGCGAAAGTAAATCCTAATGCTATTATTTTAGGGTTAGGCGGATCATTTGATGTATATTGTGGTAGTGTGAAACGTGCTCCTAAGTTTATGATTTATATGAATTTGGAGTGGTTGTATCGAATTGCATCACAGCCCAAAAGAATACCAAAATTAATCCGAGCTTTTTTAAAAGCAGTTTGAATTTATGTTAAGACATTACTATTAATGATTTTGGACCAACGATTATGAAAATGGCTGTAATTTCTTCAAGATATCCTAGTAAAGGTAATATTTATTCGCACATGTGGGTACATGCGAGAGCTAAAGAATTTGTTAAAGAAGGTGTTGAGGTTTGTGTTTTTGTCCCCTCGAAAACCATTGAAGAATATAGCTTTGAGGGTGTAAAGGTAATAAAAGCGCCAGATTTTTATATTGCAAAACAAATTTTGAATTTTTCGATAGTCTATATACATCTTTTAAGTATTTACCCTTATCCAAAACTAAGTGGTTGGCCTATTTATAAGAGTATAATTAAAAATAAAATTCGTTGCTTTATGTATTTACATGGGAGCGAGGTTCAAAGTACTGAACGATATTCTTTTGATGATACAAAGAGCTTTTATTCTCTCGCTGTTAAATATTACAAGCGCTATATATTCTTACCGAGAATGCGTGAGTTTTGTCAATATGTTGATCAGTCTGGTGGTTTTTTATCCCCTTCTGTATGGATGCGCGAAGAAGCTGAAAATGAGCTAAAAATCAGTTTGAATAATGTGAGTATTTGCCCAAATGGTATAGATACTGATCTATTTGACTTTAACCCAAATTTTGAAAATGTAAATAAAATGCTATGTATCAGGCCTTTATCTAGTAGAAAATATGCCGTTGATACCGCTATTGAGCTTCTTGCATTGCTACCTGAGCATTTTACACTTGATATTTATGGAAAGGGTCATCTTAAAGAAGAACTTCTTACACTTGCTAGAAAACTTCATGTTGAGAATAGGCTTAAAATAACTGAAGAGTTTATAGACCGTGTTGATATACCAAGCTTGATGTCACAGTATGGTACATTTCTGGCTACAACTCGCATGGATGCTCAAGGTGTTATTATGTGCGAAGCTATGTCTGCTGGTTTAGTTACTGTTTCATCAAATAATACTGCTATTCCTGAATTTATTAAAGATATGGAGACAGGTTTGTGTGAAGATAACTTGTTAATTGTTGCAAAAAATCTGGTTTCAATTAGTACGAATAAAGCACAGTTTGACTATATTACTAAATCATCAAGAGACTTTATTCAGACTATTAATATAAAAAATATGACGGAAAAAGAGTTAGGTATTCTTAATTAATTATAAAGGCCCAACATGATTTTATTGGGCCTTTTAATTATAATGATTTATGTCTTTCTTTATGTTCGCAATATACCCAAATCCAATTGTTATAAATTGAATTGGCGATTAATATACATAAAAGCGGTGTGAAAATAGATAGGTAATCTAACTGGAACATTGTTAACGTTGATAGTGTAATAAGTATTCCTGTTATGATGGTTGTTTTAAGGAATGGAATGTAGTTGCTGCAGGAAATAAAGTTCATTGATATAGTTCTTATGCACTCGAATAATGAGTTTATTATGAAAATGAATAGTATTGTATTGGCAGGAAGTTCGATCTTTGAATTTATTAATTTAAGTAGATATGGAGCCAAAGCAACAAAAGCAAGAGAGCCGAATATAAATAAACCTATGCTATAAAAATAAATATTATTTTGTAATTTTATTGCAGATTTAATATCTCTAAGCTGATATAGCTTATTTAATTCGGGTGTTTTTATTGACATATATAATAGGGATAGCGAGATAATAACGCTAAAAATGTTTAGCGCTAGCGAGTAACTTCCGGATATGTTTGGTGGTAAATAATTAGCAACTAAAAGTATTGAAATTTTAGTTGATAAGAAATTGCCTAAACTAACTCCTCCAATTTTAGAAGCATTAGGGAGTATTTTTCTTAAAATTTCTAAGTGAGAGTTATTTTCTAATGCAATAAGATTATTAAATATTTTGTTTTTATATATTTCAATTCTTGCCTGTATGAAATAGGCTGCGGCAGAAGTTAGCCTTGCCACTGCAATAGCTAATAGGCCACAATCCTCCATGATTAGATAAATGGCTATAATAAAGAATGCAATGTTTGAAATGCTGCAGGTTCTATATATGGAATTGATATTGTTAGTGCCAAAAAAAAGTGCATTATAATTTAAGCAGATTAAACTAATCAGAATTGAAAGTGAGTATAGTAGCCACTCCAATGCTATATTCATGTTGGATTTTGCTGCAATTTCGCTCAAATAAAATATGTAGCTAAATAACAATATTCCAGCAGCTAATAATGTGATCGTATTAAATACCATACGTGATGAATAATATAATTCACTAAAAAGTTTTTTATTTACATCTTTTCCTACTCTATCACTTATTCCTTCTTTCTCAATTGTTTGTGCACCTGCTAATATATAATTATATTGTCTGGATAAAGCTGGTGTTAGACCAAAGTCAAATACAACAATAAGTCCAAAGAAAGCTACAAATAGCATCCATATGTTAAACTCCTCTGGGCTAAAATTATGCAGTGCAAAAGGCATAATAATCAGGCTGCTTGCAATGTTTGTGAATCGAGAAAAGTATCCCCAGAAAAGCGTTTTCAATTTTTAGCAATTCCTAAAGTTAATTTATCAAGAGCATATAAGGTAATTCCAGCTATGAATGCTATTGAATAATGGACTGGATATGTAATGTTGGCTTTTAAAATATTAGTAACTTTATTATTTTTCTGATGTAGGCAATATCTAATATAATTACCATAAAATTTGATTTTTGCTTTGCTATCTACCTGAGATAATAAATTTTTATTGTTAATAACTCGTAATAGTGCTAGTGCAGTGCCTATAGGATTTAGCATTGCAAGTTTCGCATAGTTATTACTTATTCCAGAATCTTGATATTCAACAATTTTAAAATTATCATTTATACAATAATAAAAATAGTGTTCATCAAAGTCTAAAGTTACATATCCTTCTGGCATAAATCTTTCCTCACTAATGATGGGGTACTCTTTGTCATGCAAAAGTGAAGTTCTAATGAAGTCAGCTCTATCTCCTTTTAAGTTAAGTTTATAATTGTTATTTAAAATTGTTGAGTAAACAGGAGATGTTGGGAATAAATCGCCTAATATATCGTTGTCGCTGTATTTTATGCAGTGTCCAATAATCCCTGCAATTTTATTATTATCACGTATTGGCAGCCAATAACTTTTAATTTTCGATAATGCATCCGCCGGAAGTAAATCATCAGAATCTAAAATTAAAAATAGCTCCCCTTCAGCCTCTTTGAAAGCATAATTTAAACAACTATGTTTTCCATGATTTTCTTTTTTGATGTATATTATATCTAATCCTTCTGTATGAGGAAAAGACGATACAACTTCTTCTGTATTGTCTTTACTTCCATCATCAACCAATAGCCACTGTATTTTTATTGATTCACTTACATTTTTCTGAAGGCTTGAGTGCAATCTTGATAACAATGGCGCTCTATTGTATGTAGGTGTGCATATTGTAAATAGTAAATCCATTAATAAGTCTCTATCTTAACTTGTGGAAATTATAATTTAGTTGGTATAGCTACAAATTATCTTACAAAATTAAAAAAAGTGGTAGTATTTAGTCTGTAATCTATGCATTTTTACTCTATCTTGCAGCACAATGGGGAAGTTTGTAAAGGATCCGATAAAGGTTATATTTGTTATGGATGTATGTCATACAGTTATGTAATGTCCTGTAAATTTTTTTTTACATTAAGTTCCTTGTAGACTGACCTAAATATTCTATTTTTACCTCTGATAGAGGTTTTCTTACTAGTAAAAATGACACAATGATACTTTTTATTACTCAAAATTACTAATAATACTTTATCAAGACGTTATGAGTGTTTAACTTTTATTTCTGTGCTGAACAGTATATTTATGTATCAACTATAACGCTTTAGTAAAGAAAGAGATTTTGGATACATTAATATTCAAACTACCGTAGAAAATTTAGCATGTATTGGTAATTTTTTTTGTTGCAGTTGCTTTTTTGTATAAAATAGTTAATTTCAAGGCCCGCATTGGTGATGATATTTTTATAATGTATTTGCTTTAATAAAGTTCCCGTATAATTCAATGCGTCTGTTGGAGTGTTTGTGTTTTTTGTGATAAAATGCTCACTCGATGTTGATTTTTTGTAATGCACAAAAGGAATATTTTAAGAAAGCTAAAAATGTAGAAGTTGGTAAGTTTATTAACTGGTTAATTGTGAAGGGGTTGTTGGAATTCTATTTTTATAGCCATTTTAATTTTTTAAAATAACTTAAAAAGTGATGTTAGTAATATAGTTATATCTCCATGCTTAAAATTTAAAGAGCTTTTAACTTGCTAGAGATGAAGTTTTTATGACTTATAGGATCTACTTCTAACTCTGAAATATTTTTTTTCTAAAATTTAGCGAGCCGACTATATCAATGGTGATAATATTAAGGTTCTCTCATGCAAGGGCGTGACCGTTGTAGAACCTCTTTACTCTTTTTTGATACGGTATCTTTTATGTCGCAACTCACTGAATGTGATGAAATAATTTATTTTTTATACTTTACGACTTATTTTACCTAACTAGCCGTATAATCACAAAGTGTTTTCTTGAATTTTATTGCATTATTTCTTATTTTTTTAGTTCGAAATTGTGTTATATTTTTACAAGAAGACATAGGGTAATAGTAGTGTTGTTAATTGGTCTCTTAATTTTTAATTATTGTTTTTTTCACATTTCTATGTTTTTAATTAAAATTTTTTGTTTATTTAAGTAGAATTAGGATTTTATTGTGGCTATAAAAATACTCATAACAGGTGGAGGGGGATTTATAGGATCTGCATTGCTTCATTTTTTGATTAGACAAACATCATGCATAGTACTTAATTTTGATAAGTTAACTTATGCCTGTAATCTTGACGCTTTAACAGTGCTAGATAGTAACGAGCGATATCATTTTGTTCAGGCTGATATTTGCGATAGAGTAAAATTAGATGCCGTATTCCAGGATTATCGACCAGATGTGGTGATGCATTTAGCGGCCGAAAGCCATGTTGATCGCTCAATTGATGGGCCTGCTGAATTTATCCAAACCAATATAGTGGGCACTTATACATTGCTTGAGGCGTGCCGCTGCTATTTCCAAAGTTTGAATGCGGATAAGCAAAAAGTTTTTAGATTCCATCATATTTCCACCGACGAGGTTTACGGTTCATTAGGGGCTACAGGATTCTTTTCTGAGACTACAGCCTATGATCCTAGCTCTCCTTACTCAGCCAGCAAGGCATCGGCGGATCATCTTGTTCGGGCATGGCATCGCACCTACGGTTTACCGATAGTTATCACTAACTGCTCCAATAATTATGGGCCTTTTCAATACCCTGAAAAATTGATCCCTTTGATGGTTAATAATGCATTGGCCGGAAAACCGTTACCTGTCTATGGTAATGGTCAACAAGTGCGCGATTGGTTATATGTAGATGATCATGTGCGTGCCTTGTTTCTTGTTATGACACAGGGCAGAGTCGGGGAGACCTATAATATTGGAGGGGCTAATGAGCGTAGCAATCTAGCGGTTGTGTACCAAATTTGCGATTTACTCGAAGAGTTAGTGCCCACTCATCCGCAAGCTTTTGTTATTAATGGTGTTGGTTTTCGAGGTTTGATAGAGCATGTTACAGACAGACCTGGGCATGATGTGCGTTATGCTATTGATGCGAGTAAGATCCTGCGAGAACTTGGTTGGCAACCATTAGAGTCCTTCGATTCTGGGCTCAGAAAAACTGTCGAGTGGATAGTGGCTCGGTATTTTAACGCGCCAAATTGAGTAATATTGGAGCTTAACCTGTAAATACTGTTATAGAGGACTGGCAGTAATGGACACTTTAAGTAGTCGACTTGGTCTTGTTGTTTTTAACCTTATACCATCGCCTTGTTGGAAAACGAGAATATCATAGGGCATGATCTTGATAAGCTTGCCATTATGTTCCCATGTCATGGTATCTAAGCAGCAAAGTATTTGGATGATAGGGACGTAAGCTTCAGTTTTTTGCAGTTCATTTGGGTGGCTGTTTGAGGTTGCAATCTGTTCTTCGATAAATATGTCATCAAAGCTAAGCCTTTGCGTGTGCACTTTAAATGCGCCGCGTTTGGTCATGACATTGAAATCAATAACATCACTGCCTAATAATTGACTTGTTATTGAGTTTTCACCAGCAAAGCAGAATGGGCTATCAGCTGGCGTGAGTCGCTTATATTCAGTTGTATCTGTATTTCCTGATATCTTTTCTCCAGCTCCAAGGCCATTTATCTGTTTTGTCCCTTCATGACTATTGATGCTGAGTTCAACACCATCACCTTCCAGAATGAGCAGTTGCCTGTCTATGTCGATAAATGATGAAAAAGGTCCGTTGCTGCTAATACTTGCAATGCTGATCCGATAATCAAATTCAGTAAGTTCGGCCTTGATGGGGGAAATGAGTAGCTGTTTTGTGCTTCCACCACCATTTTTCCATGGCGTTGATGGGCAATCTTGATAGCGGATCAGTTGTATGCTGTTATTCAAAATCACCTCTTTATTGGTTAAGAAGGTTTGATTCGCCTTTCTTAGCTTCACAACTTCTAAAGCATGGCTTTGCGATTGCAGAACATTTCTGTGTGACTTATGGATAACGGTACGGAGGCTTTGCTCTTACGGTAAGTGCAGCCTTCCGTTATCCATAATCTAATACCGCAGCTGAGTGCTAGCTGCCAGCTCTGCTTTTATAGACCTTTCTTTTTCAACACATAATTTGCAGCAAGTTCGCCGGTGATCCGTTTGCCTTCAGTGTCTAACATGATCAACTGATTTTCACCGACCAAATATTGTGTACCATCTTCTAGAGTGATTTTCTGGCCCAGTTCGTCCCATGTCACTTTACCCATCAGTTTTAAAATCTTTTCATCTTTACCTAAATAAACTGTTTCTTGAACAAAGCTATTATCAGCTTGCAAAGTGATTAGGGTTTGCATTCCTTCACAACTGGCGCAAGGCAATACACCTTCATAACTACCTGCCCAATCGAGCGAGTTCTGGCTGGTATCACCTACTGGGACGGATTTTGCCGCTTCTGTTTGAGCTTGGGCTGTATTGACTGCCGTTTCTTCTTTTGGGGCTTCTGAGCAAGCCGTGGTGAATAAAGCCAGCAGCGCGATGTAACATAGTGATTTTTTCATAGTAGCTCCAATAGAAATTTTGGGAATTATGCATTACGTGCACTCATCATACCCGCCAAGACTGGGTTAGGCTAACTTTTGCTATTTCTATTTTTATAACAATAGCTTAAGTTTTTTTGTGTGGGTTTTAAGTGACCAGTATGTTAGTTGTTAGTCCTAAGCTGTAATTAATGGGATGATAATTTATCCTTTGAAACTAGTCACTTTTAAGATTGAATCTATACTAAAACGTAACTATTCATCGTAAACGGTGGTTTTGTGGCGTTATTTAAGAAAAGTGCTGATGTTATCGAAGATACATCCCATAAGCCTAAACAAGGCATTTGGAAGGTGGCTATTATTGATGATGAACCTGGGATCCATGATGTCACTCGATTTGCGTTAAAAAATCTGACCTTAGATAATCGAGTCTTGCAGTTCTACTCCTGTTACAGTGCTGCTGAAGGTTTAACATTATTTCAAACTGAATCAGATATCGCCTTGGCCTTTATTGATGTCGTCATGGAAACGGACCATGCAGGCTTAGAGCTAGTCCAAAAAATTCGCACTGAATTAAATAACCACAGTACCCGCATCATTTTACGTACGGGTCAGCCGGGGCAAGCACCTGAAGAGCAAGTTATTCGGGATTTTGACATTAACGATTATAAAGCTAAAACAGAGCTCACCGCGGCTCGGCTTAAGTCTTGTGTATACACCTCATTGCGCTCCTATCGCGATATAAAAATTATCGAGCAAAGCCAAAAGGGGATGGAAAAAGTGATTGCTGCCTCCACCTCTGTACTTAAGAGCCATACATTGCATAACTTTGGTAGTGCAGTGCTCGAACAGACCTTGCAGCTGCTCAATCTCGAAAGCTCGGCTCTTTATCTCACGAGTTATCATCAAGACCTTTACCTCGATACTCAAATGAATCTGCTGGCCGCCACGGGAGATATGATCAGTTACTTTGAAGGTGGTAGCGTTGAGACTCTGCCAGGGGATGTGCGTGAACATATTATTGAAGCGATAGCGCTAAAAACGTCGCTGATCCGTGAAAATATTTATGTTGGATTTTATGAGCTTAGTGGCCATGTTACCAGTATTTTATATTTACAACACAACACTAAGTTAACGGATTTTCAAGTCAGCATTCTTGAGCTATTTGCGGCAAATGTGAGCTTAACCTTTGAGAATTTGTCGGGCCGCGAAAATGTGCAGCAGACACAAAGGGAGCTAATTTTAATCATTGGAGATGCCATTGAGCAGCGCAGTAAGGAGACTGGAGCCCATGTGCGCCGCGTAGCGCGCATGACAGAAATGCTCGCGATTGCTATTGGTATGAAGGCAGACTTTATCGAAACTATTCGTTATGCGGCGCCTCTTCATGATGTAGGCAAAATCGGTATCCCTGAGAGTATTTTGCATAAGCCCGGTAAACTCGATGCCGAGGAATGGGCGATTATGCAAACCCACGCAGAGAAGGGTTATAACCTGTTGGTTGGCTCAAATCGTATTATTGCCAAAATGGGCGCTAGAATTGCTTATACTCACCATGAACGTTGGGATGGGCAAGGTTATCCCCGTGGGCTATCGCAGGAAGACATTCCTATTGAAGGCCGCCTGATGGCGATTGTTGATGTGATTGATGCTTTGCTTTCCAAGCGAAGTTACAAAGAGGCTTGGTCTGTTGAGGCGGTGCGCGAGTACATCTTAGCGCAGTCGGGTAAACAGTTTGATCCTGTGTTATGTGAAGCCAGCCTTGATTTGTTAGATGTGTTTGCCTCCCTACATGTTCATATTCCGGATGAGCCATTATGACCCGAATGCTTGATCGAATTTTATTTGATGTCAGTAAGTCTCAGGTTATTGATGAGGGTGATCTCATTCAAGCATCACAACTTATCGTGAGCTCAATTTGTAAGGGATTACAGATCTCTCGGGCGGGTATTTGGTTGTTGAGTCCGGATAATCAGAGTATCACTTGTTATTATTCACTCGACAATCAACAGCCGCAAGAAGCGTTAGTGCTCACTCGCGCGCAGTTTCCTTATTACTTTAGCCTGCTCGACAATGAGCGCACAATTGTCGCCAATAAGGCGCAAACGGATCCCGCCACTAAAGAATTTGTCGAAACCTATCTGAAACCGAATCAGATCAGCTCTTTGTTGGATAGTCCTATTCGTCACCACGGAAAAATGGTGGGGATTATTTGTTCTGAACATCAGGGCGAGGCGAGGGAATGGACTCGGGATGAGAAGGCCTTTGCCTCGGCACTCGCCGACCTTTTTGGTCGAGCCATGAGTGCTAAAGAGATCATTGAATATCAACAACAGCTCAAGCTCATTAATACCGATCTTGAGCATCAAGTTGAGCTGCGCACCGCAGAGCTTGAAACAGCATTATCGACTTTAAAATCAACCCAAAAGCACTTAATTGAAAATGAAAAAATGGCGGCCTTAGGCAGCTTAGTCGCCGGTGTTGCCCATGAAGTGAACACACCCCTTGGCATAGCTGTCACATCCGTGACCCATTGTTTGGATGAGTTATCCCTATTGAAAGGGCTCTTTGAGAAAAACGAGCTTGATGAGGATAAATTTGTCAGCTTTATCAATACAATGCAGGATGGTTTATGCTTAATTGAGCGTAATCTTTCCCGCGCTGCAGAACTGGTGCATAACTTCAAGCGTACTGCTGCAGATCAATCGATACTGGAACGCGAGCGCTTTAATCTGAAGAATTATATTTTTCAAATATTTAGTTCATTAAAACCCTTGATGCGTAAGAAAAATATCACTTTAAAAGTCGAACTTGACGATAATATTTTTATTGATTCTTACCCCGGAGCGATCGCACAAATTTTCACTAACTTAGTCGCGAACAGTTTTCGCCATGCTTTTCCCGATGATTTTGTCGGTGATAAGCAAATTGTGATAGTAGTTGAAAAAATGGCTTCGCAGATCAAGATGATTTATGAAGATAATGGCGTAGGTATGTCCGATGAAGTGAAAGCCAAAGCATTTGAGCCTTTTTTCACCACCGCAAGGCAGAGTGGTGGAACAGGTTTGGGGATGTCGATTATTTATAATCTGATCACACAAAAACTGAATGGTAATGTGTCACTCTTCTCAGTGCCTAATCAGGGATTACGTATTGAGATGCTGATCCCTGAAAGTAGTAAGGGTTGAGATAGGTTAGCGTCTTCTTATATGTTTATTAAGTAAAAGACGAATTGAAATCTTACTGAGCCAAAATGGTATTTAGCTTTTGCGGTTTAATATTCTGTTGCGTTGTTTTTCCTGCATTAACAGCCAACAGCCCTGTTATCTGTTCTTCCTGCTCGCGACATTTTGTATGCTACAATCTTGGCACTTCAACATGGCTTATCAATCCTAAATATTTCAATGAGAAAAGGCATTTTACTGGCGGGCGGTACTGGCTCGCGTCTTTATCCTATGACGCAGGTTGTCTGTAAGCAATTACTGCCCATTTATGATAAACCAATGATTTATTACCCACTTGTCACCCTGATGCAGGCTGATATACGGCATATCTTGATCATTTGTACTCCCCACGATTTACCACTATTCCATGCATTACTTGGTGATGGCAGTCATTGGGGGCTTAAGCTGCAATATGCCGAACAAGCCTCTCCGAAGGGGTTGGCTGAAGCACTCATTATCGCCGAGCCATTTTTAGCGGGTGATGCCTGTGCGCTTATTCTTGGGGATAACCTATTCTATGGTCAGCACTTAACGGTAAATTTGCAACATGCTTGGCAAGACCAATCTGGGGCGACCGTTTTTGGTTACTATGTGGCGAACCCTAACGCTTATGGTGTTGTTGAGTTCGATGACACGGGTAAAGTGCTTTCTATCGAAGAGAAACCTCTGCAGCCTCGTTCACGTTACGCTATGCCTGGCTTGTACTTTTTTGACGGCAGAGCTGCAACATTTGCAAAAACGGTTTTACCTTCGGCAAGGGGCGAGTTAGAGATTGTCGATGTTATCACTCGTTACTTAGCTTTGGGAGAGTTACAGGTCGATATTCTAGGGCGTGGGACGGCTTGGTTAGATACTGGTACGCCTGATGCCATGGCCGAGGCGACACAATTTGTTGCTGCCATTGAGAAACGACAAGGGCTAAAAATCAATTGTCCTGAAGAGATTGCATTTCGCTGCGGTTGGATCAATGGGCAGCAGTTAGCGCAATTGGCTCAGCCTTTACTCAAGAGTGGCTATGGTGAGTATTTGCTCGGTTTACTCGATAAGCAGGTATTTGATGAAATGTAATGAAACTGAATTAGCCGAAGTATTGGTGTTTGAACCTCAAGTATTTGGTGATGAGCGTGGTTTTTTTAAGGAAACGTTCAGGCAATCCTATTTTGATGCTTGTTTTACTGCAAGAGGACTTGAGCCTCCCGTATTTGTGCAGGAAAACCAGAGTCGTTCGCAACACAATGTTCTGCGAGGCTTGCATTTTCAACGGCGAAAACCGCAGGGTAAATTGGTGCGGGTCTGTGCAGGGAGCATTTTTGATGTTGCCGTCGATATTCGGGCTGACTCGGCCACCTATGGAAAATGGGTTGGGCGAGTGCTATCGGCAGAGAATCATCTGCAAATGTGGATCCCACCGGGCTTTGCGCACGGCTTTTATGTTCTTAGTGATTATGCAGATGTTATTTATCAATGTACCCAATATTATGATCCTGAAGATGAAAGCGTTTTAGCTTGGAACTGTGCCGAGTTTGCCATTGATTGGCCATTAATCGCCGCACCGATTTTATCCACCAGAGATAGCATCGCCAGCACACCCTCATAAAGCCAATCACTGTTTGTATTAAAAGGAATGACAATGAGTTTATTATTTTCGCCTTTAACCTTAGGTCAACTCGAGTTAGCCAACCGCATTATCATCGCGCCAATGTGTCAGTATTCGGCAGAAAACGGCCAAGCAACCGATTGGCATACGATTCATTTAGGGAGCATGGCGTTATCGGGCGCGGGAATGCTCATTTTAGAGGCTACCGCTGTTCTGCCCAATGGCCGAATTTCCTATGCAGATTTAGGCCTATGGGATGATAAAACGGAGGCTGCTTTAGATAAAACCCTCAAATCTATTCGCAAGTATTCAAGTATGCCAATGGCGATACAACTCGCCCATGCGGGGCGTAAAGCATCAACTCGAAAACCTTGGGAAGGTGGCGGCACTATTTCACCCGATGAACATAATGGTTGGCAGACGATAGCGCCTTCCGCGCAGGCTTTTAATGAAGGCACAGCATTACCGAGTGCAATGACATTGGATGAAATTGATGAGCTTATATTGGCATTTGTCAGTTCGGCGCAACGTGCCGAACGATTAGGGCTTGATGCGATTGAACTCCATGCTGCCCACGGTTATTTACTTCATCAATTTTTATCCCCATTATCGAATCAACGCATTGACCAATATGGTGGCAGTTTAGAAAATCGTTTGAGTTTATTGTTGGCCGTGTTCGATGCAATTAAAGCAGTGATATCGCCTAAGATTGCACTCGGTGTGCGGATATCAGCGACTGATTGGGTTGATGGCGGTTGGGATTTAGCTCAAAGCCTAGTATTGGCAAAAGCATTAGAGGCCCGAGGCTGTGATTTTATCCATGTGAGTACCGGTGGATTAAGTCCGCTACAACAAATCCCTGTTGCAGAACACTTTCAAGTGCCTTTTGCCGAAGCCATTAAAGCTGAGGTAAACACACCTGTGATTGCAGTGGGATTAATTACGGATGCCAATAAAGCGGAAACGATTCTGGAACAAGGACAGGCTGATGCTATTGCACTTGCTCGCACTATGCTCTATGACCCACATTGGCCTTGGCATGCGGCAGCAATATTAGGTGCAACTGTGAAAGCGCCGCCACAGTACTTACGTTCATCGCCACATGGGATTAAATCGCCAATAAAGAGTGAAGCGCATAGCATGATTTTAGAATGTTAAGGTACCGAATACCTATTGGGAATTTCAGTTATGTCCTTAAGATGATGGATTTTTGTCTAAACCAAAAAACGCTTTAAGTTCATCGATTTTTTCCATGGCATCTTTATAGCCTAAGTCGATTAAAGCGCTGGTATACGTTTTTTCGAAGAGTAGGTAGGACACAATACTTGAGTCTGACTGCCTGTCTATGCCGATGAAGCCGAGTAAGGTTTTAACGGCCCATGGCATGTCGTCATAGAAGCGGGCAGCAATTTTGCTGAGATCTTCGCTAGGTTTGATGACTAGGGCTTTAATCGGATGCAAGGCGAGTTTGTTACGGCTTGACTCAGGAATCAGGCTTAAAGTGTTATTGATCCTTTCTAGTCTCTCAAGGTCGCTATTTAAGGTATCTGAAAAGATGGTATCGAGCAGATGACCCGCTATTGTCGCTGTTTTTGGGTGATATTCTAGTTCCATAGGAAAGTGCTTGTGCGGGCTCTCTAAGTTAATGACTAAGAGTTTTTCGGCGCCTAAATGAATAGGGCTTGAGAGCGGTGCTAGCTGATGGACTGAACCATCACCATAATAGGCTTGGTTGAGTTTAATGGATGGAAATACCATAGGGATTGCCGAACTGGCGAGTAGGTGCTCGGTATTGAGCATGATACGTTCGCCACTGCGACGGGCACGGGTCCAGTTTTCGATTTCTTTCGCGGCTTGGAAAAAGGTCACTGAGCGAGAGTTATTATAACAAGAGGCATCCACACTCAGTGCCGTCAGTGAGCCATTACGGATATTACGGTCGATACGTTTAAAGTCGATAAGCTCATTGAGTAAGCCTCTTAGCGGATCATTATCGAGCAGACTGCCTGCATCGGTATTGACCTTATCATCTTGCATGCCTTTGAGGGCCATTTTCGTTAGATGGCTGAGAACGCCTGTGATCGAAGCTCGGTAGACTTTTCGAGTTTCAAAGTGACGCCAAACCCATTCGAGTTTTCTGACACCAAGGTGAAAGCAAGAGGCATGGGTAGCGATAGCGGTGCCATTGATGGCACCCGCAGAGGTTCCGCAAATAATTTTAAAGGGAATACCATGATTGCGTGGATAAAGCTGGACCAGTGCTTTTAACACGCCGACTTGGTAGGCCGCCCTAGCGCCGCCACCGCCTAAGACTAATGCAGTTGATGTAGGCAATCTTCAGACTCAATTTATTGTTTTAATAGTTTTATTAAAGCAACGCCCCCCTATAAAAAGCAAGTCGGTAGACTCAATTAGTTGTAAATTTCGATTTATCGTTTATTCGATTGCTGGAACATTTCGCTTTAGACAATTAATCCGCTGTAACTTTGGTCGTTTTGCTGAGGCCAAAGCAATGCTCCGATGTTGGAAACTCACCCGTCCTCACTTCTTGGGCATATTGGGCGCAGGCCTTAGTGATCAATGGTCCTAAGTCGATATAGCGTTTAGCAAATTTAGGCGTGTAGTCAGAAAATAAGCCTAAGATATCCTCAGTCACGAGCACTTGACCATCGCAGGCGGGTGAGGCGCCAATGCCTATGACTGGGATTGAGACTCCTGCCGTCACTGTGCGCGCCGCGAGCTCGGATGTGCCTTCAATCAGTATGCTAAAAGCGCCTGCTTGCTCAAAGTCTTTCGCTAAACTAACGAGGGCTTCGATGGCGGCAGCATCTCTTGCTTGGGTTTTAAATCCACCCAATTGATTCACGTGTTGCGGCATTAATCCTATGTGTGGCATTACAGGGATCCCTCGCTGGGTTAAAAAACGAGTGGTGTCGAGCATCTCTGCGCCACCCTCGAGTTTTACCGCCTGCGCGCCTGTGCGTATTAATACTTGGCTGGCATGTTTGAAGGCTTGCTGAGGCGATTCTTGATAACTCCCAAAGGGCATATCGATAATAACGCAGGCATGTGCTGCGCCGCGAGTGACAGCAAGACCATGATTAATCATCATTTCTAAGGTGACCCCGAGTGTAGAGTCTTGCCCATAAACCACCATGCCGACGGAGTCGCCGACGATAATCATATCCACATGGGGATCGATAATTTCTGCCATCGGCTTTTCATAGGCGGTTAGAGCAACTATGGGGGTTTTACCTTTCATTTTTTGTAATGTAACGGGCGTTACGCGATTTTTATCCATGTGGATACTCATGTCATCTCCAATTTATTCAGTCTGATATGACATGTTAGCGTTTGCAGCTTTGGCTTTAGCTCGATAGATTGACTTAATGTCTAGATATAAAGACACTTCTTTGCATAAAGGTACTTCTAAACAAAGAGGCTCGATAATTTGAAAAGAAGCTTCGATATAAAAATCACCTTGGGCGATAACACCTTGAATCAAGTCACTGACACGCATTTATCCCAGCAGCATATTACTCAGCACACGCAGGTCGCACCTTCACGTTTAGCCGCCGCAGGGCTAAGTGCCTCCATCATGTTGCTTAAGCGAACACTCAAGCCGTTTGAACATGTGCAGCGCCATAGTCATTCTTGGGGACAGGTCATTTATGCCAGTCAAGGTGTGCTGAGTGTGATCACGCCTGCTGGGCGTTACATTGTGCCGCCTGAACAAGCGGTGTGGGTGCCTCCCTTTGTCGATCATGAGGTTATCGCGCTAGGTCAGGTGCAATTGAGTAGTCTGTATTTGGATGAAACCCGGATAGGCGGGTTTCCACCCGACAGTACTTGTTTGAGTGTGAAGCCAGTTTTGCAGTTATTACTGCAAGAGGCTAATACCTTAGTGAAGAGTGAGGCTGGGCTAATTGATCCCGATTTTAAGGATCGCGTCATGCGGCTCTTGATGGTGATCCGTGACTTTATGGTACTCGCCCCTAAGGTCGCCTTGGATTTACCTTATCCTAGGGATAAAAAATTACTGCGCATTACCGAGGCTTTGCTTGCCGATCCAAGCGAACAGCGCACTTTGGTTGATTGGCAGCGGGAGGTCGGTGCCTCGGCCCGCACGTTAGCGAGATTATTTAAACAGCAAACTGGGCTGAGTTATAGCCAATGGTTGCAAAGGCTTAGATTGCAGGTAGCGATTCAGATGCTCAGCCGAGGTGAATCAGTGCTCACTACAGCGTTATCCTTAGGTTATGCCTCGGGTTCAGCCTTTGGTTATATGTTTAGGCAGTTGATGGGCGTCGCTCCGAGTCAGTATCTGTTAGCGCAAAATACCTTGCCAAAAATACAGTGCCCAAAATACAGCAGTAAACAGCCACACATAAAAAGTCATGTTGCGAGCCAATGTGAACGATGAAGGTCAATAAAAAGTCCAATAAAAAACGCACTTAAGCTGGGCTCAAGTGCGTTTCGTTTTTGATCTTCAGCTTGTCTACATTTCGCGTTGAGGCTTAGCCTTTAACTGCGTTTTTCAGGAAGTCGAGCAGTTGATCGAATGGAATATCTTGTTTTTCACCTGTGCGGCGGTTTTTGTATTCAAATACGCCAGCATCAATATTGCGATCGCCAATCACCACTGTATGTGGGATACCAATCAGTTCCATATCGGCGAACATCACGCCTGGACGCTCTTTACGATCATCCAATAACACTTCGATACCCGCTTCGTTTAAGTCTTTGTATAACTGCTCGGCGATATCGGTTACGCGGTGCGACTTGTGCATGTTCATTGGCAGAATACCCACGCTAAATGGCGCAATCGCTTCTGGCCAAATGATGCCACGGTCATCGAAGTTTTGTTCGATGGCTGCTGCCACAATACGGCTCACGCCGACACCGTAACAACCCATCAGTAGCACCTGTGACTTGCCATTTTCGTCAAGTACAGTCGCGTTCATCGATTTAGAGTAGTTAGTGCCCAGTTGGAAAATATGGCCCACTTCGATACCGCGTGCCATAGCATAAGTGCCTGAACCATCAGGTGTTGGCTCGCCTTCGACTACGTTACGGATGTCGGCAACTTGCGCTGTCGGCAGATCGCGTTCCCAGTTGATACCAAAATAGTGTTGGTCATCAACGTTAGCACCGGCGGCAAAATCGCTCATGACGCTAACGCTGTGATCGATAACGATAGGGATTTTAAGACCGATAGGGCCAAGTGAACCAGGACCTGCGCCAATGGCGTCACGGATTAGGGCTTCTGGCGCCATTTCCAATGGTGATGCTACTAAATCTAACTTGTCGGCTTTGACTTCGTTGAGTTCATGGTCGCCACGAACGATTAACGCCACTAGCGGAGCGGCTTCGGTCGCACCTTTAACGATTAAGGTTTTGACCGTTTTGGTGATATCCAAATCAAACTGCTCAACTAATTCCGCAATAGTCTTTGCATTTGGGGTATCGACTAAACGCAATGCTTCAGTGGCTGCGCCGCGTGGTTCAGTTGGCATAGGTGATTCGGCTTTCTCAATGTTAGCCGCATAATCGCTACCCGTTGAGTAAGCAATTAAATCTTCACCGCTTTGCGCTAGCACGTGGAACTCGTGTGACATGCTGCCACCGATTGAACCCGTATCAGCTAAAACTGGGCGGAAAGCTAAGCCCATGCGCGATAGAATGTTGCTATAGGCTGTGTACATAGCCTCATAGGTTTCATTCATGGTATCGACGTCAAGGTGGAAAGAGTAGGCGTCTTTCATCAAGAATTCGCGTGAGCGCATCATGCCAAAACGTGGACGAACTTCGTCACGGAATTTGGTTTGGATTTGGTAAAGATTCAGCGGTAATTGCTTGTATGAGCTGACTTCTTTACGAATGAGATCCGTGATCACTTCTTCATGGGTTGGCCCCAGTACGAAGTCGCGATTGTGACGATCTTTAAAGCGCAGCAGCTCGGGACCAAACTTTTCCCAACGACCCGTTTCTACCCACAAGTCTGCCGGTTGTACCATAGGCATTAGAATTTCAATTGCACCGGCTTTGTTCATTTCTTCACGAACAATGGCTTCGACTTTACGTAGTACACGTAAGCCCGTGGGGAGGTAGCTATATAGGCCCGACGCATTACGACGGATCATGCCCGCACGTAACATTAATTGATGACTAATGACTTCTGCGTTGGCAGGAGTTTCTTTCTGTGTTGATAGCAGGTACTTGCTGACGCGCATTACCGATGTCCAAATTTGAGTTGAATGGTCGCCATTTTATCACCTGCTTTGGTGATGTCACCTAGGGATTTAGGTTAAATTCAACTAGCTGGGAGATAAATAGCATTTTTTGATGCTGGATAACGGATAACGGATAACGGATAACGGATAACGGATAACGCAAGGAAGAGTGCTGTGCTGTTAGAGCGTGACTTCGTCACTGCTAGTATCAAGATTATCCTTACTGCTTACTTATCCCGTCTATCGCCAATCACTTTGGCGGGGTTGCCAGCCACTATCGCCCAGTCGGGTAAATCTTTCGTCACTATGCTGCCCATACCCACCACAGCGTGATCGCCAATTGTCACACCATCGACTATGCCTGCCTGAGCGCCAATCCACACATCTTTACCAATAACAATGCCCTTTGAGTTGGCAGCTTGTTGATATATGGGCGTATCTGGCACCATACCATGGTTGAAGGCATAAATAGTGACATTATTAGCGATGCGAGTCTGGCTGCCAATTTGAATACCGACCCTGCCGCCATCGAAGGAGCAACCATGATTAATCGCCACTTCGTCCCCTAGCGTGATAGGTCCATGCAAAAAACACTCGGCGGCGATCATGCAGCGATTACCGATGCGGATATCACGATTGGGTTCGGCGAATAACTGCGCCTCGGGGGCGATAAAACAGTGCTCGCCGATAGTTACCGTTTCGAGGGCACAAAGTTTTGCTTGAATATCGTCTTGCCAAGGTTTGGCCCAGATTAAATGTTTCTCTTTTAAAGAAAAATACAGCCACGGCATCCAAGAGAGCCGCTTTTTATGCTGGCTTTGATAATCAGGCAAAGATGCCAGCTCTGATACAGACATTTAGCCACATTTCCCCGGTTTGAGTTCCAATACTAAGATATATTCTTGGTCATTATCATCGACCGCCATGTGCCAGAACACATCTAAATCATAGAGGGCGACTTGGTATAACTTAGGATCGTCCTTGGCTTTTTTGTAGGCGGGACGTGGATCTTGGCCGAGCACACCGCGGATAAGTACGGCTAAATCTGTGTAGGTTTCCTGCAGGGCGTAACGCTCAATCTGCGTCTTGGCATTGTCAGAATACACCACTGAAATCAGTTTAGGCGCGTCTTGGGCAATGCCGCCTACAGCATCGGTAATAGAATCTGAGAAAGGAATGTATGGCTTAATATCGATAATCGGCGTGCCATCGAGCAGATCCATACCTGAAATTTCGAGGCACACTTTGCCCTTGCGCTGCACTACGCCGTGCAATTTCACTACAGACTGGCCTATGCCATTGGGGCGAAAAGTGGAACGAGTGGCGAACACGCCGAGTTTTTCATTGCCGCCTAAACGCGGCGGCCTGACTGTGGTTTTCCAACCTTGGGTAAGATTCTCATGGAAGCAAAACAGTAACCAGAGATGTGAATATTGCTCTATGCCACGCACCGCATCGATATGATTCACATGGGACTCTAGTTCGACATAACCACGCGCTTCAACAAGTCCGGGTTGTCTTGGTATGCCAAATTTTTGTTTATAGGGCGTGCGGCATGTTGCCACTGCGATAATTTGGTTGGTAAATGTCATGCAAAAAATTACCTAAAGGGTAAGTATAACAACCGCCTAAGCTCATCATTCTAAGCTAATCATTAAGGCCCATCTTTGTGCGCTAATAATGCAGCGTTGGTCACGAAGCGTTAGCCATTAAGCGGTTGATAGGGGCAATCTTAGAACACTATAGGATCACGCCGCGAGCAGTATGCTTAATATGCGTGAGGCTTACTCTGTTGTAGCCGTTTTTACTGCTTGACCAACGCATAATGCGCGGCTGATACAACCTTGGGCAGCTTCTTCAAATATGACACATTGCTTGATGATAATGCCGTTAGCCCCTTTATCTGCCGCATTGCGACGGGCTTCGGTTCTGGCATCGGCAAGTGACGCAGGCGCGCCGTTGGTATCGGCCTGACAGGACTCACCTTCGACCAATCCTTTTAACTCATAATGACCTTTAGGCAAGGTATCACCTTCATAAAGGATGACATCGGATGCCTTGAAATAGTCATTAATCGCCTCACTGTCCAAATTACTGTTAAAACTGTAGTCGCTTGCACAGGCACTGAGCAGGAGCACTAATGCACTTGAGAGGATAATTTTCATGGTTTGACCTGAAGTTGAGGAGAAAACTGCGCAGCCTTGGTAGGCTGCGCCGATGCGATATTATTATCTGAGCAAATTCTACCGCTTAAGGTACTTTTGATAAAGCTGCTGATGGCGATTATTCAGATCTATCTGCCGCCCTTCAATCCAAATAGCTTCGATCTTATTGGTCATAGGGTCGAGAATGTCCCCCTCGGACAGCACGACACTGCCTTGGTATCCCACCGCTATCGCCCCTAAATCTTCCACACCTAACAGTTTTGCGGCATCTAAGGTGATGGACTTAAGTGCTTGTTCAGGCGTTAAACCATAAGCGGCGCTGTAACCTGCGGCGTAGGGGAGGTTACGGCTATTCCAGTCCGATGAGAACCCAAGGGCGAAGGGAATACCTGCATTGGCGAGTAAAGATGGGATCTTAAAGGGTAAATCGACTGGCTCATCTTTACGTTTAGGCAGACTCAAGGTATGAGGGTAAATGACCCCAGCTTTAACTTCCCTTAGGCTTGAGTCCAAACGCCATGCATCGTATCCGCCGACAATTACCAGTTTGAATTGGTATTTTTTCGTCAAGGCGATCACTTGCTCAATTTGGCCAACACTGTCGGCATGGGCAAACAGTGTCGCTTTGCCTTGGTATAGCGGCAGCATAGCCTGCCAGCGCAGGTTGTTAGTCGCAGACTGTGGATCTTCATTCTGGTTTTTGTCTTTGCCGCTGGCCTTATCACTTAAGAAATAGCGATAGCCATCTTCAAAGGCGATATTGAGCTTGTCGATCGCCAACTGATTTTTCTCAATGGCCTTGGCTTTCTCTTTTTCATCTTCTGGCATGCGTTTGATTTGCGGCCAATAGACATGGAACTGTCCAGCACTTGGTGTCATCGCATCTTCAATCGTCCATGCATCGAGATCCACCAGTACCGATTGTCCTGCTAACCCATCACCGCTCGGAACGATTTGTGCGTGGGTAATGCCGTTGTAACGTATGGTCGGGATGAGCTCCGAATCCGCATTGTAAGCTGTGGCCGTGCTGATCTGCGGATTGATATAGCCTACCTCGGCGTTATCAACCGTTGGGCGGCTCATTTCAATTTCTACTAAGCCTAAGCTGGTGTCTAGGGCGATTAAGCCCGGATACAAGTGTTTACCGCTGGCATCGATGATTTGAGTGTCACTGGTTTCTGCGGTTGCACTGTTGGTTTGGCTGGTGAGTTGGGGCCCAACGTCCGTGATCTTGCCATTTTCAATTAAGACGTCTGTGTTGCTGAGCACGCCTTGAGTGACTGTGTGCACAGTGGCGTTTTTAATCAGTACGCTGCGGCTTTGTTTAGGCGTAGGTACGATATCATTGGCCATTGCTGGGGCCTGCGTGATGCAAATTGCGCCGAGTAGCGCCACAAACAAAACGGTTTTAGATAAATGTTGCATTATTTGGCTCCCTCATGAGCGTGGCCCCATGCCTGATAGTGGGTGTCGCAGTGCCACTGTGGCTCGTTGAGTGGCGTGATTTTTTCACCCGCTTTAGTTTGGTCATCACTGCTGAGAATTTTTTGGATAAGTGCGGCGCGCTCGTTCACCACAGCTTGTTGGGCAACTTGGTCTTGGTCGCGGTCAAAATAGCGTTTTCCTTCAACCCATGCCTGCGTCACTTTGGCGTAAATAGACAGTGGCTCTGCGTTCCAGAGTACGATATCGGCCATTTTGCCTGGGGTGAGTGAACCCACAAACTCATCGACTCTTAATTGTTTGGCTGGATTGATAGTGACCATATTCCAAGCGTCTTCCTTCGACATATTGCAATACATCATAGACTTAGCCGCTTCTTGGTTGAGTCTGCGCTGCATTTCATAATCGTCTGAGTTAATGCTGGTGATCACCCCCTTGTTTTGCATCAGGCACGCGTTTTGCGGAATCGCATCATACACCTCAAACTTATAGGCCCACCAATCGGCAAAGGTCGATGCGCCAGCACCATGGGCAGCCAGTTCACTCGCCACTTTGTAACCTTCGAGCACATGGGTAAAGGTTTGTACTTTAAAGTGATAGGCCTCGGCCAAGCGAATAAACATCAGGATTTCTGACTGTACATAGGAATGAATATGTACGTCGCGTTGCTGGTTTAATACTTCGGCGACCGCCTGCAGACGATAACTTGGACGCGGGGCGATGGTTTTCTTTTTATCGCTGGAGCGCAGATTATCATAGGTTTTTAACGCCTTTTCATAGGCGATAGCAGCGTCGAAGGTTTCTTCAAATAAGGCTTTTACTCCCATGCGAGTCTGGGGGAAGCGCTGAACAAATTTCTCGCCCCAGTTACTCTGTTTGACGTTTTCACCTAAAGCAAATTTGATACTGGCGGGCGCGTTAACAAATTTGAGTTGTTCAGCTGGCTCGCCCCATTTCATTTTGATCAGTTGTGATTGGCCACCGATAGGGTTGGCGCTACCGTGGAGTAATTGCGCGCTGGTGACGCCGCCCGCTAAGGCACGATAGATTGAAATATCGTCGGGATTAATAATATCGCCAATGCGTACTTCAGAGGTAACTGCGTCTGTTCCTTCGTTAGTACCGCCATTAATGGCGATATGCGAGTGTTCATCGACTATGCCGGCGGTGAGGTGTTTACCTGTTGCATCGAGGACTTGATAACCTGATGGCGTACTTAATTGTTGGCCAATTTTTTCGATGCGGCCATTGGCCATCAAGAGATCAGCATGTTCGAGAATACCTTGTTTATCCGATGTCCACAGGGTGGCATTTTTGATGTGTAGCTTCTCCACTTTAGGTGCTTCGCTTAGTCCGTAAGCGACGTTAGGGAAGGTGAGGTGACTCACTAGGCTCGTGTTGGCTTCATTCTTGGGAGCATGATTGCTTGCTTGGTCTGCTTTTTTGAGCTTTGCAGTTTGAGTTAAAGCGACACCGGCAACATTTGTAGTGCGACTTTTTGCATCGACCATACGACCTTGAATGCCGTCATCGGCCATCCACAGCGTAAAGCGGCTAAGGCCGTTAATGCCTGCGGCGCTCAAATCGGCAGTAAAGCTCAATCTTCCGTTATCATCTAACTTAAGTTGAGTGAGTGAGATACTTTGTTCGCCACTGCTTAAATTGCCTTGGATGTTGGGTTTATCACTTTTACTTTCATCATGTAGCGATAAATCTAGCGTGAGGTTATTGAGGCTTAATTGGTAATCTCCCAGTAATCGTGCTTGGGGAAGTGAGCGCAGACTTTGCTCCTGACCTTGCAACCAAACACTGTAGATCTGGCCATCTTTAAAGATATTGCCTTTAGTGATAACAAAGTCAGCCATATAACCGGACGCGAGTTTACCGGTAAAGTCGGCGGTGCCTGTCATCTCTGCGGCTTGGGTGGTGAGTGCTGCGAGAGCGTTTTCTTCACTTAAACCTTGGGCAATGGCTTGGCGTAGGCGCGGCCAGAAGGCATCGGTCTTAATCCCAAACTGCGTTAACGCAAAGGGGATACCTGCGTTAGCTACCGCTGCAGGATTGGTTGGTGCACGTTCCCACTGTCTTAAATCCGCCAGTGATACTTCACGATCAGCATCATCAGTGCCGACATCGGGTGCCTGCGGATAGTTTAAAGGCAAGATCAACGGATAGTTCAGCGCCTTTAACTCATTGATGCGTGAGTATTCTTGACCATTACCAAGTAGGTTGGCTGGCAGTTTATGTTCTTTGAGTAAATGGGCTGCACGTAATTGGTCATTGAGATTTTTGGTTTCAAAGATAATTTGCTTATCGGCTAAATTATCTAAACGCTCAAAGGCGATATTAAATTCGACTTGATTGTTTATTGCGCCATTGGCAGGTTTGTTTTTATTTTGGTTATACCAATTTGCATCGGCAAAGGTTTGCCTAATAAGTGCAATGCTGCCCATTAATGATGAGGGATAATCTTGTTCAGACGAACCTTTATCAAATGCCATAAAAGGTTGACTGCGGGCGCGATAAATCACTTCATTAGCCGTTTTGTCCGCTAATGAAAGGCTGACACCCGTTCCACGGAAGATACCGTCGAGTTTGCTACTTTGCACACTGGTGAAACCATTATTAATCCACTCTTTTGCGCGTTTTTTATTGGGGTAAACGTAATTAAACCATTCTTTTTCAGAATGAATTGCACCATTTTCCGCATTACCACCGATACGCTTTATATCATAGACGGGGCGAGTGAGCTTAAGTTTGGGATATTCGAACTCAATCCCATAATCAGTAAAAGGATCGATAAATCCGGGATAAATTGTATAACCACTCAAATCGATTCTAAATGCGCCAGCGGGAATGTCGTTGTGCTCAATAATGGCTTTAATTCGATTATTTTCAATTAATAAAGTGGCATCGCTTAAACGTTTTCCCGGGGCAATAATTAATTCAGCATGGGTAAATGCAGTGAGTTTACTGGATGTTGTTCCAGTATTGAGCTGGGCAAATGTTGTTTGTGATACTAAGCTAGCGATTATGCTGCAGCTTATCATTATCTTATTGTTTATCTGCATTATTTTATTCAATCGAGTGAGGGTGAACAAAGAGTAACTGAAAGCAGATGTAAATACTAAGGCTGAATTGTAACGTAATTTGAGCGGGAGTGAGGTGCAGAATTAACGGCTGTTGTTTAAGTTTGAAATGATTGATGGATATAAAAAAGCTCGCAACTAATGCGAGCTTTTATGCAAACTGGTGTTGGCAATTAGCGCCATCACACTTGGTTGGATTAGATTAAGAAATCTTCCATAGAACGACCTTTGTTGATCTCGTTCTTAAATACGGTAGGCATACGGCCTTGGCCAGTCCATTGAACCATTTCACCGTCAACTTCAATTTGGTATTTGGCTGGACGAGGAGCGCGTTTCTTCGCAGCAGCTTTAACAGCTACGCCACCTAAGTCATCAATTGATAAACCAACGGCTTCCATTTGTTGACGGATTTCTTCAATCTTAGCATTACGAGCTGCCATGGCTTGTTCTTCTTCCTCAGCCATAGACTCGCGTTCTACTAAAATTTTATCTAATTTGTCGGCTAAATCACGTAACTCTTCAACGCTAAGTTCTTTTACTGCAGCTTTAAAACGACGGCCGTGAGTTAATATCTCTAAAAATTCGCTCATATCTATTTTCGTCCCACTCTATTTTTAATACAGGATAATGGTGAACAACACCTAAATGATAGAAACTAATATAGCTCGAATCAAATAAAATTATGCGTTTTAAGGAAATTAAATATTATTTATTTTTTGAACTTTTCTTATTCCCTCAAATAAGTGTCCAAAAAAGTGGCCGTTGCAGCGGATTAAAAAATACAAACAGGCGTTTGACTTTGGTTGACGTTAACGTTAACAGGACGTAAAGTTGCTCTATCCTGCATTGGTATTAACCAATGTTTTGTCCATGTACATGAAAGTGTAGGAAGGAAACCCTATGAAAGTATTGGTGCCCGTTAAGCGCGTTGTTGATGCCAATGTGAAGGTCAGGGTCAAAGCTGACAATACAAGTGTTGACACTGCAAACCTAAAAATGGCGTTGAACCCTTTTTGTGAAATCGCAGTAGAAGAAGCGGTTCGTTTAAAAGAAGCGGGTAGCGCTACTGAAGTGGTTGTTGTCAGTATTGGTAATAAAGCCGTGCAAGAACAACTGCGTACCGCGCTTGCATTAGGCGCAGATCGTGCAATTCATATCGATACTGAAGAAGAGCTCGTGCCAGTGTCTATCGCCAAATTGCTCAAAGCGGTACAAGACAAAGAACAAGCAGAGCTGGTGATTTTTGGTAAGCAATCCATCGATGGTGATAATAACCAAACTGGCCAAATGTTTGCCGCGTTAATGGATATGCCACAGGCGACCTTTGCTTCAGAAATCAAATTAGAAGCGAATACATTACAAGTCACCCGTGAAATTGACGGCGGCATGCAAACTCTTAAACTGCCTTTACCTGCTGTTGTGACCGCCGATTTACGTTTGAACGAACCCCGTTACGCTTCATTGCCTAACATAATGAAAGCTAAGCGTAAGCCATTAGAAGTATTTACTGTGGCAGACTTAGGCGTGACGTTAAAGAGTCACCAAACGATTGTGAAGGTCACTCCGCCAGCTGAACGTAAAGCGGGCATCATGGTAGCGTCGGTAGCTGAGCTAGTTGAAAAGTTAAAAAATGAAGCGAAGGTGATCTAAATGGCCATTTTAGTATTAGCTGAACATGATAATGCTGCACTGAAACTCGATACGGCAAAAATTGTTACCGCCGCCCGTGCCATAGGCGATGAAGTGCATGTCTTGGTTGCGGGTCACCAATGTGGCGCGGTTGTCCAAGCGGTACAGGCACTACAAGGTGTTAGCCAAGTACTCGTTGCCGATGCCAGCGTGTATGAAGCGCATTTAGCGGAAAATTTTGCCAAATTGCTGGTGGACTTAGCGCCAAACTATGGTCACATTCTGGCCTCGGCTTCAAGTTTAGGTAAGGACACGCTTCCGCGCGTTGCGGCATTATTAGATGTCGCGCAAATCTCAGAAGTCATTACTGTTGTCAATGCCGATACCTTTGTGCGCCCTGTGTATGCGGGTAACGCCTTAGCGACAGTGCAAAGCCATGATGCCATTAAAGTGATGACAGTGCGCGCCAGTGCGTTTGACGCTGCGCCAGAAGGTAACAGTGCGGCTGTGACGACACTTGATAAAGTGTTTGAAGCGAGAACTCAGTTTGTTTCTCAATCGCTGACAGTTTCTGCCCGTCCAGAGTTAGGCAATGCTGGCATTATCGTATCTGGCGGCCGAGGCATGGGCAGTGGTGAAAACTTCGGTATGTTAGAGCAACTTGCTGACAAGCTCGGTGCAGCCGTTGGCGCATCACGCGCTGCAGTTGACGCAGGTTTTGTGCCTAACGATTTACAAGTGGGTCAAACCGGTAAAATCGTTGCGCCAAACTTGTATATTGCCGTCGGTATTTCTGGCGCGATTCAACATTTAGCCGGCATGAAAGACGCTAAAGTCATCGTTGCAATCAACAAAGATCCTGAAGCGCCGATTTTTCAAGTTGCCGATTATGGACTCGTTGCAGATCTGTTTGAGGCGGTTCCTGAGCTGATTACAAGTCTCAGTTGATTTTATCTGTGATCTAGGTCACATTAAGTGGCTTTGCGGTAGCATCTGCTAAGCCGCTTATGTTTTTATGTGCCTCACGCCCGTGCAAGGGCGTTCTTAGAAGTAGAGGCGCGCCAAATATTAGTAGTGATCAGTAGGGTGATTCCGTTGATCGATTGCGAAAGGATTTGGTGCCGAAGTGGTTCGATTTATCACGATCAACTGCTGGGGTTGTACCTAATAGGTGCAGCACTGCCATAGTATTTTCCGATATGGATATTGGGAATAGTTACTATGGAGCGCTACTGATAGGACAGGTGACCTTGGGTATCTATTGCCTTTTCCCACCAGTTCAGTCGCCCTCCATTCGTATTTAACGAAGATAATAATCAATGACTGTTATGAATTATGCCGATTCGGCACTTTCCTTGTTGCCGCCTGCGGTGGCTATCGTATTGGCGATCTTGACTCGCCGTGTACTGCTTTCTTTGGGGTTAGGTATTTTAATTGGTGCTTTATTGCTCAATCAATTTTCACCTTTAGCAACGGGTGAGTTTGTATTTAATGGCGTTAAAGGGCTTTTTTGGACTGATAAAGGTCTAAATTCGTGGAACTTATATATTCTCGGTTTCTTAATTGTACTGGGAATGATTACAGCGTTAATTACCGTAAGTGGCAGCGCGCGGGCTTTTGCCGATTGGGCTCGTTTACATATACGTAATAAACGTGACGCTAAACTATTGACCATGTTTTTAGGTTGCGTAGTTTTTATTGATGATTATTTCAATAGTTTAGTTGTTGGTTCGGTCGCTCGACCTGTTACCGATCGTTATTATGTTTCCCGCGCTAAGTTAGCTTATTTATTAGATTCTACTGCGGCGCCTGTGTGCGTTATTTCTCCAGTTTCGAGCTGGGGCGCTTATATTATCGCACTCATTGGCGGGATATTAACTGCCCATGGTTTTGCTGATACGGGTCATTTGAGTATTTTTATTCAAATGATCCCAATGAACTTTTACGCAATCTTCTCCTTATTATTATTACTTTTTGTTGTTTTTATGGGATTAGATGTTGGGCCAATGCGTGAGCATGAGCTCAATGCCCAACGTGGTAATTTATACGATGAGTCTAAGGGATTACCGCCTGGGGCGAACGCGGATTTACCTGAAGCCGAAACTGGTAAGATTTTAGGTCTGTTCCTGCCGATTACCGTGTTGGTATTTGCAACCCTCTATTTTATGATTAACAGTGGCGCTCAAGTACTCGCGGCGGAAGGGATTGAATTTAATATTATTTCTGCTTTTGAGAAAACCGATGTCAGTTCATCACTTTTCTTTGGTGCATTAATTGGTCTAGCGGTTTCGCTGATATTGAATTTAGTGCAAGGCGTTGAGAAATTGATGATAGTCAAAGGTATAGTGCAGGGCGCTCGCTCTATGCTGCCGGCGATTTACATCCTGTTATTTGCTTGGACAATCGCAGGTGTGATTGGTCAACTCGAAACCGGTAAGTTTATGGCGAGTTTAGCAACAGGAAATATTCCGTTCGCGTTTTTACCCGCCTTAATGTTTGTGCTAGCAGGTATTACCGCGTTCTCAACTGGTACTAGCTGGGGTACGTTCGGGATCATGTTGCCGATTGCTGCTGATATGGCGATGGGAAGCCACACTGGCATGATGTTGCCTATGCTTGCCTCTGTGCTGGCGGGGGCTGTATTTGGCGATCACTGCTCGCCAATTTCCGACACGACTATCTTGTCGTCTACGGGCGCCAGTTGCCACCACATCGACCATGTGGTGACTCAGCTACCTTATGCACTCATTGCGGCGTTTATTAGCTTAGTGGGTTATGTGGCACTTGGATTTACCGAGTCTGTTGTCGCGGGTTTAGTGGCTTGTAGTGTGGCATTTGTGATCAGTATTATCGTACTTAAAATCAAATCGAAAGGCGCAATTAGCTAGACGTTAATTGAAACCTTTCACTGCAAACGTTCACGACAAATAAGTCAAAATAAATCAGCCAGCATTATGCTGGCTGATTTTTTGGTTAAGGCTGAGTTTGTCTTTATCTCTAGCCTATCGCATTAAGGCTATCAACTCTTAGCTTAGCGTGCTTGATCTAGACCGCGGCGTTTAAGTAAGCCTTCTGTGGTTGGTTCTTGTCCGCGGAAGTTTTTGTAGGCGTCCATTGGCGCTATGCTATTACCCACTTCACGGATCGTTTTGCGGTACTTCATGCCGATTTCACGATTGAGCCCACCTTGGGTTTGTACATAGGCAAACGCATCCGCCGCTAAAATCTCACTCCACATATAAGCGTAATAACTTGCCGAGTAACCGCCGGGGAAGGCGTGGGCAAAATAGGTCGACTTATAACGCGGAGGTACGGCACTGATGTTTAAGCCGTGCTTTTTCAGGGCATTGGCTTCAAAGGTTGGTACATCTTGCAGCGGGGTATCTGGGCTTAATGAATGCCATTCCATGTCTACTAATGCAGCGGCCATGTATTCCAGTGTGTCAAAGCCTTGGTTGAAACTGCCTGATTTCAGCAGTTTTTGCAGCAGTTCATCGGGAATGGGTTTGCCCGTTTCGTAGTGTTTCGCGTAGTTCGCTAACACTTTTGGATGGGCGGCCCAATCTTCTTCAAACGTCGATGGAAATTCGACAAAGTCGCGTGAAACCGAGGTACCCGCCAGACTTGGATAAGTCACTTTAGAGAACATGCCGTGGGTGCCGTGACCCATTTCATGGAACATAGTGGTGACTTCGTTATAGCTGACGAATGTGGGTTGACCTTCGGGCGCTTTCTTTATGTTCATCACGTTGACGACCACAGGTTTAGTGCCTTCGAGGAAGGATTGACCGACGAACGAACTCATCCAAGCGCCACCACGTTTACCTTCACGGGCAAAATAGTCGGCGTAGAAAATGGCCATGCTTGAGCCATCGGCATCAAACATTTCGTAGGCTTTTACATCGGGATGGTAAACCGGTAAATCTGGGCGTGGTTTTAAGGTGACGCCATAGAGTTCTTTGAGTGTGTAGAATACGCCGTCTTCGAGCACGCGGTTAAATTCGAAGTATGGGCGAATGCTATTGGCATCGAGAGCGTATTTTTCTTGGCGGACTTTTTCTGCGTAAAACTCCCAGTCCCACGGTGCCAGTTCAAATTTCCCACCGGTTTTAGTGATCATCGCTTGAATGTCGGCCGCTTCTTTCTCTGTGTTAGCAACTACCGCAGGCACCATTGAACCAAACATGCTGTAAACCGCTTCGGGTGTTTTGGCCATTTGCGGTGCTAATCGATAACTTGCCCAGTTTTCATAGCCTAATAGTGTTGCGCGCTCGGCTCTGAGTTTCGCTAAACGAGATACGAGTGACGCAGTTTCGTTTTCACCAGTTAAGCCACGGTTCGCTGAGGCTTCCCAAATACGCTGGCGTAGCTCACGGTTTTCCAGTGATGCCAACACAGGTTGGCGAGTGGTGTTGGTTATGTTAATCAGATACTTGCCATCGTGACCGGCCGCTTTGGCATCGTTCGCGGCTGAAGCTATTTCACCGTCGGTTAATCCAGCAAGTTCACTTTTTGAATCCACCACAACGGCGATTTCTTTGGTTAAGCGTAATAAACGCTGAGAGAACTCATTCGTTAGTGTTGATTGTTCTTCATTTAACGCGCGGATTTTAACTTTTTGTTCATCGGTAAGTTTAGCGCCAGCCATGATAAAGCGTTGGTGATATACCTCAACCAAACGTACGGCTTCTGGGGTTAACCCTAAGTTAGTGCGGTCGTTATAGATGGCTTCGATACGGGAAAATAGCGCTGGGTTTAAGTTGATATTATCTGAGTGGGCCGCCATTTTTGGCGCCATTTCCCCTTGGATTTTACGCAGTTCTGGATTGCTGTTTGACCCTGCTAAATTATAAAACACGCTTGATGCACGGTTGAGTAGGGCGCCGCTTTTCTCCATAGCCACAATCGTATTATCGAAGGTTGCTGCTGCCGGATTATTGGCTATTGCGAGAATTTCTTGGTACTGCTCTGCCATGCCTTGCTCTAGGGCTGGCGCGAAGTGCTCATTCTTGATGAGGCTAAAATCAGGGGCTTGATATTGCAGGTTACTGGCTTGGAACAGCGGGTTTTGGGTTTGTACCGAGATAACGTTAGGTGCTTTAGTTTCTGTGCTGCTGCAACCTGCCATGAATCCGGCGGTGAGAGTGGCGCCGATGGCGATGGCAATAAAACTTTTACGCATAATTGAGTGACTTCCTTTGAATTGTTGTTTTTTTAGGACTGTAACGTTAGTAACTTAAATAGGACTGAAAATGGCTTGTTATCGGGTAATGTCTAAGTAAAAAAGGAGCCTCGCATTAGCGAGACTCCTTTGGCTATTTCCTTGCAGGGAAAATAGGTACCGCTTTTTACTTACTTCTTAATCACGCGATGATGAGATGATTAATTAGCGAGTAAACTTGTGGTATTTATCAATACCAGAACTTCTACCTGTGTCATGACATACTGCACAGGATTCAGAGGTCGGTTGTTTAAACCAGTCAGCAACCTTTGGTATGCTGATTTCACCACCGTTGCTTGCCATATGCGCCTTAGCTGAATCGCTAGTGTGGCAGGCATAACAGTTAGCGGTGACTGGGCTTGTCATTTTGCTACCTGGCTCAGCGATGTATTGATTTGGCACTTTGCTTAAATCAATCGCTTTTTCATGACAGGCAACGCAGCTAGTAGAGGCTTCAATCGCGCCTGCACCGTTAGCGGTTTGCGCTTGAGTTCCATCAGCTTTAACTTCACCGACTTTAGCGCCATTACCCCAGTGCCAGCTGTGCACCATAGGACCAAAACCTGCGCCTAAGGCTGCTGAAGTACGTTCCATGCCGTTGTCATGGCAGGCGATACAAGCTTTACCACCTTCATCGAAGGCACCATTTTTGTGGAACGCAGTGGCATCGTTGTGACAAGTAGTACAGCTGTTAGTACTCGCTATCTCACGACGTTCGAAGCCAGAGACCTTTTGAGTGGTGACAGGGTTAACGACATCTGAGTAAGCCGTAAAGGATATGCCCATAGAACCATCATAACCTGTCGCTCTTAGGTTGCCATTACTTTGGTAGCGTTGCTTACCATCATATTCCATCCAACCAGCGGTACTGAATGTCACGCGGGCAGAATAAACATAGTTAGCATTCACTGCGCTGATATCTGTCAGTAAATGACAGATATTTTTAGTGCCGTCAGTGTTGTAACCATAGTAGTAGTTAGTACGGTTACCTGGGCGACCCACTAAGCTGCCATTTTCATAGGAATGTAAATAAGCGCCCGCATAAACTACGGGTTTCTTAGCGTCATATACTAGCGGGCTAGAATAGTTAAAGTTGTCTTTAATGCTAAAGACGTTACCATCGGTGTCTTTCACTGTCAGCGTTGTACACCAGCCTGGGGCGGTTACTGCAGCCGCAGCACCTGTCGGCGCATAGTGGTCTGTCTTGGTAGAAATATCATCTACTTTAACAGGTGTTGATAGACTCAATTTATACTTAGCGCGAATCGCTTGGCGTTCGGTTATACCCGCTTTGCTTTCGTGCATAATGCGCAGATCCGCACCATTACTTGGGATAATAGCCCCTGGTACGCCACCACTGTCATGGCAATCAATACAACCTGGTCCAGCTACGTTGATGTTTTTAGGTGCTTCAACGTGACAAGATGTACAGTTTTGTACTGAAAAGTCTTTAGTAAAATCTTGGTGATTGATATGACCAATTTTAGATAGGGTGTTTGTCGCATAGCCACCCGTAGAGAAACCTTCAGCATTGACAACTGCGCGGCTGACTGAGCCGTGACACACTAAACAGCCTTCCACGAAAGTGACTTCGCTGTCCATGCCGGTAGCGACATAGCTTGCATGACGACGAGGGCTTGTTGAATAGTCGATATGGCAAGAGTAACAACTATCAGTTGTGGTTGAATGGGTGCCTTCAGGTTTGTTAACGACCAGAGGTTTAGAGGTCGCAATACCATTATTACCACCGACACGTAACCAAACGATACCTTCAGTACTTGGATTAACCCCTTTCATTGGTACTTTAAATTGGTAATGACCATCAGCTAAAGCGGTCAATTCAGCGCCGACGGTTGCTTGAGTTGCTTCACCGCCAATATGGACATTATCTGCAACACCACTTTTATCAGCTTCGGTGCGGTTAGTGATGAAGCCTTTATCTGTTAGTGCAGCCACTTTGGCTTGAGCATTTAACAGTCCGTTGATTAGGTTATTGTTTTCATCTGTAATTTCAAATTCGTAAGTGATACTGCCTTCGCCAAAGCTATAGTTGATCACTTTGACGTTAGTCATAGTAGAACTGGTGACTGGGGGCGGTGTTCCAGGCTCACCGGGTGTTCCTGGTTCACCAGGTGTTCCAGGGATACCGGGCGTTCCTGGTGCTCCATCTACACCATCTTTACCATCATCGCCACAGCCAACAAGGGCGCCAGTTAGTGCTAAGGCAACTAAATATGCCAGTTTTCTAGAGGTGAAAATTCTCATCATAATCTCCATTTGATCCAATATGCGAATAAAGGACGGAGTGGAGCACTAAAGTTTGCAGGGTAGATTAGTGCTTTGACCGTTGGTCTCAATTTGCAAGCTATCGAATACTTTTCTTTTTTTAATTGAGCACGTTTTGTCTCGAATGAAATATTACTGTTAACGCTATGTTTGTTTTTTGAGCGCAAGCCCATTTATACCTATTACTTTGGAGGTAGATCACACTTTTTAAATTTAACTTTTACTAATTTTTCCTTACGAAACAATATTTAAGGTTCAGTTAAGCTTTCATTAACAATTGAACGGCATCGGGGCGTTTTTTATGTTTTTTGCAGGGAGGAGTATTAAATGAAGTGGACTAGAAATATTTCAGGAGGCGATTGGAGATTAAAATGATTGATAAGTTGGTGTCATTGCAGAATTTCATGATAAAAGCTTAGCGGCTGCTAGTGTTCTGATGTGAAGCGCAATGTTAGACTAGCGCTCAATTTGGCTCTGGTAGCAGACGCGTAAGCGATAACGTTTTTAAAGGGTATAAGTCTTGGCTCAATTGTATTTTTATTATTCGGCAATGAACGCGGGTAAATCCACTTCACTATTACAGTCATCCTATAACTACCGTGAACGCGGTATGAATACTTTGGTCATGACAGCCTCCATAGATGACAGATATGGCAAAGGTAAAGTGGCCTCACGTATTGGCATTGAAACCGAAGCACAGGTATTTAGTAGCCAAGATGATTTAACTCAAATGATTAGCGATGTGCATCAAGCTACGCCATTAAGTTGTGTGTTGGTGGATGAGTGTCAGTTTTTGAGTAAAGAACAGGTTAAGCAGCTGACGCATGTGGTCGATAATATTGATATTCCTGTACTCTGCTATGGCCTAAGAACGGACTTTCAAGGCGAACTTTTTAGCGGCAGTCATTATTTATTAGCTTGGGCCGATAAATTAGTTGAGTTGAAGACTATTTGCCATTGTGGACGTAAGGCTAACATGGTGGTGCGTCTTGATGGTGAAGGCAAGGTGATGCGCGAGGGTGAGCAAGTGGCGATTGGTGGTAATGAAAGTTACGAGTCTGTCTGTCGCAAACATTTTCGTGAATTTATCTGGGATGCGCATGAATATGTGGGATGAGGCTTCGTTAATAGCGTGTAATTATTAAGCGACTCATTCTTTTTATGCGACTTAAATTAGTTCGTTTTGTTTTTAAGTCATACTGTCTGTTGCCTTAATCGCTGAAAATACCTTGATATCAACAAATTAATATTTGGCAAAATGTACTATCAGCTTAACATGAGTATTGATTAGTGGCGGTTGTGGGTCACAGGCACCCTTCTTTACAGTGAAGTTAGGTTTGATAAAGTGTGGAACATAATGGGTACTAAGACTAATTAATAGAGCCGGATAATGGCTAGATGAGTTTGATATCTTGCTTTACTGAGTGGCAACGGATTTGCTGAGTTGCATGAAAGATGAATATTTTAGTGTTTTTTTGGAGCTGTTTTGCCTAATTCCACATCAGAGATGAAGTTCGAAAATTATCGTCCTCGTCCACCACAACCTGAGCCTAAAGCTAAGGTTAAGCCGCCGCGTAAAGCCAGATCAAAGGGCAGGGTCTGGTTCTTATTTTTCATTCTGATTTGCTGCGCTGCATTGCTGATTGGACTTGAGGTTAAAACTTCGTTTTATCAAGCAAAATTCATCAATCAATATGCTAAGACGCTCACCTATGAATTAGAAAGCTCACCGAGCCAAGCGGTTATTTATCCTAGTTATGGTCCTTTCGATGAGCGCCATGGCTACAGTAAGTTACCTCAGTATATTGATAGGTTACTGCAACGAAATTTTCAGGTAACGCAACAAGTGGCGTTTTCGCCAGCGTTGCAGGAATACGCTCAACTTGGATTTTTTCCGCCTTACCATGAAAAGGCCCAATCTGGATTGACGCTGCTCGATTGCCGCAATACTGATTTATACGAATTTGCCTATCCTAAACGGGTTTATCAGGACGACGATAAGATCCCCAATGAAATCGTTAATACTTTACTGTTTATTGAAAACCGCGAGTTATGGACGACGGAAGAGAAACTCAATCCTGTGATCGACTGGCCACGCTTTGTGGTGGCAGGTATGAGTCAAATTGCTGAAATGGTTGGTATGAATGTCTCTACCGCGGGTGGCAGTACACTCGCGACTCAGATTGAGAAATTCCGCCATTCTTCCCAAGGTTTAACCTTGAGTATTAAAGATAAGTTACTGCAAATTGGCTCGGCCAGTGTGCGCGTGTACCAACAAGGTGAAAACACTGAACCTGCTCGTAAGCGCATCGTTCAAGATTATCTGAATACCGTGCCATTATCTTCGGCGCCAAATCATGGTGAAGTTCATGGTATTGGTGATGGATTGTGGGCGTGGTTTGGTACCGATTTCGATACTGCAAACAAGCTGTTAGCATCGCCGCAGATCAAAGGTAATGCCACCAAGCGCGGACAAGTATTCCGACAAGTGGTTGCCTTGATGATCGCCCAACGTCGTCCGTCCTACTATCTATTACAAGGTCATGAAGATCTTGAAAACTTAGTCGATAGCCATATCCGTTTACTCGGCCAGTATTATTTGATTGATCGTGGCCTACGTGATGCTGCACTCGCGCAGAAATTGCAGTTTAAGGTCGCCAAGCCGCAACGTAACACCCAATCTGGCGCAGATAAGGGCGTGAACACAGTTCGCATTCGCACCGCAGGCATGTTAAATGTGGGGCTGTATGATTTAGACAGGCTCGATTTGACGGTCAATAGTAGCTTACACAGTGACTTACAGCAGAAAGTCAGTCACTACTTACGCAGTCTGGCGCAAGTGCCTACCGCGGAGAAAGTGGGTCTGCTTGGCGAACGGTTACTCGACCCAAGTCAACTGCAAAACGTACTGTATAGCTTTACGCTTTATGAGCGCACTGAGACCGCCAACCGAGTTAGAGTGCAGACGGATAGCACCGATCAGCCTTTTGATATTAACGAGGGCAGTAAGTTGGAATTGGGCTCAACCGCTAAATTGCGGGTGATGGCGACCTACTTAGAAATCATTGCCGAGATCCACGACAAGTATTCCAAGAAACATGGGATTGAATTGGAATCTATCATTATCGAACCTAGGGATCATTTAACCCGTTGGGCGATTGATTACTTGATTTTGAATCCCGACAGACGTTTAGACCGCATGTTAGATGCGGCGTTACAGCGAGAATATTCGGCCTCAACCAGTGAACAATTTTTTACCGGTGGTGGGTTGCATGTGTTTAATAACTTTAAAAAAACAGAAGATTTAAAAACGCCAACACTTTACCAAGCCCTGCAGGATTCGGTTAACTTGCCGTTTGTGCGCCTCATGCGCGATATCGTGAATTACAGCAGTAGTATGCAAAACGAGGGCAATATGGCCCAGTTGCTGCGTAATGATAAAGATCCGCGCCGTGACGAATATCTGCGGGTATTTGCTGATAGAGAAGGTAATACCTTCGTTACTAAGTTTTATCGCAAGTACAAAAAAGTGGCTGCGAATGAGCGTTTCGACATGTTTTTTGACGGTTTGTCCCAGTCGGAGCAGCAGTTGACGGCGGCGTATCGCTATTTACTGCCCGATGAACCTATGGCGGCATTTAAGGCTTTCTTGAAGCAAAGATTGCCGCAGGTAAGTTATACCGATGGTCGTATTAAGAGCTTATATAACAAGTACGGTCCGGATAAATATAATTTGCCAGATCAAGGCTATATCGCACGGGTGCATCCCTTGGAATTGTGGGTGCTGGATTATCTTAATCATAATCCTGAGGCCAACTTGAACGATGTTAAGCAGGCGAGTGAAGCACAACGTCAAGAGGTTTACCGTTGGTTGTTTAGGACGCGGCATAAAAACGCCCGTGACGTACGAGTGCAAGTGATGCTTGAAGTTGAAGCCTTCCTCGACATACATCAACGTTGGGCGCGTTTAGGTTATCCCTTTGATTCTATGGTGCCATCCTTAGGCTCAGCACTGGGTAGCTCGGGTGACCGACCCGCAGCCTTAGCCGAGCTGATGGGCATTATTCAAAATGACGGTTATCGTTTGCCCACAGTGCGTATCAATCAGCTGCATTTCGCCGCAGATACGCCCTATGAAGTGAGATTGCAGAATCAGAACACCCAAGGTGAGCGGGTAATGCGCCATGAAGTAGCACAAGCCTTAAAAGCAGCGCTGGCGAACGTAGTGCAAAACGGCACCGCACGTCGTTTAAAGGGCATTTTTACCGATGAAAAAGGTGGCATGTTAGCCATAGGCGGGAAAACCGGCACCGGTGATAACCGTATTGTGACTCAGATGCAGCAAGGTAAAAAAGTGGCGACTACGGCGATGAACCGCACTGCGACCTTCGTGTTTTATCTAGGTGACAAATACTTCGGTACTTTGACCGCCTTCGTGCCAGGCAGTAAATCCGATGATTTTAGTTTTACTTCGGCGCTGCCATTGCAGGTGATGAAGGGCATGATGCCTATTTTAGCTCCCTATGTACAAACCGAGCAGGGCATGTGTGTGGTGAACGAATAAAGGCATGAATTAAGTGCCACGCCAACGACAAAGAGTGTTCCTGATGAATACTCTTTGTCGTTTTAAGGCTTAAATTCTCTATCGATTGAGTTTATTGCTGTGGTTAACATGGTTTAGTTAAAGCACTGTGATAAAAGTGCAGCGATTAAGATTACTGCGGCGATAACTGGTAAATTTTTGATTTAGCTTCATCGGTTACGAGATAAATCAGTCCATCTGGTCCTTGCACGACTGAGCGCAATCTTTGCCCTAATTCAGTTTTCAGCAGCCGCTCTTCTTTAATTATCTTGTCGCCATCAAGCACTAAACGCACCAGTGTTTTTTCCTTTAGGTTGGCGAGTAACAGATTATTTTGCCACTGTGGAAATTTATCACCTGTGTAAAACATAAAGCCCGCCGTGGCAATCGACGGAACCCATTTGTAGACGGGTTGCTCCATTCCCGTTTTATGGGTACCTTCGCCGATGTTGCCGCCGCCATAATTCTCACCATAGGTAATCACTGGCCAGCCATAGTTTTTGCCCGCCTCATCAATATTGAGTTCATCACCGCCCTGGGGCCCATGCTCGCCAGTCCACAATACTTTGCTGATGGGATTAATCGCCGCGCCCTGCATATTGCGATGACCAATAGACCAGATCTCGGGTAAGGCGCCAGCCGTATTGACGAAGGGGTTATTCTTAGGCACTGAGCCATCGGCATGAATACGCACGACTTTGCCCAGATGATTGTCCAATGTTTGTGCGCTATCTTTTTCGCTATAGCGATCGCCGAGTGTGATAAACAGTGTGCCATCAGGCGCCCACACTAAACGAGATCCAAAATGGTGGCCGCTGTTGACTTTAGGTTGTTGACTAAAAACGCGGGTGAGATTTTCAAGCTTGTTACCATTGAGCGTGGCAAAACTGACCGCTGTGCTATTGAGCTCGCTTGCATCACCTTCAGCGGGTTCTGAATAACTGAAATAGATTTTTTTGCTGCTGGCAAAATCTGGCGCAAGCACGACATCAAGTAAACCACCTTGACCTTTGGCATACATAGGCGGTAAACCCGTTAAGGGTTCACCCACTTTGCCTGCCGTGCTGACAATGCGCATTCTGCCAGCGCGTTCAGTCACGAGCATACTGCCATCGGGTAAGAATGCCATACCCCAGACATTCTCTAACCCTTGGGCTATGGTTTTTACCTGAATATTACCCGTTTCCGTTTTGACGCTAATGGTCGCTGCGCTAGCGGTTTCGGTGTAAATAGCCGGTGAGCATGCAATAAGACACAGGGCAAGATTTAAGGTGCTTAGCTTCAAGGTCTTTGGCATTAATTTACTCAGTCTCAAGATCCTCAGTTTCAAGGTCATCAGTTTCATCGCTATCCTTAATCACACTGTTCTCCTATAGGATGGATCAGAGTAACAAGTCAGTCACATAAGGGCAATTTATCGGTGAGACCTTGTATCGAAAACTCGCCTGTCCAGCTTTTATGAGTTTAAGCTTCACAAATCAAAAGCCTAACGTATGAAAAACTAGCGCATGAAAAAGCCTAAGGCCATCGCTAAACCGACGATCACAATAAAGCCGCGTAGCAAGGGCTGTGAAATACGGTAAGCCAGCGCCGCCCCCACATAACCACCGACAATCGCCATAACGGCAAGCAGCAACAGATATTGCCCATCAATAACATTGCCCGCGGCATAAATCACCACTGCAATCGTGGTAAGCAGGGCAGAAATCAGATTTTTAAGCCCGTTCATCCCATGTAGGTTGGTTTGCCCCATTAGACCAAAACTCGCCAGCAGAATAATGCCTAAGCCACCATTAAAATAACCGCCATAGATACACACAGCCGACAGCATTATCAGTGCCGTTATCGGACTTAACATTGGCGTAGAGGTGTTTTCGCCTTGCTCAGCGATTCTTCGTTTGAGCAACCAAGGGCCAACAATAAAGGCCGCGGTGGCCAGTAGAATCAGCCAAGGGATCAGCTTTGCGAAGACTTGCTCGCTGGTGGTCAGCAAAATACCCGCGCCAATACTGCCGCCAATTAAAGCAATTAAGATCAGATTTTTAAGGCTAAGACTCGCCGGATATTCGATATCCTTTCTAAAACGCCATGCGCTGGCGATATAACCAGGCAGCAGCGCGGCTGTCCCCGTGGCATTCGCCGCAATCGGTGGAACCCCGACAAACACTAACGCTAATAGGGTAATAAAACTGCCTCCACCGGCAACTGCATTGAGCATGCCGCCTAAAAAGCCCGCGAGTGCAATAATAAGCCAGTCCATAGATACCGCTCCTTTGGACAATGAGAGAGTTAAACAGAGCGCTAAAAATGTGTCTGTTATTATGAGTCAATCTAAGCACTCACCCTAACATGATGATTTCGATATTGAAAGTCGCGTAATGATTCGTTACATATCGCCATTCGTGAAGGTGAAAATATAGGATGAGTGAGCAGGCTTTTATTTGCTTAGTGCTAGGGGACTTGGTCCCAAATGCCAGACATAAAAATAACCGCTGCTATGGCTGCACTTTGCTCGGTAAAAACATCTTCTCCCCAGCAGTTTTGTCCACGTTCTTGGTAATAAACATGAAAGGTACTGAGCATAGGTGTTCGAATGCAATACCAACCATCGAAGGTATTCTTAGCAAAATTGACCCAATACTGCGCATCAGCAGCTTGGATTTGCTGAATGAGTAATTCATTTTGCGATAGCAAAGCCACAAGCTCATTCTGGGTGGTTATTTGATGCTCGGCTTTTATAGCCTCGAGAAGATTTTTAAGTTTTATCATGGGATCCTTTTCATTCATCGAGAGTATCTACATCACTTTTAACGAATGGCCGCGGAGATGGAGGATTGGATTAATGCTTCAAAAATATCTGTTTGCCCAGCAGGAATAAGCTGCCTGTGAATTTCGCGGCGTTTCGCACTGTCGAATAAGCGCTCCGCAATCCAGCCGGTTAAATAGAGTGAGGACAAGCAGCCACCCGCAGTGGCAATATTGCCATTAATCACGAGGGCGCAGTCTTCTACATCGACGCCCATGGCAACTAGGGCAGGTTTTGCATCGGGGTGAGTCGTTGCCGAGAGATTGTCGAGTAGCCCTAATTTGGCAAAGAAGAATGACCCCGCGCAGATACTGCCAAGCAACTGTCGTGTGGGATCTAATTTAAGGGCGGACATAAACTCAGTATCAGCAAGTGCCGCAGGTACGCCTTTGTAACCACTGCTGAATAATACTACGTCGGCATCAGCGACTTCGGCCACATGACCATCGGTTGCAACCGTCATCCCTAAACTCGATCTGTGGCTAGGCTTTGTCCCGAGTACTTTTACTGTCCAATCGGTTTTTGTACGGCCGAGAATATCGCGCATTAAGAAGAAATCGATATCGGTAAATTCATCAAATATAACAATCGCAATCTGGTACATAAGCTTTCCTCTGGCTTGTATTGTGGATGACTTAAGGCTTGAATACGCTCAACCTTAAGCCTTGGGTCCTCAATATGAATAGAATCATGATTTTATTGGTTATCCATTTTTTATGAAAATTTGGTTAATCAAAATATTAACCAGCACTAAACGATGGCAGTCGCTTGGCGAAAATAGCATGGGCATCAAAATCTTGGCTTTGCATTCTGGTTAATGTGTTGGTTAACACTTCATCGGCTGCATCTTCAATCCGCAGGATATTCTCTGCTGCGACATAGTCGCTAAACGCTGTGCAGACTTGTTCAAACAAAGCTGTGATATCGCCAAAGGCCGGATGACTGAACTGCGGATTAGGCAAGCCCCTGAGGTCACGAAGCTTTAGCAGCATTAACGCCGTCAACGGTATGTATGATAGATGTCCATTGTGGAACTCAAAAAAACACTTTTTATCCCCGATGATCGCTTGTTCTACCTGATCATCGCAGAGGGTTTGCAGCATAGTGCTGATGAATTCGATATCCTGTGTATCCCAGTTATCTAAAAATGACGCATAGGAGAAAGGAGCTGTTTTTCGCAGTGTCACTTGCACTTCAGTGGTAAAAGGCGGCTCGATATGCCCCAGATAACGGCCATACAGCAGCACCAAAAAATCGCCAATAAAGCCATGGGAGCGAACAATCCAGCCCGAACGCCGCGCGGTTGCATCAGCGTGGTACAGCTCGTCCGCCTCGCGTTTAAGCCCAGCTAACAGCATCAGCACAAGCCGAAACACGCTGATTGTAGACCACATAGCGTTTGCTATCCCGCCAGTTTTTTCTAGCGATGAGCAATATTTATAGTAATCAATGGCGGTTGCAAAATAACCGTAAGCAAGCGAGCACATAAGCGGCTTAGGCTCAAGCAAGCCCGATTCAATATAGGTAAGTTGGGCTACATAGCCCCAATGACACTCGGGTACACCAAACTCAGCTCCAAATAATTCCCACTGGCGAAAATCCTCATCAAACTCACGATATTGTTTCACTCTCTCGAAACCATCTGTCATCCCACTGTCGATATAATCGGTCAGTAAATACTGGTCATATTCAAAGACGTTTTTGGCATAATCGCGCATATGTTTACGACTGCGACTGCGCTTATTGAGAAACTTGGCTAACATCTTGAGCATCCTTATTATTTAGGCTGCGGCAAGTTTACCGCAACGGCGCTAAATATCACTATCTGTAGCACTTTTGAAGCAAGCATTAAGCGACTCCGTTGTAGCGATGGTGAACACACATTCGCCAGCAAAGAACCTTGCTAACATATGGTGTTATCAGTTTAATGCGCGACATTGTTCATTATTGAATATGCTGGGATGGGGAGTAAACCGCACTAATGCGTTGGCGACCATCGGAAAAAGGGACTTTTTCGTTGAGCCCCCAAGGATGGGTTTACGGCGTGTCGCCAGAGCATTAGTGCTGTTTATGGCGATAAGCTCTCAAAAAGTACCTAGACTGCAAAAGCTCACAGAAAACAAAGTTTGTAGTGAACAAGCTGGTGGTGAATTTTACTCATGGTTCCCCGCTTTCGCGGGGATGACAAAAGCAACAAGGCCCAGAATCATTTTCTGGGCCTTGTTGGTATCGTAAAACGTCTGTTAACGCTCAAAACTCTTTAGGCTAAAGCTTCAAACTAACTTGAGTTTCAACCTTAGCCGCTATACGTTACTTGCGCACTTTAAAGAATGCTTAAAACACCATTTCTGGTACATGCTCTGGCACGATTAATTTGCCGGCGGTTTTGCTGACGATTTCTTCGACGCTGACGCCTGGCGCGCGCTCTAACAAATGAAATGCGCCATCTTTGATTTCGATAAAGGCTAAATCTGTGACGACGCGTTTAATGCAGCCGTAACCGGTTAGTGGCAATTCGCACACGGGTAGCAGCTTAGAATTACCGTATTTATCGGCGTGCATCATAGTCACGATAATGTTTTCAGCGCCGGCGACTAAATCCATCGCGCCGCCCATGCCTTTGATGAGTTTGCCGGGGATCATCCATGAGGCGATAGAGCCGTTCACATCGACTTCAAAGGCGCCGAGCACGGTTAAATCCACATGGCCGCCACGGATCATGGCAAAGCTTTCCGCCGAGGAGAAAAATGACGCACCTTTCACGGCAGTAACGGTTTGTTTGCCCGCGTTGATTAAATCCGGATCTATGGTGTCTTCGGTGGGGAATTCACCCATGCCGAGTAGGCCGTTTTCCGATTGCAGCATCACTTCCATGCCGCTAGGAATATAGTTAGCGACCAGTGTTGGAATGCCGATGCCGAGGTTGACGTAGTAGCCATCTTTTAATTCTTTGGCGACGCGCTGAGCCAGTTGTTCTCTTGATAATGCCATGATATCTATCCTTTCTATTTGGCTTTGACGCTTTGGTCTTTACTCTTAGGTTTTACCATTAGTTTTTACTTTAGGGAGCTAAGTGCCAATTGCGTTAACTGTGTTTCAAGGTTTTGCCAGCGCCTTTTATTTCGCGGCTTTTACCGTGCGCTGCTCGATACGTTTCTCGAACTTGCCTTGAATAACGCGGTCAACATAGATGCCCGGCGTGTGGATATGATCTGGGTCTAGCTCGCCCGGCTCAACAATAAACTCGGCTTCAACCACAGTGATTTTGCCCGCGGTCGCCATCATAGGGTTAAAGTTGGCGGCGGTTTTACGGAATACCAAATTACCCATGGTATCGGCTTTCCATGCACGCACTAAGGCAAAATCTGCGGTCAGCGACTCTTCTAACACGTAATGGCGACCTTTGATTTCGCGGGTTTCTTTACCATCAGCGACTGGCGTGCCGTAGCCTGTAGCGGTGAAAAATGCCGGAATACCTGCGCCACCAGCGCGGATTTTTTCCGCCAGCGTGCCTTGGGGCGTTAAAATCACATTGAGTTCGCCAGAGAGCATTTGTTGCTCGAAAGTGGCATTTTCACCCACGTAAGAGGCGATCATAGTGGCGATTTGGCGATGTTTTAACAGTAAGCCAAGGCCGAAATCGTCAACGCCAGCGTTGTTTGATATCGCCGTTAAGCCGTTAACGCCCATCTTAACCATTTGATTGATTAAGCCTTCTGGAATGCCGCATAGGCCAAAGCCGCCGACCATAATGGTCATGTCGTCCGATAAGCCTGCTAATGCTTCTTCATAGCTGCTGACGACTTTATTGAGTCCTGCCATTGTGATGTCCTTTTATGCTTTAGAAAACGCGCGGGAAATAACGCGCGTTTTTAATAACGGTTGTTGGTGTCGTTAATGGTTTTTGTTCTATTTTGCTAACAGGGCTGTGGCCACTTTCGAACCGTTTTTACGATTCAACTGCGTGCTGATAGCTTGTCCTGCTAACGCGAGTTTTTGTAAATTGATACCCGTTTCGAATCCCATGCCGTGCAGCATATACACTAAGTCTTCGGTGGCAAGATTGCCCGACGCGCCTTTGGCATAGGGGCAGCCGCCAATACCTGCAACCGAGGAGTCAAACACCCGCACACCTAAGTCTAAGCAGGCCAAAATGTTAGCGAGTGCTTGGCCATAGGTGTCGTGAAAGTGTAGCGCCAGTTTATCCATAGGCACACGTTCAGCCACAGTTTGCAGCATTCTACGGGCTTTTTGCGGCGTGCCGATACCGATAGTGTCACCGAGCGATATTTCGTAACAGCCCATTTTGTAAAGGATTTCAGACACGCGGGCCACTTCACTGACCGCTATCTCACCTTCGTAGGGGCAACCTAGCACGCAGGACACATAGCCGCGCACTGGAATATTGTGCGCTTTTGCTAATTCCATCAAAGGGATAAAGCGTTCAATCGACTCTTCAATCGAGCAGTTGATATTGCGTTGACTAAAGCTTTGTGAGGCGGCGCCAAATATCGCTACTTCGGAAGCTTTTGCATCCAGTGCCAGTTCAAAGCCTTTGACGTTGGGCGTGAGCGCGCTATACACCACGCCGCTTTGACGCTGTATTTGCTTGAGCACATCGGCAGAATCGGCCATTTGTGGCACCCATTTGGGTGACACAAAACTGCCGGATTCGATGCGCTTAAGCCCTGCATCTGCCAGCGATTCAATCAAGGCGATTTTTGCTGCAGTCGGCACTGCGACTTCGTTTTGAAGTCCGTCGCGCGCGCCCATCTCGAAGATGCTGACCGTGTCTTTGGCGTTCGCTGCTTGGCTTAGATTGGCTAACGACATCTTAGGCTTCCTTGATCGCGGTTGGCTCGTCTGTCTCTAACGGCTCAACGTTAAGCAAGGTTGCGCCATCGGTGACCAGCTCGCCCGCTTTAAAGTAGAACTCAGTGACTATGCCATCAAAGGGGGCTTCGATGGTGTATTCCATCTTCATGGCTTCCATCACTAGCAAACCTTGGCCCGATTTCACTTGTGTGCCGACATCGACTAAATGGGTCACTACCGTACCGTTCATGGGCGCTTTTAACTTGTCAGCATTGCTGGATTGCTCTTCGACCACGAGTGTTTGCACTGCTTTAAAGTGGTAACTGCCAGAGGATAAAAACAGCGTAAAGTCATCACCTTGGGCACTAACGGGCACTTTACTCTTATGGCCGTTGATTTCTGCGAGCAGTAAATCTTGTTTCAGCTCGCCATTTAGCAACCAATCTTGTCCGTGCAGCGGTAGCTGATACATGCCACCTAAATCGAGCATCACTAACTGCTGCAATTCATGGGCATCATCGAGTAGGGCAATATTGTGCTGGCTGCAGCTGTTGAGTCTAAAGCCGCTGACTTGACCCCAAGGCGAGTAAGGATCGGCGCTGTTGATCGCTTGCGCTTTGGCGGCTTCTTTACGGGCAAGCACTTGATACAGCGCGGCAAAGGCAAGGGCAGTGTCGGCTTCGCTTGACGCTGTACCAATTAAGGTGTCGCCATAACGGCCAATAAAGTCAGTGCTAAAGTCGGCATTTGCAAACGCTGGGTGTTCGGCAATGTTCGCCAAAAACTCAATGTTGTGCTTAAGACCGCTAATTTGATACGACTCTAAGGCATGCACTAAACGCTGCAGGGCGCGCGGGCGCGATTCATCCCAAACAATAAGCTTGGCAATCATAGGATCGTAGAAGTTACTGATCACATCATTTTCGCGAATGCCCGAATCGATACGCACGTATTTGCTTTGCTCGGGTTCGCGCAAAAAGTTGAGCTTACCACTGGCGGGTAAAAACTCATTTTGTGGATCTTCGGCATAAATACGCACTTCAAAGGAATGGCCGTGGATCCGCACTTCATCTTGCTTAAGGGGCAGTGGCTGACCGCTGGCGACCATCAATTGCCATTTCACTAAGTCTTGGCCAGTGACCATTTCAGTCACTGGATGCTCAACCTGCAGACGGGTGTTCATCTCCATAAAATAGAAGCTATTGTCTGTGTCGAGCAGAAACTCCACAGTGCCCGCGCCAACATAATCGATGGCTTTGGCTGCCGCGACGGCTGCTTCACCCATTTGGGCGCGCAGTGCATCGCTTAACCCTGGCGCTGGCGCTTCTTCGACCACTTTTTGGTGGCGACGTTGAATCGAACAATCGCGATCCGATAAATAAATCGCGTTGCCAAAGGTGTCGGCAAACACTTGCACTTCGACGTGGCGCGGCTGGCGTAAATAACGCTCCATCAATAACTTATCGTTACCAAAAGAAGAGGCCGCTTCACGGCGCGCCGAGTTAACGGCTTCCATGATTTCGCCTTCATTCTCGACGATACGCATGCCTTTACCGCCGCCGCCATAAGCCGCTTTAATCAGCATAGGGAAGCCGATTTTCAGTGCCTCCGCTTTTAAGGTCGCATCGGTTTGGTCATCGCCGTGATAACCCGGCACTAAGGGCACATTTGCCGCTGTCATAATGGATTTGGCGGCGCTTTTGCTGCCCATGGCATCGATAGCATCACTGCCTGGGCCAACAAAGGCGATGCCTGCGGCTTCACATTTACGGGCAAAGTCGGCGTTTTCAGATAAGAAACCATAACCTGGATGAATGGCTTGGGCGCCCGCTTTTTTGGCGATGTCGATAATCAAATCGCCCTTTAAATAGGAGTCTGCTGGCGCACTGCCGCCTAAATAGAAGGATTCGTCGGCCATGGCGACATGGCGCGCTTCTTTATCGGCATCGGAATATAGGGCAACGGTGCGAACGCCCATGGCATGGGCCGTTTTGATGATGCGACAGGCGATTTCACCGCGGTTAGCAATCAATAGTTTGGTAAACATGTGCTTGGTCAACATCAAAGGGCTCCTTGGGTATCACTTGGCTTTTGCATGGGCTTGGAGGGCGTTGAGTGTGCTTGTTGCCAGTTAGGCTGACGTTTCTCAAAAAAGGCGTTTAAGCCCTCTTGGCCCTCGGTTGATACCCGAATGCGGGCGATACGCTCGCTAGTGTAATCAATGGTGTTTTGGTTTATCACGCCATCTTCAAGATGCGACAGCAGCGTTTTTACCCATGCCATGCCTTGCGGGCTATTGGCTAGCAACGCGTTAATCATAGGCTTTGCGGCGGCGTCCAAGTCATCGCTGATCTCATGAATGACGTTAAGTTTTAATGCGGTGTCGGCACTAAAATGCTCGGCGGTCAGCATGTAGCGGCGCGATGCGCGGTTACCCATAGCGCGGGCAACGTAAGGGCTAATTACCGCAGGAATTAATCCGAGTTTCACTTCGCTCAAGCAAAAGCTGGCGCGCGTCGTGGCGATAGCGATATCGCAGGCGCAAATCAGCCCAAGTGCGCCGCCAAAGGCTGCACCTTGCACTAGTGCAATGGTGGGCTTAGGAAATGTATCAAGATCCTGCATCAGTTTTGCTAAGGCTTTGGCATCATTTAGATTTTGCTCAAAGTCCATTTTGGCTTGTTTGCGCATCCAATTGAGATCGGCGCCGGCGCTGAAGTTTTTGCCGTTCGCTTTGAGTACCAGCACTTGGCATTGCTTGTGCTCAGCAAAATAGCTAAGGACGCTAATCATCTCGCTAATCATCACTTCATCGAAGGCGTTGTGTACTTCTGCTCGGTCAAGAATAAGCTCGGCAACGCCGTTATTGAGCGCGTAAGTGACGTGCTGCAAGTTGCTTAAATCCTTTGTGCCGCTAGTGCTGTTTAATGTATCTGTCATTATTATTTTCCTATCTTCTTGTGTGACATATGTTTTTCACATGTGCCTTTACATACGGAACACACCAAAGCGGGTGTCTTCGATAGGGGCGTTTAACGCCGCCGATAGGGCAAGGCCGACCACATCGCGGGTTTGCGCTGGATCAATAATGCCGTCATCCCATAAACGGGCGCTGGCATGATACGGATGACCTTCTTTGTCGTACTGGGCGACAATCGGCGCTTTAAAGGCTTTTTCATCCTCAAGTGACCATTCTTCACCTTTACGGGCCAAACCGTCGCGGCGCACTGTGGCGAGTACGCCAGCCGCTTGCTCGCCGCCCATCACAGAAATACGGGCGTTAGGCCACATCCACATCATGGTCGGTTCGAACGCGCGGCCACACATGCCGTAGTTACCCGCGCCGTAGCTGCCACCAATAATCACAGTGAATTTAGGCACATTGGCGCAAGAAACCGCGGTCACCATCTTAGCGCCGTGTTTGGCTATACCTTCGTGTTCGTACTTTTTACCCACCATAAAGCCGGTGATATTTTGTAGGAACAGCAGTGGAATTTTGCGCTGGCAGCACAGTTCGATAAAGTGCGCGCCTTTTTGCGCCGACTCCGAGAACAGAATGCCGTTGTTGGCGACAATGCCGACTGGGTAGCCGTGAATACGGGCAAAACCGCACACTAAGGTCGCGCCATAGTTGGCTTTAAACTCATCAAAATCAGAATCATCGACGATACGGGCTATCACTTCCTTTACATCAAAGGGCTTTTTCAAATCAGTGCCGACAATGCCATACAGTTCGCTGATATCGAATTTAGGTGGTTTGACTGGGCTCAGCAGACTTTTGATTTCTTTTTGATGATTCAGGCGTGATACCGCGCGGCGGGCAAGCTCTAACGCGTGCTCATCGTTTTGGGCTAAATGATCCGCTACGCCGGAAATTTTAGTGTGCACTTCGGCGCCGCCGAGTTCTTCGGCGCTGACTTCTTCACCTGTGGCCGCTTTGACTAATGGCGGGCCAGCTAAGAAGATAGTGCCTTGATCTTTTACGATAATCGATTCATCCGCCATGGCCGGCACATAAGCGCCGCCTGCGGTACATAAGCCCATCACCACAGCAATTTGCGGTATGCCCTTAGCGGACATTTGCGCTTGATTGTAAAAGATGCGGCCGAAATGGTCGCGGTCGGGGAAGACTTCATCTTGGCGGGGCAGGTTAGCGCCGCCCGAGTCGACTAAATAGATGCAAGGCAAGTGACAACGGCTGGCAATATCTTGGGCGCGTAGGTGTTTTTTAACGGTAATCGGGTAGTAAGTGCCGCCTTTAACTGTTGCGTCGTTGGCGATGATCATGCACTCGACACCGCTCACACGGCCGATACCAGCGATAATGCCCGCTGCGGGCACTTCTTCGTCATAAACTTCAAACGCCGCAAATTGCGATAGCTCTAAAAAGGGCGAACCCGCATCGAGCAGTTTTTCAACCCGCTGACGTGGCAGTAATTTACCGCGGGATAAATGACGCTCCAGCGCCACAGGGCCACCGCCGAGTTCGATTTTATTGAGTTTAGTTTTGAGATCGGCCACTAGGGCGGCCATATCGTCTGATTTTGCTTTAAATTCATCGCTACGGGCGTTGATACGACTGCTTAATTGCGTCACTTTGATTGTCCTTATAAAGCGGAAACTCGGTATCACCTTGCTCGAATGGGTGGCGCAAACTGTAAGTTACAGTGAGGTGCTACCCATTCACTTGTGAGAGATTATTTAAACTCGCGTTATTTCGACTCATTGAACAGTTCGCGGCCAATCAGCATGCGGCGAATTTCTGATGTGCCGGCGCCGATTTCATACAGCTTGGCATCACGCAGTAAGCGGCCAGTGGCGTATTCGTTGACATAGCCATTGCCGCCTAGCAGTTGAATTGCATCCAGTGCCATTTTGGTGGCAAGTTCTGCGCTATAAAGAATGGCGCCTGCGGCATCTTTACGGGTGGTTTCACCGCGATCGCAGGATTTTGCCACGTTATAGACATAGGATTTGGCGGCATTCATGCCGGTGTACATGTCGGCTAACTTGCCTTGCACTAGTTGGAATTCACCGATGGATTTGCCAAATTGCTCACGCTCGTGGATGTAAGGCACAACGATGTCCATACAGGCATTCATGATCCCCAGCGGACCGCCAGACAGTACGACACGCTCGTAATCTAGGCCGCTCATCAGCACTTTTACGCCGTTATTGAGGCCGCCTAAAATGTTTTCTTCTGGTACTTCTACATCTTCAAACACCAGTTCGCAGGTGTTAGAGCCGCGCATGCCGAGTTTGTCGAGCTTTTGCGCTTGGCTAAAACCTTTCGAATCACGTTCAACGATAAAGGCGGTAATACCGTGTGCGCCTTTGGTTAAGTCGGTTTTCGCGTAAATGACATAGGTGTGTGCATCTGGACCGTTAGTGATCCACATTTTGTTGCCGTTTAAGATGAATCGGTCGCCTTCTTTACGGGCATGCAGCTTCATCGAAACCACGTCAGAACCCGCGTTTGGCTCACTCATGGCTAGCGCGCCAATATGCTCACCGCTCACCAGTTTTGGCAGGTACTTGGCTTTTTGCGCTGCATTACCGTTACGGTTGATTTGATTGACACACAGGTTTGAGTGGGCGCCGTAACTTAGGCCGATAGAAGCTGATGCGCGGGAGATTTCTTCCATTGCGACGACGTGGGCTAGGTAGCCCATGTTCGCGCCGCCGAACTCTTCGGGTACCGTTACTCCGAGCAGTCCCATTCCTCCAAGCACAGGCCAAAGTTCATTGGGAAAGGCATTGTCGTGATCCACTTTCGCTGCAATTGGGGCGATTTCATTCGCGGCAAAATCCTGCACTGCATCGCGCAGCATATCGACGTCTTCGCCTAGGCCAAAATTTAGACTTGTGTAGAGAGAGTTCATTGCTTGTGTCCTTTCAGATGTTCTAATTTCAGATTGTTATAGTTTTTATGATTTTTAGGTGCTTGAGTCTTTTAAATCTTGTACTTAAATCCGTAGTCGTTATCGCCATCAAATTGATTTGATTTTGTGTCAACGGGGATTTAGGCTTTTGCCGTTTTGTTATCTTCTAAGGCTAAACGGCACTGCTGCTCGGCGGAATTGAGTTCCATTAATACGACTTTGATGTCGTCCATTTGCTGTTGTAGTGCGGACTTCTTTTCTTCCACTAGCGCCAGCATGGTATTGAGCTGTGAGGTGCTGCTCTTGTCGGCATCGTATAATTCGAACAAACGACGGGTTTCTGCCAAAGAAAAGCCCAAGCGTTTACCGCGAAGAATGAGCTTGAGACGCACCCTGTCTTTGAGGCTATAAATACGGGTTTGGCCGCGGCGTTTAGGTTTAAGCAAACCTTGGTCTTCGTAAAAACGAATACTACGAGTAGTGATATCAAACTCTTTTGAGAGATCACTGATCGAGTAAGTCGTTTGTGGTGTGTTCGTTGCGCTCATTCATGCACCCTAAATAATCAGTTTTAAGCAAGATATATGAAGTTTACGTAAAGGTAAAGATTTTGGCTTTTATTCTGTTGGCAAAAAAGTGTCAATCCCAATTGCCATAAGCCTGTGCAGCGAGATTAAAACGTATGCTTTAAATTAGTGTTCTCACATAAAACCACAAATATCTTCTGGTTATAGGCTAACGTCTAATAGTGGGCTTTAAACCTCCTTGCTAATAATAGAAGCAGGAAGGGGTAGTTATTGCGGCTGACGATGTGAGTCGCAGTCCTGATTGGAGGACATATGTTGACCGAACAGCAAAATGCATCTGTAGCGCAAGCCACAAATCAAAAACAGAACCAACAAAAACATCAAGCGTTGCACCAAGCATCCTTGCTTAATAAAGCCGATTTCTGGGGAGAAGCGGCGAAGACGCTCGATTGGATTAAGCCGGCGCAAACGGTGCTCGATGAATCGCAGGCGCCGTTTTATCACTGGTTCGCCGATGGTGAGATGAACACTTGTTATAACGCCGTTGACCGCCATGTGTTGGCTGGACGCGGTGACCAAGTGGCTATCCAGTATGTGAGTCCTGTTACTGATACTGAATACGGCATTAGCTACGGGGAGTTACAGGCTCAAGTGAGCCGACTCGCGGGCTTTATGCAATCTATTGGTATAGTGAAGGGCGACCGTGTGGTGATTTATATGCCTATGGTGCCTGAAACCGCCTTCGCTATGCTGGCCTGTGCTCGCATCGGTGCGATTCATTCGGTGGTTTTTGGTGGCTTTGCCGCCAATGAACTCGCGACTCGGATCAATGATGCTAAACCCAAATTGGTCTTGTCTGCATCTTGCGGCATTGAGCCCTCGGGCGTCATTCCTTATAAGCCTTTACTAGACAAAGCCTTGGCTCAGTCTGTGCATCAGGTTGATCACTGCCTAATTTTGAATCGTAGCCAGTATCAGGCCGATTTACTTGAGGGCCGTGACTTAGATTGGCAAGCCGCATTAGCAACTGCACCTAAGGCCGACTGTGTCGCGCTTAAGGCTACCGATCCCTTGTATGTGCTTTATACCTCAGGCACCACGGGTCAGCCTAAAGGTGTGGTACGCGATAATGGTGGCCATGCCGTGGCTCTGGCTTGGTCGATGCAGCATATTTACGATATTCAAGCGGGTGATGTGTTTTGGGCTGCGTCCGATGTGGGTTGGGTTGTGGGTCATTCTTACATTGTGTACGGACCGCTGCTGGTGGGCGCTACAACCTTAATGTATGAAGGCAAACCTGTTGGTACGCCAGATCCCGGCGCATTTTGGCGCACGATTGCCAAATATAAGGTTAAAAGCTTCTTCACCGCGCCGACGGCTATTCGCGCAATCAAGCGTGAAGATCCTGATGGTGAATATCTACAAGGTGTTGATTTAAAATGTCTTAAAAATGTGTTTTTGGCTGGGGAACGTTGCGATCCCGATACCTTAGTTTGGGCACACACTAAGCTCGCTAAACCTGTTATTGATCACTGGTGGCAAACCGAAACGGGCTGGCCTGTCGCAGCAAACTTGATGGGTACAGCGCCGGTTACCATTAAACCAGGTTCGCCAGCTTTACCTGTGCCGGGTTATGCGGTTGAAGTGCTGGACGAATTGGGTGAGCAAGTTGCACCCAATACCTCAGGGAATGTGGTGATTAAATTGCCTCTACCGCCGGGAACCTTAACGACACTGTGGCAAAATGATCAACGCTATCAAGATAGTTACTTGTCTATGTATCCAGGTTATTACTTAACTGGCGATGCGGGTTATACCGATGAAGACGGCTATCTCTACATTATGAGTCGTATCGATGACATCATAAATGTAGCGGGACACAGGCTATCGACGGGGCGCTTCGAAGAAGTGTTATGTCAACACCCTGATGTGGCCGAAGCCGCGGTAATTGGGGTAGATGATGCGCTTAAGGGCCAAGTTCCCCTCGGATTAGTGGTACTCAAGAAAGGCGTGACGATTAGTGATGAAGAGCTGCATAAACAGTTAATAACCCTGGTACGCCAAGAAATTGGTCCCGTCGCCTCCTTTAGGTTAGTGAGTGCGATTCAAAAATTACCTAAAACGCGCTCGGGTAAAATTTTACGCGGTACTATGCGAAAAATTGCCGATAATCAGCAATATACCGCGCCAGCGACCATAGAAGATCCACAGACCTTAGAGTTAGTGCGTACCGCGCTCACTCGCATGGGTTATGCCGATGCTTTAGTGTAAGAAATAGAGCGTAAAGGCTTTTATAGGAAGAGTGTAAAGGTCTTATAGAGAGTTGAAATATTAAGGCGATAGTAAACTGACCAAGCTTGCTATCGCCTTTTTGCGCATGGTATTTCTTATTTCGGCAAAATCAAAGATTGAAATTTTCACCTCAAATTTGCTAGTCTTGCATTCTCATCACGTACAGTTATCACAGCACAGCTGTCACGTACTGTTATCACGTACAGCTATATCACCTACAGTTTTACTGTAATCAAATGGCTTAGGGACGACCCTAAATACGCCTAATCTAACATGGGGACGACCCCTTTATGGGAGTTCACTATGAGTTGGTTCTTATTAGTTCTTGCGGGTTTATTCGAAATTGGTTGGGCCATAGGGCTTAAATATACCGAAGGTTTTACACGTTTGTGGCCAAGTATCTTTACAGTGGCGTCGATGGCCGTGAGTGTAGTGTTACTCGGACTCGCGGTTAAGCAGCTACCTATCGGTACGGCTTACGGCGTGTGGGTCGGTATTGGCGCTATGGGCACCGCAATTGCAGGGATTATCCTGTTAGGAGAAGGAGTTAGCTTACTGAAAATCGCCAGTTTGATACTGATATTACTGGGGGTTTTAGGGCTTAAACTCGCAAACTAAGTTGTCGATAAACGTGCCAATACAAGTATCACTTGGGCTAAGTTCTAACTAACCCGTTTCGCAATACGGGATTGGCAATCTCACTGTAATCGAGATTGCCAATCGTATGCATCGCCTTTTCTCTCTGGTAATTAAGTTACAAAGATCGGTATAATTACCCCTCAAAATTGGTTAGCTCTAACCTCTGTGACCCGTGGGAATTATATAATGCAAAACCACAGCAATCTTAATGATATCGGCGTAATTGGCCTTGGCGTTATGGGTAAAAACCTCGCGCTAAACATCGCGGATAACCAATATCACGTCAGCGCATTTGACCTCGATCCTGTTAAAGTTAATGGTGTTATACAGCAAGAAAAACAGGAACGCGCTGGACTCGAACCTCGCATTCTTGGCTGTGCTAATCTTACCGAAATGTTAGCCAGTCTCACAAAACCCCGCATTCTTGTGCTTTCTGTTCCCGCGGGTGCACCCGTCGATGGTGTCTGTAGTGCTTTGATTTCTGCCGGAATTGAGTCCGATGATATCGTTATCGATACTGGTAACAGCCTATGGACTGACACTGTTGAGCGTGAAGCGCGCTACAAAGGTCAGTTTGTATTTTTCAGCTCTGCGGTTTCGGGCGGTGAAGTCGGTGCGCGTTTCGGTCCATCACTTATGCCAAGCGGCGATATCGATGCATGGCATCACGTTGCACCTATTTGGAAAGCCATTGCCGCTAAGGTTGATGCAAGTACAGGTTTACCCATAGAGTGCTTTGAGCCGGGTAATCCAGTGACAGAAGGCGAGCCATGCACGACTTATATTGGTCCTGCGGGTTCTGGCCATTATGTGAAGATGGTGCACAACGGTATTGAATACGCTGACATGCAGTTGATTTGCGAAGCGTATCAAATGCTGCATGACGGTTTAGGCATGAGCGCTGCAGAAGTGGGCGATGTGTTTGAACGCTGGAACAAAGGCAGCTTAAACAGCTATTTGATGGGGATCAGTGCCGAAGTCTTAAAACAGGCCGATCCATTAACGGGTAAACCGTTGGTGGAAATGATCTTAGATAAAGCGGGCCAAAAAGGCACGGGTTTGTGGACGGCCGTGAGCAGTTTACAAATTGGTTGTCCGGCACCGACGATTGCTGAAGCTGTATATGCTCGCGCCGTAAGTACCCAAAAATCCTTACGTTTACAACTTAGCCAGAAATTGGCTGGGCCAAATGCACCTGCTATCGATGATGCGCAAAAAGCGCAGTTGATTGAAGCCCTTGAAAGTGCGTTATATTGCGCGAAAGTGTGTTGTTACGCGCAAGGCTTCCAGTTGATGGCAATGACGGCCCATGAGCAAAAATGGCAGTTAAACTTTGCTGAAATTGCAAAAATTTGGCGTGCGGGTTGTATTATTCGCGCGACGTTCTTGCAATCAATCACTCAAGCCTATGAAGACAATGCCGATCTTAGCAATCTGTTGATGGCGGACAGTTTTGCGTCTGCCTTGTCTGAAAAGCAAGGCCTATGGCGTACCGCAGTCGCGACTGCGGTGATGCAAGGCATCCCAGCACCTTGTATTAGCTCAGCTCTGGCGTATTACGACAGTTACCGCTGCGAAACATTACCGGCAAACTTGCTCCAAGGTCAGCGTGATTTTTTCGGTTCCCATACATTTGAGCGTATCGATACCCCAGCCGGCGAGAAATATCACTTAGATTGGAGCGCCAAAGAGCGCACCTTGGCTAAGGTTTAGTGAATGTGAAAATTCGTACGTAATATTATAAAAAAGCCCTCATAATTGAGGGTTTTTTTATGCCCGATCTACATCGATTTGAACTGAAAATTAACTCATTATCTCCAAAGATAATAGTTATGACTTTTTTATTATTTTTTCGCGACGGACCTTATCCCTAGAGTTAAATTCTTAATTAGATTTAATAGTTAGTAAGATCATGTCTGTGGTTTTAATTTTCTGCATATATGGTTTTTCAGCGGTTCATTTCTAATATTTAATTTCAATACGCTTTAATGTTTTTTATGGTTTGAATTGCTACTCAATATTTAAGTTCGTTATGTATTTATAAGATATTCATAATTTTATTAGATTTAAATCGGTACGTCATGTTGTTATTTCTATCTCTTGTTAAAGTGTAACCATTTGTTTGAGGTTAAATTGGTACGTCATGTTGTTATGTTTATTTTTTATGAAAGTGTAACAATATATTTTAAAATATAATCAAACAGATGTGTTATTAATTGTAACTCCTTGAAATTACATTTAGTCTAATGATTTTATTGGTTAATTTTCTTGTGATTTAAAGGTTAAACTAAATTTAGTATGTCTATTTTTATTGGGTTTATAGCTAGGAGATATATATTCAATCTACCGTTCTGTTTATTGTCGTTTTCATTCTCATTATTCATATGTTAAAAGATGTATCACCAATAAATGCTAATGTTGGTTTTTGGTGTTCAATAATAATTAAAATAACAGTATTTAATGCGGATAAATAACGAATAAATCCTAGTTATCCAATATTAAATAATAAAATGTAATGACAAGAAGGAATGTCTATCCATGCGTATGTCCATTGTTGCATTAAGCATCACGGCCGCCTTATTGACGGCTTGTGGAAGTGACAAAAAGGCTCCTGAGCCAGTTGCTAAGGTCAACACAGCACCAACAACTGTCGATATGACCATTGATGTGTCGCAGTCTCTATTATTCACCGGCAAATTAGATGCGACAGATGTCGAAGGTGGTTTGACTTACTCTTTAGTTGATCCTACTGATTTAAAATTAGGTACTTTTACTCTAGTTAATAAGAATACTGGTGAATTCACTTATTCTTCCGATGCGAGTGAAGGTACTGAAGTTGTCAGATTTAAAGTATCTGACGGTCAGTATCAAGCAGAGGCCAGCTTAACGATCCATATCAGAAATGGCGATCCATTATATGCTTACCAGTGGCATTTAAAAAATACAGGACAGAATGCTTTTGCGCTAAACCGTGGTGTCGCTGGTGAAGATATGAATGTGAGTGGTGCTATTTCAGACCAATTTATGGGACAAGGCGTGATCGTCGCAGTGGTGGATAGCGGCTTAGAAATTGCTCATCCAGATCTGATGAACAACAGTGTGAATGGTGGCTCATACAATTTAATTACTGGTACTGTTGACCCTACACCTTTCTCCGGTTCTGCTGATGCTGCTCATGGTACTGCAGTAGGTGGGATTATTGCAGCCGAAGGTTGGAATGGTATCGGTGGTCGCGGTGTGGCGCCTAAGGCAAAATTGATTGGTTTCAACTTCTTAGATTCTGACCCAACAGGCAAAGTTAAAAATGTTCAAACATTTGAAAACTTTACAAAATCACATGGTGCCAGTGCCTACAGCGACAGTGCGCGTGTCTTTAACCAAAGCTATGGTTACAGTGTGCCATTTCCCGATAAATTTAATGAAGATGAAACCGAAGTTTATCAAGATATTGCAACTCAAAGCTTCGATGGTAAAGGCAGTATCTTCGTTAAATCGGCAGGTAATGGTTATAAATACTACCGTTGGAATACTTTTTGGATACCGGGAGATTACTTCACGGCAACGGCGGAAAATCCCGCTAACCATGGTTTACCTTTCCATAATTCCAACATGTCCTCTGACAATGCTAACATTTATAACTTAGTCGTTAGCGCGATTAATGCTAATGGTGAACTCTCTAGCTATTCATCTGTGGGCTCGAATATTTTTGTAACAGCCCCCGGTGGTGAAGATGGGGGTGATGATCCTGCGATTGTAACAACGGATTTTATGGGGTGTAAGAGTGGTTCAGCGATTGCAGAAGATCGTCCAAGCACGCCGTTCCACGGTGGGTTACATCCTTTAAACTCAAATTGTGATTACACTTCAACGATGAACGGTACCTCATCCGCGGCACCAAATACTTCAGGTGCAGTCGCTGTGATCATGAGTGCAAATCCAGATTTAACTTGGCGCGATATACGTCATGTTCTAGCCAAAACTTCAACCAAAGTGAAAGCTGATATTGCGGCTAAAACCGTTACTATTGGTCAGGGTGAAGGTGCTCCAGAATATGCTGCTATTCCGGGATGGCAACAAAATGCTGCGGGTTATTCATTCCATAATTTTTATGGTTTTGGCCGTGTTAACGTCAGCGAAGCGGTAAAACTGGCTAAATCCTATGCTGAGGATTTAGGTGAATACGTGGTAACTGAATGGCAAGCAAGTCAAGAATTGGCAAAAACGATTCCTGATGCGGACGTCAATGGTGTCAGTGATACTCAAGTGGTGGCGGATGATTTAGTGATTGAAGCTGTACAAATCGAGTTAACGGCAGATCACTTACGCCTACCGGATCTGGCTGTTGAGCTAATATCTCCAGCAGGAACTAAAAGTGTGTTAATGACGCCTTATAATGGTTTGGTATATCAAGGTGTCATGGATAAAACCAACCCAGAAGATTTAGTAACAGGTTTCGATGCGACGCCTATGCTGTCTAATGCTTTCTATGGTGAATCATCAAAGGGTGAATGGACTATCAAGCTTATCGATGTAAATAGCGGGGACTACTCGTTTATTCAATTTGATAAAGGCCGTACTCCTATTTCTATTGCTAACGAAGCTGATGGTAAATTGAAAGGTTGGTCAATTCGTTTCCATGGCCACGCTGCCAAGTCTGCATCTTAAGGAGTATTAAATGAAAGCATTGAATCTATCATTAGTTGCAGTTGCTCTTATGTTATCTGCACAAGCTATGGCACATGACAAAATCGATTTGGATAAACCTCAGGAAGAAGTAAAAGAGGTTACTATGAGCCGAGCGCAATTCTTGAACTTAGACAGCCAATATTTTGTCAAAACTGACGCTGGCGTGGTGAAAGAAGCAAAACAGTTGACGAAAGGGCAAAAAGTGGTGACTCAGTCTGGTAAGCCATTTGCAGAAATGACAGGAAAATTGGTTGTTAAGCTCAAACCTGGTGTTTCTGCTGCGGATTTTGCAAAAGCTCATGGCCTGAAAGTGGATTGGCAGAACAAGAGTAATTTACTCTTGTTAGCCGCTGAAGAAGGCACAGATCTCATCAGCTTAGTGAACGCGATTAAGGCGTCACCCGAAGTTGAACGAGCTAAGTTAGATCGTGCCATTGCCAAACAAGAAATACAGTAGTTTTTGTTTGATTTAAAAGGGCCTGTTGGCCCTTTTTACTTTTTAATTATGCAAGTTCATCAGTAGCAAAGGCGATCAGCTTTTGCCAGAGTGCTTGGGCGACAGGGCCTAAAGGTGAGTGGGGTTTTCGCATCACATAGTAATCGAGTTGAATATTGTTTTGCCTTTCACGCAGATCCAGTGCAATCAATGCACCTTGTTTGAGTGAGTCTTCAATCATATAGTGCGGCAGCTTGCCCCAGCCCATACCACTTTGAATAAGCATTTTCTTGGTATAAAAATCATTAACATACCAACGTCGTTGCCCCGCCTGTACCCCAAACTCAATATTCGCAGTGCCTGAGCCCGTATCTTGGATCACGATTTGGTATTCATTAACGAGCTCTCGTGCGTAGGTCAGTGTTGGATGACGCTCAAGCATGCGCGGTGCGGCGACATCGAGCAGACTACCGGAAAATAAATAGGCTAATTCTAAATGACTCGAGCGTATGGGCTCAATTCCGCCTGCGGAGATGATGATTTCGGCTTTATCTTGATTTAGCGCTTCGAGTGCTCCAGTTAAAAACTCTTGTTTCAGAATAATTTGAGTATATGGGAACTCATTTTGAGTCAGTTCTAAAATCGGCAAAATCCGAGCAAGATTAAAGGAGGCTTCAAAAGCTAAGGTAATACTCGCTTCGTTGCCTTTGGCTAAATGCTTCGCTACTTGCTTCATTTCTTGCGCTTCATTCAGTACCCGCAGGGTATGTTGCAGCAGTTTTCGACCTTGCTCAGTGATGGCGAGTCGATAACCTTCGCGATTAAACAGGATAAGATCGAGTTGGTATTCTAACTGTTTGATACTTTGGCTAATGGCGGGTTGGGTTTTATGTAGCTTGTCACTGGCAGCTTTGAGTGAGCCCGCCTCAGCTACGGTTTTAAACATCAGCAGTTGGTCTAAGGTCACAAGGATTGCTCGCAAGTTATAAATTATTAGTTTAAGAGATCTTAGATTTTATTCCATATTTATTTATCTTTTATCGGCTCATAATTTACTCCATTCTCGCTCGTCGTCTGCGCATTTATGCCTAAGATTGACGGCAATATTAAGATCAATGGGGTGTGTGCGATGCGATTTTCAAACTTATGTGATACTAAGGGTTCAAGTATCAATGGCTTAGTTGCAGAGGTTGATACACAGAAGTTATTCCTTTGTGCCAATACACTCAATCGCGCCGCTGCAACCGTCACATTGGCGATGAGCATAGTGTTTTTCATCTCGGGATTTGCCAAGTTATTTGGCGTGTCTATGTTCCATGTTCCGTTCACATTAATGAATCTTCCCACTGGTTTTGGTTATTTTATTGGTTTGATGGAAGTGATTGGCGCCCTTGGGTTGTGTCTACGTGACTACCGAGTGCTATCGGCGAGCGGTTTACTGGCGATTATGATGGGGGCGATTTATTTCCACTTTAACTATGAAGCGCCGATTAATGCATTGCTGGCATTGAGCTTATCGGCAGGACTCTTTCTGATTATTAAACTGGATGAAATTGTTGAGCGTTTAGTGCGATTTCAGCGGCAGTTGGTGCTGAATCGCTCCGCTTTTTAAGCGTGCATTGAAGTGTTATGTAGAACAGTGAGTTAAGTGAGAAATACTGAGTTTAAAGCCAGTAGTACAGATATAAGTTAATCAACACGAGAGGATTATGATGCAAGTTAACGCGAGTCGTATGCCTGTGCTATTTGTGCCCCACGGTGGTGGCCCAATGCCTTTGCTCAATGATGTTAATCATAGGGAGTTGCGTGCATTTTTAACTTCAGTAACAGCGCCAATGCCAACTCCGAAGGCGATTGTGTTGATCACTGCCCATTGGGAAGAATCTGTGGTGACTTTGTCGAGTAGCCCAAAGCCAAGTATTTTGTATGATTACTATGGATTTCCACCTGAGGCTTATCAACTGACATATCCTGCACCTGGTGAGCCAGAATTAGCCGCACAGATTGCGAATATGCTAGCGGATAAGGGCATCACCACCCGCTTAGATAGCGAACGCGCATTTGATCACGGTACCTTTGTACCACTTAAGTTGATGTATCCTGAGGCGAATATTCCCGTGGTGCAGATGTCGTTAGTCCACAGCCTCGATCCTAAAATCCATATAACGATTGGGGAGGCTTTAGCGCCGCTGCGGGACCAAGGGGTGTTGATCGTGGGGTCTGGCATGTCGTTTCACAATATGCGGGCATTTTTCTCAAGCGATCTCACAGTGCAAAGCCGCAGTGCAGAATTTGATCATTGGTTGACGCAAACTTTAACGGCAAGTGTTAGTTCTGCCGAGGTAAAAGCAGCATTAACTCATTGGCAATCAGCCCCTGAAGCGCGTTTTAGTCATCCGCGGGAAGAACATTTATTACCGCTACATGTGTGTTTTGGTGCAGGCCATAATGGTTCATCCCATGCCGAACGCAACTTTAATGGTATTTTGTTAAACACGCTGATCTCTGGTTATATCTGGCAATAAATGGGGGGTAGGATTTCCCTCGTCGATAATAAGCCAAATTAAAGTCGTGCTGCGGCCAATAAAAAAGGTTCGTATCTATCGAAGATATGAACCTTTTTATATTCAGCATTGAGCTGTGGTGTAGTATTAGCTTAGCGGATTTACTCTTATGCGGTAAACACTAAACCCACGCTAAACAAGGTACTGAAAATCATGGTTAACTTAGCTGTGCGGCCGAGTAACGGATTTAAGGCTTCACCAGAAACTGCATAAAAATCGCTACTGAGTTTGCGGGCAATAAGCAGAGATAATCCCGCAAGTAGTACTGGTAAACCGGGTAAAATACCGAATAAAAAGCCAGCGATGACTAAGCCAAAGGGCAAATAGATTAAGGCTTGATAAAGCACTTTTGCCTGAGCTTCGCCAATACGTACCGCTAGAGTATGCTTGCCCGCTTGGGTGTCGGTACGGATGTCGCGAGTGTTATTCACCAACATAATCGCAGCGTTAAATAAGCCAATCGCACAACCTAATAACCAAGCATTAATAGTCGTATCGCCTGCCTGCAGATAATAACTGCCCACCACTGCAACTAAGCCAAAAAAGACAAATGCCGCTACTTCACCGAGCCCATGGGAGGCGAGGGGATAGGGGCCACCACTGTAGCCAAGAGCACCTAAAATAGCGGCTGCGGCGAGAATGGCGATGGGCCAGCCTCCGTGCCAAATCAGATATGATCCCACGGCAAGCGCCATTAAGAGACAAAATATCATGGCATTGCGAACGCTTGTTGGTGAAATTAAACCACTTTGAGTCACGCGAACGGGCCCTAAGCGCTCGTCTGTATCTATGCCGTTTTTAAAATCAAAATAGTCGTTAGCGAGGTTGACGGCGATTTGTAATAAGACAGCACACAACATTGAAGTGGCAGCGATTAACCAGCTGTAACTCTCAAGATGCAGGGCGAGAATGTTGCCTATCAGTAGGGGACCTATGGCCGCGGGTAGCGTACGGGGTCTTATTGCTAAAATCCAAGGATTCATGGCGTCCAGTCGTTATTGGTAAATGGAAATGGTACCGAGCAAGGGCTCAATTAGCGCATAGCATAACAAGATTTAACACGAAAGTGAGCACTATCTAATAAACGCATTTAACAGAGTTTGAATTGGCGCACATATGTTCACTGATGCAGGATGAGATTTGTCGTTAAGTTCAAAGAAAATCAAAAAAGTCTGTGTTTCCATAGTTAATGTTGATGGAGGCTTTGTGCTGTCCATGACATAGGCGTAACGCTAAATACTCTGTTTAGTAGATAGCATAGGCGGTTGTTACCCTATGCTCGTTATTTTTTGCCGCTACAACAATGCCGATAAGGACATATTTGGATGCGTTTTGACAATAAGGTGGCATTAGTCACTGGGGCTGCGGCTGGGTTAGGTCGAGCGTATGCCATCATGTTGGCTGAACGGGGGGCAAAAGTGATACTCGTCGACCAGCCGTTATCGTCTTATGAGTCAATTTCCACCGACGGCGCTCAGACGAGCCAAGCTAACTTAGAATTAATGCAGACCTATTGCAGCATTATTAAACTCGGTGGAGATTGCATTTATTTTGTGCTTGATGTGAGTCAGCGAAATGAAGTGAATAGCATGATTGAAGAGGTGATCCTACGCTGGCATCGCATTGATATCTTGATTAATAACGCGGGCGTTTATGGTGCTTGTCCCTTTGAGCACATTAAACTTGAGCAGTGGCAACGGCAATTGGATGTCGATCTCAATGGCAGCTTTTATCTCACTCAAGCTGTTTGGCCTTATATGCAACAACAGCATTTTGGCCGGATAATGATGACAACGGGAGCCTCGGCCTTGTTCGGTGACTTGCATCAAGTTGGTTTTAGTGCGAGCAAGATGGCGCTGGTCGGCATGGTGAATAGCTTATCATTAGAAGGTGAAATTCATAATATCCGAGTCAATAGTTTATGCCCTCAGGCCGTAACCGCGATGACGGCCAAACATTTAGCGAGTGCGATTCAGCCGCTATTTTCCTTTGAATCATTAACGGCTACTACGGCTTTCTTGGTGAGTGAACAGGCGCCAAATGGTCAACATCTACTCGCCGGAGCGGGCAGTGTTAGCCACGGCATGTTTGTCGAGTTTCAGCCTATGTATTTTAATGAAGGTCTTTTTACGCCAGATAACCTCGCGCAGCAGTGGCCACAGTTACACCAATCCTTCCCCGTGACTTTGCACTCCTGTGGAGAGGATAAAGTGTTGTCTTGGTCTAAGTTAAGTGCGCTAGAACATCACATTAAAATCGATTGATTCATCATGCTTGTATTTGAACTAAGCCTGCATCTATAGCGATTTAAATGCAGTAAGTGGCTCAATAAAGCCGTAAATGCTAACCACAATAAATAACATAGATAATCCAGCGTGCCTCGTTTAATTCCTCACCGTTGGAGTGATGATTTGATTGTGAATAATCGATAGAAGACTGGTCAGCTTAAGGCTAACTGAGTTACCCTTTAAGATTAATTGCTAATTACGCAGTAGGATCCCATGAGTCAGGTATTAGACGATCTTTTATCATTACTTTCCCTTGAGCAAATTGAAATTGGCCTCTTTCGTGGTCAAAGCCAAGATCTGGGTTTTGGGCATGTGTTTGGTGGTCAAGTGATGGGCCAAGCACTGAGCGCCGCAAAACAGACAGTAGCTGCTGAGCGTAAGATCCATTCATTACACTCCTACTTTTTACGTGCAGGTGACGAGAAGTTGCCGATTGTTTATGAAGTGGAAAATATGCGTGATGGCGGTAGTTTTAGCGCTCGTCGGGTTAGTGCTATTCAAAAAGGTCGCCCCATTTTTCATATGACCTGCTCCTTCCAAGAACCTGAGGAAGGCTTTAGTCATCAAGCCGCTATGCCGCAAGTGCCCGGACCTGAAGGTTTGTTGAATCAGCAGGAATTGGCGCTGACGATGCGGGATAAAGTACCGCCGAGCATACTTGAAAAGTTTATGGCCGATGCGCCAATTGAGATGCGATTGGTCAATCCACTGCACCCTTTTGCGCCTAAAGAAACCGAGCCGTACCGTTATGTTTGGATGAGGGCTAATGGTCCTATGCCAAATGATGCCCATATCCATGAATATTTACTCGCCTATGCCTCAGACTTTAACTTTTTAGTCACGGCAGCTCAGCCCCACGGTGTATCCTTCTTAAGTCCTGGGGTACGAATGGCGACGATCGACCATGCGATGTGGTTCCACCGTCCGATTAATATGGGAGAGTGGTTGCTTTACAGTATCGATAGCCCTAATGCTAGCGGTGGCAGAGGTTACGTCAGAGGGCAGTTTTTCAATCAACAAGGCGAGTTAGTGGCTTCTTCTACCCAAGAAGGCCTGATACGCATGGTAAAAGGACGTTAGTATGTATCTGAAAATAAAATCGTTTATATTGTTCTCTCTCATGGCTGTCTTGCTCAATGGCTGCGTGACTGTAACACCTGATCAACCGATTATCATCAATGGCGCAGCTGGCTATCTAGAGAAGATCCCATTACCTCAAGGCTGCCAAATCATTATTGCCATTATTGATTTGAATACTCCAGGTGTCATCGTCGCACAAAAAACCTTCAATATCGCCAGAGCACCTGTGCCATTTAAATTTACATTGCCCGCTAAATCGATCGATAAAAGTATCCAATATGGCGTAGTGGCGATGATCAAGTTTCAAGACCAAGTGATCTTCCAAACCTATGACAGGTTCCCTGTTATCAATAATGATAAGTTCACGACAGAAGTGTTAATGAAGGCGGTGATGGCGAATTAACCACTGGCCATAACTGCAATAATATTGTTTTTATATTGATGAAGATTTAGCCCTTTCAATTCGATATTGAAAGGGCTTTTTTGTGGTCAATAATCCGCTTGCTATGCTGTAAATGTGAGATTAAGTATTAATTTGCTCCATACAGGATTAAGAATATTAATGCATAAGTTAGTTAATTTTTATAAGGGGTATCATTTTGTAAAATATTATACAAATACAAAATGCATACAATTTGTTAATTTAATGTTTAGCTTTTGATTCTTTATTGTTTTATTTAGGGTCTTTTGCATTTATTTTGTAACTAATGATATGTATAAAAAACAATATTTATTTACGGGTATTCATTCTGTTTAACCTAAGAGTATTTTTGAGATGACACTTAAAGGTTAAGTTTAACTATATGATTTAATGTTTATTATTTGTTTTTTATCGATTTTTATACTACGACTTATCGTTGGGACGTAAAATAGTCTGATAAAGGTTATATGGATTTATTTTAACAAGGTATGAGGTTGTTCATCATTTACTGAATTACGTTCTGTTAACTTACTGTTTTAATTTGTATCACCACGTGTTACAAATTATCGCGATAAAACTCAGTGATCATCATCACAGTAAATTGAATGGTTATTCATAAAAAATGTCAGTTACGGGTGATGTTTTTGGTTGCCGCAGCGTTTTCATGCCACCCAAACCTGAGTTTTATAAATCATACAACTTATAAGAATTAGGGAAGTCACAATGAAAACTAAAATAGCATTAGCAGTGTCTATGGCACTGTTATCGTCGGCGGCAAATGCACAAACCGTATTATCACCTACGGGGGAAACCTTGCAGTTAGATATTCCAAGTGAATTACAAGTCACTTCATTACGCGGTAACGCTGCCGGAGCTGAGGTTAAGTTTGTACCTGAAGCAGATTTAGGTGAGGGTGAATATACTTATATCGTTCGTTTACGCGATAGTTCGGTTGCTAATTACCAAGGAACTATTCCAGGATTGAAAGCGACTAGTTCACAAAGAGTGCAGGTAAACGGTACTTCAAAGGTTGCTGTGAACGGTAAACTTGATGCTTCTAAAGCTGAAGTCAAAAGTTATGTTAGTTATTTGAAAGTAAAACAGAACCGATTTTTAGCTAACGCGAGTGCGGCTATTGGCACCAATCTGCAACCATTAACGACATATCAGTATGCGTTAAACGGTATGGCGGTTCGCATGACTCAAGCTCAAGCGAAGAAAATGGCTGAGTTACCTGAGGTTGCGTTTGTTGAGCGCGAGCGTATGGAGCAAATGGAAACCGATGTCAGTCAAGCGCTTATCGGTTCTCCTAATGTATGGGATGGCAGCGCGACGGGCACGAAAGCCATGGGGGAAGGCGTGATCGTCGGTATTATCGACTCAGGTATTAACTCAGATCATGCTTCTTTCGCTGATGTTGGCCAAGATGGCTATGACCACACAAACCCATTAGGTCAAGGTATCTATATTGGTGATTGTAAAACTGATTTCGCGAGCATGTGTAATGACAAGTTGATTGGAGTTCGCAGTTACTCTGAGATAACAAATAACTACGACGATGCAAAAGTGTTTGGTGACACCCCTCCAGCTAAAAATGGTGAGGATTACGGTGGGCATGGTACTCACGTTGCGAGTACCGCAGCAGGTAACATCCTAGTGAATGTGCCTTATGTGCAAGGTGAAACAGGTAAGTTAGAAAGCGATGGCATTGCGACAGGCCTTGAATTTAAACAAATCTCAGGTGTGGCCCCCCACGCGAACATCATAGCCTATCAAATTTGTAATCCAGGTAATGCGGGCGACACTTATTCAGGGTGTCCAAGTGCACCGATTTTAAAAGCCTTAGATGATGCGATTAAAGATGGCGTCGATGTGCTTAACTTTTCTATCAGTGGCGGTGGAAACCCGTGGAATAGTGCGACGGAACAAGGCTTTTTAGCCGCGCGTAATGCGGGGATTTTTGCTGCAGTGGCTGCGGGTAACACACGTGCCGCGACAAACACGAGCCCTGCGATTAATCAAACACCTTACTCTACGCCTAAAAATGCACCTTGGTATACTTCGGTAGCTAACTCGACTCATAACCGTGACATAGTACGCGCCGTGGAATTTAATGGTAAAAACTATCATTACACTGCTGGTTCTGGTCCGGTTCAAACTGAAGTGCTCAAAGGTGTTCCCCTTTATGCTGGCGCAATTGATGCGACCAATTTTGAAGCCTGTAAACCGTTCCCAGCAGATGCCTTTAAAGACAAGATCGCCGTTTTAAGACGCGGTGTTTGCTCATTCGATATCAAAGTGGCCGCAGCAATGGAAGCTGGCGCTAAGGGTGTGATTGTTTTCAATAGAGATGGTGAAAATAATGCGCGTCTGACTATGTCGGGGCTGGATAAATTGAATATTCCAGCGGTATTTATTGGTGATATTGATGGCTTAGAATTGATTGCTGCTATGGCGGCAAATCCTGCTCTTGAAATCACGCTGTCTCCAACCCCTAAAGTTGCCAGTAAAGAAGCGGATGTTTTATCTGCCAGTTCATTGATTGGACCTAATCTGACTAACGATGTACTCGTACCCTATGTCGCTGCACCGGGCAGTGACATCTACGCAGCTTATTCCGACCAACAGTTTGGCCATGATGAAACAGGTACAGATCCTGCTGATTTCACTTTGATGTCAGGTACTTCAATGGCGAGTCCTCACGTTGCCGGTGCTGGTGCGTTACTTAAATCGCTACATAAGGATTGGACGCCAGATAACATTCGTTCTGCGCTAATGATGACGGCAACGACAGCCCAAGCCATGAAAAAAGCCGATGGTAAAACCGTTGCTGATCCGTTCGACGTAGGAGCCGGTCGTATTCGTGTTGATTTAGCGGCAAAAACGGGCTTAGTGATGGATGAAAGTGCCTTAAACTACGAGATTGCTAATCCTTCGACAGGTGGCGATCCACGTAAGCTAAACATTCCAAGCATGGCTGATTCACGTTGTATCGATACTTGTACTTGGACACGTACTGTCACTGCAACGGCTGATGGTAGCTGGACTGCAAAAGGCGTTTCCGCAACGGATAAATTCGCGTTAACTGTGACGCCAGAGAGCTTTAATCTCAAAAAAGGTGAAAGCCAAACGATTACAGTGACTGCGGATGTGACTGACGTCGGTGCAAGTTGGGGCTTTGGTAACTTAGTATTAACGTCCGATACTTTCCCAGCGGCTAATATGCCGATCGTTGCTAAGATAGCTAAACGCGATTTACCTGCTTTGGTTAATGTTTCAGCCTCACGTGATGCAGATGAACGTAATTTGGCGCACTTGAAAGCGATTGACCTACCGGGTGTTGCGGCGACAGTGACTGCACTTAAATTAAGCGCTACTTATGAATCAAGTGTGAAACAGGATTCAAATACCGATAGTGCATTTGATGATTTGGCCGATGGCGTAAAAGTATTTAGCTTTAATGTTGAAGATAAAGCTTTATATTTCAATGCATCAATCGGTAATACAACCTCTCCTGACTTAGACATGTTTGTGATACTCGATAAGAAAGACGGTAGCAAGCTTTCTATCGCGGCATCTTCTGCGTTTGGCGGTTCAAAGGAAAGTGTATCCATTAAGAACCCAGTGAAGGGTGAGTATATTGTCGTTGTACAAAACTATCAGGCATCTGCAGCCGATGCGGATGATGCCTTTAGTTTGAAACAAGTGACGTTATACGATGAAGCGGGTGATAACTTAACAGCAAATCTTACGGGTGATCATAAAGATTTCAATGTCAACTTAGCATGGAAACAAGCGATGCTAGTGGGAGATGCTGGCATAGCTATGCTGACGCTGACCACCACTGATGACAAAGTCGCACCTGTTAAAATTCCGGTCGTATTTGAGCGCGTCAGTGATGACGTATTACCTCCTCTAGGCAGTACTGTTTCTGGTGAATTAACACCTGGCACCGCTAAAGTGATGAAGACGCGTATCGAAGCGAACAAAACGCAAGAAACTCGTGTTTACACCCTAGAGGCGTTATTACCAGAAGGTCACGAAGTGGCTAATATTAGCCATCAAGGTGCGCAAGTGGGCAATAAGATCACTTGGACTATCGAAATGGCCTCTGCTGCTGCGGCATTAGATGTCACGTTTGACTTAGTGCCACGTAAGGCGAGTCAAGGCAACATAGTGGCATTGACCAACAAAGTGAATAACGACTCGGCTGAAATCTTGAAGCAGGAGTATCAATTTGATGTTCCAGAAGTGGCGCCAGTAGCTGTGATTGAAGCTCCTGCCACTGTCCAAGAAGGTAAACCTTTGTTCATCGATGCGAGTAAGTCGTCGGATGCCAACAATGATCCTTTGACCTACAAATGGACTCAGTTAGGGGGCACCAGCTTTAACTTTGACGCTAATGCGGCCAAGCTTAATCTCGTCGCACCAAACGTGAGTGGCTCTGCTCAGACGGTTTCATTCCAACTGACAGTATCTGATAACCACGGCAATAAAGATTCAAGTGTTGTGTCTGTATCTGTGACTGAAACACCAGCCAAGAAAGATGATGGTGGTGCCTTAGGTTGGTTAAGCTTGTTGTTGCTACCTTTTGCTTTTGGTCGTCGTAAACAAGGCTAAACCCTCAGAGTAAAATCGGAAGGTTTAATGGTAAGAGAGAAGGGCTGATATTGATATCAGCCCTTTTTGTATTTGCTGGTTTGTGTTAGCGATTTGACATTAAAAAATCGACAAAGGCGCGGTCTGCTTGGCTGACAGGGCGCTGCTTTTTCCATGCAATATGGAGGTTTAAAAATACCGGTGGATCGAAGGGTTTGGCTAAAATGTCATCTTTTGAGCTTATCGCCATCTCAAGTACACTGGTGATCCCAAATCCTTGGGAAACAATCTGTTTAATCAGATTAATCAAATTGGTCTCGAAGGCAATATTGGGCTTTTTGCCTAATTCTTTGGCTTGAGAGAGTATCCACTCACGGTGGAAATAACCTGTTTTGAACATCACTAATTCATGGTCGAAAAAGTCATGTAGACTCACAGCGCTATGTTCCGCTAAAGGGTGTTCGGCACCCATGGCGATCACCATTTGCTCACGGATCAACAGCTGACTATCAAATTCGGGCTGTAGGTCTTGGGCGGTAATGATCGCAATATCCACTTCTTCTTGTTGCAACATGCGCAGTGCATCCCGGGTACCGCCTTCAAACAGTGATAGTTTCAACTCGGGGTATTTATGCCGAAAAGCCATTAAGCGCGAGGGGAGATAGAAAGAACCCAGCATGCCCGGCACGGCAATGCGGACCTCTCCCGAGGTGAGATTGGCCATGGCGCGGATTTGCGCTTCGGCCTGCTTAACTTGTTTTAGGATCAAAGTGGCGTGTTGATGCAGGACTATACCTTCGGCCGTGAGTGTGAGTAGTTTATCATTCTTGTTGCTCGTACGATTGACTAAGGTGACGCCGAGTGCGACCTCTAAGCGCTTGATACTTTGACTTAACGCGGGCTGAGCCATATTCAGTTTCTTGGCTGCGGCGGTAAAGCTGCCGGTATTGGCAAGGGCATCTAAATGTTTGAGTTGGCGAATATCCATTAATCGGGCTCGTACTATTTTATCAGTGGCAAGAAGTGTACTTTTGGTGCGCTATTTCTATAACAAAAATCAATGATTACGATAGATATTATCTATTATTGTTATGTTATGCCCAGTGATAATCTTTGTCTATCCTATGAGTGATACTTGGTTGAGGCTCCCGTGCAAGCCGTATTAGATACTATGATTGACAATAAACAGCGTGACACCCGATTGATGTGGGCGCTCTGCGTCGCTTCAGTGGTGGTCTATATCAACTTGTATTTAATGCAAGGAATGTTGCCGCTGATTGCGGAACATTTTGCGGTATCAGGCTCTAAAGCAACCTTGATCCTGTCGGTGACCAGTTTTTCCTTAGCCTTTTCATTGCTCTTGTATGCGGTACTGTCAGATCGTATCGGTCGACACACTCCAATTATTGTCAGCTTGTGGTTATTGGCATTGTCTAACTTACTATTAATCTGGGCACCGGATTTTAATGGGTTAGTGCTAGTGCGATTGCTACAAGGTGCATTACTCGCTGCCGTACCTGCGATTGCCATGGCATACTTTAAGGAGCAATTATCACCAAGCACTATGCTGAAAGCCGCAGGCATTTATATTATGGCGAACAGTATTGGCGGGATTGTTGGACGTCTGCTAGGTGGTTTAATGTCGCAGTTTTTATCTTGGCAAGAATCTATGTGGTTGCTGTTTCTAGTGACGTTAGCAGGGGTGGCTTTAGTGAACTATTTGCTGCCTTCACTTGCCGATGCGCAGTCGATGTCTCCCAGTAACACTGAGCCTTCCTTATCAAAACGCGTCCGTTTAGCGCAAGATCTTCATGGCTTTAGTCATCATCTCACCGATGCGCAAATGCGTTTGGTCTACGCGATTGGTGGCTTGACCTTTATGATGATGGTGAATCAATTTAGCTTTATTCAACTGCATTTGATGGCTCCACCCTATGAATGGAGTCGTTTCCAAGCCACCTTGATTTTTCTGTGTTATTCCAGCGGGACTGTCGCTTCGTATTTTACTGCAAAGTGGCTCGCCAAATTTGGTCAACATAAGTTGTATCAATGGTCTTGGTGCGTGATGTTACTCGGCAGTTTACTGACCCTGTTTGATACGACCTTAACCATTAGCTTAGGTTTTTTAATGACCGCCTGTGGGTTCTTCCTTACCCACAGTTGCTGTAATTCCTTTGTTGCAATGCGGGCCAGTCGTGATCGAGCTAAGGCGACGTCACTCTATTTATGTTGTTATTACTTAGGTGCTGCGATTGGCGGCCCTTATTTGATGATGTTTTGGCATGAGGCGCAGTGGCGCGGTGTGGTGATGGGATCGTTAACCTTATTAGCTTTGATCGCCTTAGCAATCACCCGTTTGCATTACCATCAAACTCATGTCAAACGGGCGTTAGTCTAAAGCTTAAATATGCCCTTTAGTCATCGGAATTAATGTATTGTTTGCGGTCTAAATCGTATTTACGCATTTTGTCGTAGAGGGTTTTGCGGGGCAGTTCTAGCTGCTCCATGGTCTGCTTAATACTGCCCTTGTTGTGGCTAAGTGCTTCTTCAATCAGTACCCGTTCAAAAAACTCTACCCTTTGTAGCAGGGACATACTCGAGTGCAGGCTTGGAGTATTGCCTAACGTGCCGGCAAAGGCAGCTTCTCCGCCCAGCAGCACAAAGCGTTCGGCTAGATTACGTAACTCACGCACATTGCCTGGCCAGTCGTGGGAAGTAAGTATCGCGTTTTGCTCCGCATTTAAGGCGATAAGCGCTTTGTGATAGCGTGCCGATGCGACGCGGGCAAAGTGTAAAAAGAGTAACGGAATATCTTCACGGCGATCCCGCAGGGGAGGGATGGGCACAGTCACCAGATTTAAGCGATACAACAAGTCTTGGCGAAATTCCCCGGTGTCACACAGACCTTTTAAATCGACTTTTGTAGCCGCTATCACGCGAATATCTAAGTTGATGCTCTTGTTAGAACCTAAACGTTCAACCTTACGATCTTCAAGCACTCGTAGCAGTTTTACTTGCAGCGACAGTGGCGTACTTTCAATTTCATCTAAAAATAACGTGCCACCATTGGCATATTCAAATTTACCAATGCGCATCTTATCGACGCCAGTAAAGGCCCCCGCTTCGGCGCCAAAGAGTTCACTTTCAATCAGGTTTTCGGGGATTGCACCACAGTTGATGGCGACAAAGTTGGCTTGGCTGCGGCTGCTGTGGTCGTGTAAATAGCGGGCGACAAGTTCTTTACCTGTACCGGTTTCGCCTTCAATTAACACATCCGCAGGCGTATCTATCACTTGCGTTATGATGTGGCGCATACGGTTGATGCCGACACTGTTGCCTAAAATACGAGGGCCCGGTACGCTTTGGCTTTCGAGATCCTTTTTAAGCTTGCGGTTCTCTAAGGTTAGACTGCGTTTTTCTAAGGCGCGTTTAACCACATCGAGTATATGTTCGTTATTAAAGGGTTTTTCAAGAAAGTCGTAGGCGCCTTGTTTTAAGGCATTGACTGCCATGGCAATATCACCAAAACCAGTGAGTAGGACGACGGGGAGATCGGGATCTTGCAGACGGATTTGTTGCATTAAGCTGATGCCGTCTAATTGTGGCATGTTGACATCCGATATCACCATTCCCGCCCAATCTTTATGCAGCAACTTAGCGATACCTTTGGGTTCTGTGGTGGCGAGCGCCTTAATGCCCTCCAGTTCAAATAGTTGAACGAGAACTGTGCCTATGTGCGGCTCATCGTCGATGATGAGAACAGAATAATCTTGAATTGAATTGGGCACACTCATAAAACTAACGTTCCTCGAGCAAGTAAATAGGTAAAATAATCTGGAAAATAGCGCCACCCTCTTCGGCATTGGCAACGTTAATTTGGCCTTGCATGGATTCGATAATACGTTGTGAAATCGATAAGCCTAGCCCCAGTCCGTGCCGTTCGTTGGTGGTAAAGTAGGGTTCGAAGATTTTCTCCATTTGGCTTTCACGTACACCGGGGCCTGAATCTTGGATACTGATGCAAAACTTATCTTCACTGGTCACGCGGATAACCAATTGGCGTTTAACCGATTGTTGCATAGCAACAATAGCGTTGCTCATAATGTTGACAAACACTTGTTGTAATCTAACCTTATCGCCCCAAACCTGATAGTTGCCGTTGGGTAATTGCACATCGAGTTCAACACCCTGTTTATCAATAGCAGGTTGAACTATGGTCAGGGCTTGCTTGATACAGCGGCCAATATCGGTTGCGCTATCAGCGCCTTGGCTCTTGCGGGTAAAACTTTTAAATTGCCCAACAATATCGGCTAATCTGTCGGTAAGTTCAATAATAATCTTGATATTATCCAGTGCCTTATCTTGCATATCACGGGCGAGAAAAGTTTGGGTATTTTGGGCATAGCTGCGAAGTGCCGCGAGTGGTTGATTGAGTTCATGGTTAATACTGGCGGATAAACTGCCGATCACTGTCAGTTTTGCCGCTTGGATCAGCTCATCTTGAGTATCTTTGAGCTGATTGTTGGCCTGCTGTAAGTCCTGAGTCCGTTCTTCAACTCGCTGTTCTAACAGGCTTTGCGCTAGTTGCATTCGGTGTAGATTGCGACGGCGCTCGGCGTTAAATAGGATGCTGAGTGCCAGCAAAAGATAAATACTAGCTGACAGTAACATCAGCGCGGGCAAAGAGGTCAGTAAAGGTTTGATTGGCGCTAAGATGTGTACTCGCCAGCCTGCCTTCGCCATTGATTGGTGGATGTCCATGTATTGTTCATGGTCTGTACCCGTTTGCAGCTGGTAGAGCATAGCTTGACTACCACTTTCATAGGGCGGCTTCATCAACAACTCTCCTATGGGACGTTCTGCATAGCGTTTAGAGGCATTAAGGGCATATTGCTTGGCTTGGGTAAGCGGGGTTAGTGATTTTAACCGCCATTCATCGATACTGGAAATAAAGACGATATCTTCAGGATCACTGATAAGGAACTGATACTGACCCGCAATTGCGATACTGGTACTTTGTTGCTCTATGTCGGCAATATTAACTTTGACTATGATGGCCCCAAGTATGCCTTTACCACCTTGTTGATAAATAGGGTAAGAGAAATAAAATCCGCGCTTATCTGAGCTGGTACCCACTGCATAATAACGGCCTAGATTGCCCGAGATAGCATCTGTGTAATAGGGTCTAAAGGAGTAGTCCTTGCCAATAAAGGAAAAACTTTGTTGCCAGTTACTGGCGGCGATGGCGATACCTAAGGCATCGATCAGATAGATATCGGATGCTTCGGTGACATGCTGAATTTCTTCGAGATATAAATTAAGCTCTTGGACTTTATCAGGATTCTGCTGGTCGTTCAGGACATTGGCGAGCATTGGGTTAGTCGAGAGCACGTGGGGAATACTTTCGTAGCGCGATAGTGCACCATCGAGAAAACTGACTAATTCCTTTAGTTGTTTCTCCGATTGCTTTTGGATCTCAATTTTACCTTGATGCAAATGCACCCAGTAGGTCAGTTTGAGGGTTGCAAATAGGCCTGCAAGTAACACAACGGTCAGAAAGAGGCGTTTCTTGGCCTTAGGCGTCATGGGCAACATGGTGGTTATCCTGATAAAGCAACGGGATCAATAACTGATACTGCGCATAATAAAACAAAGCGAGCCTGACTAGGCTCGCTTAAAATCTATCTGTAATCAAGGGGTAATCTCACAACCTTGAATTGCAGACTAATATCCACGCATCGAATCCAACCATTCAGGTAAGAAGAGTGAAATCTGTGGTACGTAAGTAATCAGGGCTAAGAAGGCTAGCATCACGAGTAACCAAGGCAGAACCGACTGAATCACCCAACCAATACTGCGCCCCGTGATCCCCGCGGTGACAAAGAGATTGAGTCCCACCGGCGGCGTTAGCATACCGATCTCCATGTTTACGACCATTATGATACCTAAGTGGATAGGATCTATGCCTAATTGCGTTGCAATAGGGAACAGAATTGGCGCCATAATGAGTACAATCGCCGATGGCTCCATAAAGTTACCGGCAGCAAGCAACAGTAAGTTAACGATGATCAGGAATCCCCAGGCGGGTAAACCCATGCTAACAATATACTCAGCAATAATGTGAGGGATACGTTCTGTGGTTAATACATGCGCAAATAGCATAGCGTTAGCTATGATAAACAGCAGCATGATACTGACCTTAGCACCATCGCGCACAACATGACGTATGTCTTTGTCGATAGGCGTTTTAATCAGTCCTAAGAACATATGACCTAAGTTACGCGCAGTTGCTTTGGCTAAGTTTTCACCTTGATTACGCCATGCCACGTCTTTTAATGGCCCGATATCACGGTAGCCAAATACCGCAATAAGGTAAGCATATACACAAGCCACAGCTGATGCTTCGGTTGGGCTAGCGACGCCACCATAGATAGAGCCTAATACGATAAAGATGAGTGCTAATCCACCCATTGCCTTGGCACTTGAAATCCCCAGTTGTTTAACGCCAGGAAAAGGACGTGAGGGCAAGTTTTTAAAGCGGGCAACGATATAAATGACGATCATCAATATAAATCCCATCATTAAACCTGGGATTAAGCCTGCCATAAACATTTTTGCAGCCGACACTTCAGTTGCTGCGGCATACACTAACATGACGATTGAAGGTGGGATCAAAATCCCGAGAGTGCCAGAGGTCGTGATCACGCCTGCAGCAAATTTTTCGGGATAACCTGCTTTTACCATGCCGACTATGACGATAGAACCAATTGCCGCAACAGTCGCAGGAGATGATCCAGAAACTGCAGCAAACAGCATACATGCCATAACGGATGCCATTGCTAATCCACCACGGACATGTCCAATACTGTCCATGGCAAAATCGATAATCCGTCTAGCAACACCACCCGTTGATAGGAAGGCGGATGACAGAATAAAGAAGGGGATAGCGAGTAAAGTGTAATGCTCAGATGAAGACTCATACAGCTTGAGTGCAACTGAAGCTAAGGAGTCATTCGAGAACAATAAAATCGTCAGCATGCTGGAAAAACCTAATGCGATAGCGATAGGCATACCGAGAAACATACATACGAATAGGGCGGTAAATAGGGTTGCAATAGCCATTATTTAGCCTCCTTTTGGTCAGAGACTGGATCTACTTTAGCGTTTTTAGCGCTCTCATCGATTAAATGCATACTTTCTTTCGCTTCATCGGCAAATTGGAAGCCTGAGACTTGGTCACGCAGAATGGCGATAAAGAGTTCGACGAAACGCCAAGTCAACATAAAAAAGCCAATGATTAAAATACTTTGAGATAACCAAATCGGTATTGCGCCGTCTTCAATATCGATTTTTAAAGTGTTCCAAGCAAAATCTGGATCAAGGCTTTTTAATATAAATTGTGGGAAATGAATGTCTTCCATAGGCAAACCGATTTGATACATCTGGCTTAAGTAATCCCAACTGCCTTTTAAAAAGAGTCCGCAATAGACGATACAAACAAAGGCAGTAATAAGAGATACTATCTTTTTAGCCTTTGGCGCTAAATTTTTAACAAACGCATCGACACCAATATGGGCACCGACTTTAACCCCATAGGACATACCAAATAACACAAACCAACCGCAAAAGGTTAATGTAAGTTCTTGGATCCAAAGAAAACCCGTGTTGAAGAAGAAGCGAGCGACGACTTCTGAAAACACTAGCAGCGTCATCAGAGTGATCAATAAATTGAGCACACCTTCTTCAATATAACCAAATATTCGCGATATCACAGCCATAATCCCCTCGCTGAAATGGCCGCCTAAGCTCGGTTGAGCTTAAGCGGCTATTATCATTATTATTTATTTGCAGCTACAGCAGCATCAATCACATCTTTTCCGATTTGATCTTCAAACTTAGCCCAAACAGGTTTCATTACCTCAACCCATTTTTGACGTTCAGCAGGAGACAGAGTTACTAACTGTGAACGTTTAGAATCAAGGATTAACTGTTTGTCTTCATTGTCTTTTTCAGCGGCAATCTTGTTACCTAATGCGATAGATTCGTCTAAAGCTTCTTTGATGATCTTACGTTTGTCAGCAGGTAGACCTTTCCAGAAAGTGTCAGAGGTCACGACCATATAGTCGAGAACACCGTGATTACTTTCAGTGATTTGGCTTTGCACTTCATAGAACTTTTGTGAATAAGTATTTGACCAAGTGTTTTCTTGACCATCGATAGCGCGGGTTTGAAGTAGGGTAAATACTTCAGAGAAAGGTTTTTTCACAGGGATAGCACCAACAGCATCAAACTGGGCTGCTAGAACATCAGATGCCATAACGCGGAATTTTAAACCTTTTGCATCAGCAGGATTTTTAAGTGGTGTGTTAGATGAGAACTGTTTCATACCATTGTGTAAATAACCCAGACCGACAATCCCTTTACGGCTCATGGAGTTCAGTAATGTTTGACCAGCTTCACCTTGTTGGAAACGGTTCACGGCATCCATATCATTGAATAGGAAAGGTAAATCGAATATTTGTAGACGTTTAGTGTAACGCTCGAACTTTGAGAGTGAAGGCGCGACAAATTGTACGTCGTTTAACAGCAGTGCCGCTAGTTCGTTGTTATCCCCAAATAACTGTGAGCTAGGAAATACACTGACTTTGTATTCCCCTGGTAAACGTTGTTCAACGAGTTCTTTAAATTTAAGTGCCATTTGGCCTTTAGGTGTGTTTTCTGCCACTACGTGTGAAAACTTAATTTCAATCGGTTCTGCAAATACGTTAAAACTGGTCGCAAATACGGAGGCAACAGCGAGCATTTTGACTAAGGTTTTGAGTGGACGGGTCAATCCAGTTTGTTGATTCAATATCATCTTGAGTTCCTTTTTCTGTTGTTAGGATTTGTCCTCAGTCTTGGTTAGTTTGTTACCAAGTTTGAGTAGGAATACAGCCTTGATTTCCCTGAGGTCTGTCTTACTAAAGGCAAATACCACGCCAACTTACACTGGCTTCTGTAAGTGTTTGGTTACTAAAGTGTAGTTCATTTGATGTTTGTCACACTTTTAGTTTGGTGGGTGAGATCTCGCTCACAGTGATTTTGTGTTTGGGTGGAAACCCACCCATAGTGAAGATCGGCCCCAAATTGACGGCTCTTGTCGTTGCAGATAAATTAAACAAACTTAGTTATTTTGAGATCAAAAAAAGCCGTAAAAGTATGCGATATAACGACAAATATTGTGGTGGGTTGCTTTAGGAGAAGCAGTCTAGGTGAGATGTGAAGTCTATGGAGGTTAAGTCGATAGCTATCGTAGTCAATCAAGACACAATTCATTTGATGCTGTTAGTCATCCTCTAAAAGAATACGTTTAAGGATAGCATCGCTAGGTAACAAGGCTAAATGGCCTTGTTCATCAAAGTACCAACCGGTAATAAAGCCTTTTTGGCGCATGCTGACGAGATTATGCATGACTTCCCGCGCTTCTTTTAGAGCCGTTTGCTCATCGCAGGCGTGGGTATGCTTTAAATAAGTGGCGATATTGGCAAGAGAAGCGGATTGACTGACGCTGGCCATAATGTTGATCTCCAAAAATGCTAAAGCAGAATGAAATCAGGCCGAGTGTCGATAGAGCTTGGTATTTTACGGATTATAAAAGGCGAAATAGTAAAATTTAACACTCGCTGATTGAGATCAAGCATAGTTGAGTGAGCACGTGGGTAAAGTTTATTGGGGGAGAAATATGGTGGTCGCTACTGGGCTCGAACCAGTGACCCCCTCCTTGTAAGGGAGGTGCTCTCCCAGCTGAGCTAAGCGACCTGGGATATAACATGTGTGTTGCAGAATGTGGTGGTCGCTACTGGGCTCGAACCAGTGACCCCCTCCTTGTAAGGGAGGTGCTCTCCCAGCTGAGCTAAGCGACCTGGGATATAACGTGTGTATTGCAGAATATGGTGGTCGCTACTGGGCTCGAACCAGTGACCCCCTCCTTGTAAGGGAGGTGCTCTCCCAGCTGAGCTAAGCGACCTGGGCATTCTTAAACTACACAATTTTTAAGTCATTCATCACTAAAGAATGGTGGTCGCTACTGGGCTCGAACCAGTGACCCCCTCCTTGTAAGGGAGGTGCTCTCCCAGCTGAGCTAAGCGACCTGGGAATGACTTTTACACGTTAATACATTAAGTTATATGGTGGTCGCTACTGGGCTCGAACCAGTGACCCCCTCCTTGTAAGGGAGGTGCTCTCCCAGCTGAGCTAAGCGACCTGGGATATAACATTTTGTATGCCATAATTTCTTTGTAGAAAATATGGTGGTCGATACTGGGCTCGAACCAGTGACCCCCTCCTTGTAAGGGAGGTGCTCTCCCAGCTGAGCTAATCGACCTCGCTGTGTGGAGCCGTATTATAGGGAGGTTCGATCTAGTGTCAACGCTTTTTAGTGAAAAAAGCATTGGTCGCGCTATTTTTGTCCACATTGGCTTAATGCTAATCACGCCGCCGATCAAAGTGTTATTTAATTCGCCAGTCAATGGTATGCAATTTGGACGCTCGCGATTAAATACGAGTTGAACTCATCCCATTCACCTGACTTTTTTGTGGTAAAAGTGCTGAGGAAGTGAGTGATTTATAAAAATTAGCGCACTAACAGCATGAGTGCATTGATAGTGTATAGATGCGCGTGTTCGATGGCGCAGATATTTATAGTCGAAGGAATATAGGTGTAGAGATTTAGGGGTTGGAATATAAAGCCTGAAAAATCATCTCAAGTGTTAGCATTAATCAATGGCGGTGATCGCAATAGTGCCACCTTTATATATCGCTTTATATTGGCTTCCCTATATAAAGGAGGGGGATTAGCGACACGATTTAACCAGATAAGTGATACTGTGAAGCTTGTCCCATTTGCAGCGCCTGCTTTGACTGTTAGAATAAGCCCACTTTTTTATCGTGATTGTCTTTATCTAGACGACTTTATATAGGTTAGTGTCCCATTATGACAACTAAGACGCGTTTTGCCCCTAGTCCTACCGGTTTCTTGCATGTTGGTGGTGCCCGTACTGCACTTTATTCTTGGTTACAAGCCCGTGCCAATAACGGTGAGTTTGTATTACGTATTGAAGATACTGATATTGAGCGTTCGACTCAAGCTGCTTGCGATGCGATTTTAGAAGGCATGAACTGGCTAGGTTTGACATGGGACGAGGGCCCATATTACCAAACTAAGCGTTTTGACCGTTATAACGAAATCATTGCTCAAATGTTAGAAAAGGGCACAGCGTATAAATGTTACTGTTCACGTGAGCGAATCGATGCCTTAAGAGAATCACAGGCCGCTAACGGTGAAGCACAAAAGTATGATGGTTGCTGTCGCGACTTACCCGCTCGCGAGACTGATGAACCATTTGTGGTGCGTTTTAAAAATCCAATCGGTGGTTCAGTGGTATTTGATGACCATGTTCGTGGTCGGATTGAATTTTCTAACGATGCATTAGATGACTTGATCATCGCCCGTACCGACGGCGTGCCAACCTATAACTTCTGTGTGGTGGTTGACGATTGGGATATGGGGATCACTTGTGTGGTGCGTGGTGAAGATCATATCAACAATACCCCGCGTCAAATCAACATTCTTAAAGCATTAGGGGCGCCGATCCCAGAATATGCACACGTATCTATGATTCTAGGTGATGACGGTGCTAAGTTGTCTAAGCGCCATGGCGCTGTTAGCGTAATGCAGTACCGTGACGATGGCTATTTACCAGAAGCACTGCTGAACTATTTAGTACGTTTAGGTTGGTCACATGGCGATCAAGAGATTTTCTCATTAGAAGAAATGAAGCAATTCTTTAAGTTGAGTGACATCAACAAAGCCGCTTCTGCTTTTAATACCGATAAACTGGTGTGGTTGAACCAACATTATATAAAGAGCCTAGATCCAGAATATGTGGCAACACACTTACAATGGCACATGGACGATCAAAAAATTGATCTGTCAAATGGCCCAGCATTAGCTGAAGTGGTCACTGCATTAGCTGAGCGCGCTAAGACTCTAAAAGAGTTAGCCGCATCTAGCCGCTATTTCTATGAAGATTTTGCTGAGTTTGATGAAGCACAGGCGAAAAAGCATTTACGCGGTGTTGCGTTAGAGCCATTGCAACTGGTGCAACAGAAATTATCGGCATTAACTGAGTGGACAGCTGAAGCTATTCATCAGGCAATTGAAGATACAGCGACTGAATTAGATGTGGGTATGGGTAAGGTCGGTATGCCTTTACGTGTTGCAGTAACAGGGGCAGGGCAGTCTCCAGGCTTAGATATCACACTATTTTTAATTGGAAGAAGCCGTTCTGAGCAAAGAATATCCAAAGCGATTGAATTTGTAGCAGATAGAATAAATTCCTAAAAAAACGAGTTGACACTTTTAGGTGCGCTGCATAGAATGCGCCACGCAGTTGAGACACAGTCGAGCAAATGCTTGCGGTGCACTTAAATGTAGTTCGATAGGTTTGGGGTTATAGCTCAGCTGGGAGAGCGCTTGCATGGCATGCAAGAGGTCCACGGTTCGATCCCGTGTAGCTCCACCAAACTTACCGTAGATGTTAAACGGGAACCTTTCTTTTTATATAATAAGGAAAAGTTCAAATTAATATGTCCGGGGTCCCCTTCGTCTAGAGGCCTAGGACACCGCCCTTTCACGGCGGTAACAGGGGTTCGAATCCCCTAGGGGATACCAAATATTGGTTCCTAGCAAATAACTAACGTGTTGTTTGGTAAGAACAAAATCTAAATTTCTGCTGATACATATACTGCTAAAGTTAGCTGTGTTGACAAAAATTTGGGGCTATAGCTCAGCTGGGAGAGCGCTTGCATGGCATGCAAGAGGTCCACGGTTCGATCCCGTGTAGCTCCACCAATTTACTGCCTTATTAAGCAGAAACGAAAGTTTAAATTAATACACCCAAGGCACACTTCGCTACTTAGAAGAGTGCCTATGAGACCGTAGATGTTAAACGGGAACGTTAAGTTCAAATTAATATGTCCGGGTCCCCTTCGTCTAGAGGCCTAGGACACCGCCCTTTCACGGCGGTAACAGGGGTTCGAATCCCCTAGGGGATACCACATTTTGGTTCCTACCAAATAACTAACGTGTTGTTTGGTAAGAACAAGGCATTTGCTTCCTAGCCTACTGAAGCGAATGTGTTACAAAGCTCGGTTACGAGTTAAAACATAAGTCCGGGTCCCCTTCGTCTAGAGGCCTAGGACACCGCCCTTTCACGGCGGTAACAGGGGTTCGAATCCCCTAGGGGATACCATCTATATTTTATAGAGAGTGGTTCCTAGCAAATAACTAACGAGTTTTTTGGTAAGAACAAGGCATTTGCTTCCTAGCCTACTGAAGTGAATGTGTTACAAAGCTCGGTTACGAGTTAAATCATAAGTCCGGGTCCCCTTCGTCTAGAGGCCTAGGACACCGCCCTTTCACGGCGGTAACAGGGGTTCGAATCCCCTAGGGGATACCATCTATATTTTATAGAGAGTTGTTCCTAGCAAATAACTAACGAGTTGTTTGGTAAGAACAAGGCATTTGCTTCCTAGCCTACTGAAGTGAATGTGTTACAAAGCTCGGTTACGAGTTAAATCATAAGTCCGGGTCCCCTTCGTCTAGAGGCCTAGGACACCGCCCTTTCACGGCGGTAACAGGGGTTCGAATCCCCTAGGGGATACCATCTATATTTTATAGAGAGTAGTTCCTAGCAAATAACTAACGTGTTGTTTGGTAAGAACAAGGCATTTACTTCCTAGCCTACTGAAGTGAATGTGTTACAAAGCTCGGTTACGAGTTAAAACATAAGTCCGGGTCCCCTTCGTCTAGAGGCCTAGGACACCGCCCTTTCACGGCGGTAACAGGGGTTCGAATCCCCTAGGGGATACCAATTTTAATCAAGGTTTATCGAAACTTTGGTTAAAGACAATAAACCACCTTAAGGTGGTTTTTTTGTGTCTGAATTTTGAATATTAAATCGAGATCTCCCCGATTCATTTACGAGTCATACGCCCCGAGTTATTTGCCGAATTTACCCAACAATTCAAACCATCCACATTAAGATAAATAATGCTTCGAGAGGCTTACTTAGTGTGGTGAAGTCATTCTGTTCAATCGTGTGATAAAGATTATTGAAGCGTTTTCTTGCTTAACTTTGCGCTAATCCATAGCTAAAACTCACCTTTCGGATTGTTCAGTGTGTTGGCACTTTGAATGCAGCTACTCTCAATGCTGATAAGTTGAGCCGTTAAGCGCGGTTTATCTCTTGTTTCCAATCGTTCAACGAGTGAAGTTTGAAGTGAACCGTTCTTACGGTAGCTATTGTAATAGCTGAATAGCGTATCGTTGCGGTGAATATGCGGGCGAGTGTAAGAGTGAAGCTTGTGGGAGGTGGGCAGAATTAGGTGGAAACTTATTTGAGATAAAAAAGGCGACACTCACTGCTGAGTGTCGCCTTTCGTCATCTCACCTTTGGCTTAGTCTACACCTAAGAATCCACCGGTTTGGTGCGCCCATAATTGAGCATAAATACCGCCTGCGGCGATGAGTTCATGGTGTGTGCCTTGCTCAACGACTCGGCCTTGATCTAATACAATTAACCTATCCATCGCGGCAATAGTCGAAAGTCGATGGGCAATCGCGATCACTGTCTTGCCTTGCATTAATTCATACAAACTTTCTTGAATTGCAGCTTCGACTTCGGAATCTAGTGCAGATGTGGCTTCATCAAGCAGTAAAATAGGCGCATTTTTTAATAAAACCCGCGCGATGGCGATACGCTGTCTTTGGCCACCAGAGAGTTTTACGCCGCGTTCACCCACTTGGGCATCTAAGCCATGATTACCGTTAGGATCACTGAGTTCCTGAATAAAGTCATAGGCTTGAGCTTGTTTAATCGCGCGATCAAGTTGCTCTTCACTGGCACTGGGATTGCCGTAAAGAATATTCTCGCGAATGGTGCGGTGCAAGAGGGAGGTATCTTGAGTTACCATGCCAATTTGCGAACGCAGTGAATCTTGCATAACCATCTTGATGTCTTGATCATCGATATTAATCTGACCTTTTTCAACATCGTAGAATCGCATTAGTAGATTCACTAGGGTCGATTTACCTGCGCCAGAACGCCCCACTAAACCAACTTTTTCACCTGCTTTAATATTCAAATTTAGATCTTCAATCACGCCAGTCTGCTCACCGTAATGGAAACACACTTGGTTGAAATCAATCTTGCCATGATTGACGACCAGCGCCTTGGCGTTTGGCTCATCTTGGATGATCGTTGTTTTCGATAAGGTGTTCATTCCATCGGTAACCGTGCCGATATTTTCGAATAACGAACTGATTTCCCACATTATCCACTGTGACATGCCGTTTAAGCGCAGTGCTAAACTGACCGCAATGGCGATGGCGCCGACCGTGATTGCGCTATCGGTCCATAGGGCTATCGATACTGCTGCAATACTAAAGGCCAACAGATAGTTGATGATTTGCACGCTGACGCTGATGCCCGTCACTAAGCGCATTTGGCGATAAACCGTGTCTAAAAATATCCGCATACTGGATTTGGCGTATTCGGCTTCTTTCTGTGTGTGGGCAAATAGCTTCACTGTGGTGATGTTGGTATAGCTGTCGACGATACGGCCTGTCATGGTTGAGCGCGCATCGGCTTGCTCGGTAGAGACACTTTTTAGTCTAGGCACAAAGTACCATTGCAGACCAACATACAGTGCAAGCCAGACGAGCATAGGTATGACTAAGCGCAGATCAGCGCTGGCGATCATCACTAGCATAGAGGTGAAATACACTAAAATGTATACCAACACATCGAGCAATTTCATCACAGTTTCGCGCACGGCTAAGGATGTTTGCATCACTTTCGTGGCGATTCTGCCAGCAAAATCATCTTGATAAAACGATACACTTTGTTTTAGCAAATAACGGTGTGCAAGCCAGCGGATCGACATAGGATAATTGCCGAGCAAGGTTTGATGCATGATAAGCGCATGCAGTAATACCAATATTGGCATCACAATTATCACCATACCTCCCATCAGCATTAAGGTCGTGCCTTCGTCTTGGAATAACGTTTCGGGATTTTTTTTCACCAGCCAATCAACTAATTGACCCATGAATCCGAACAGTGACACTTCAAGCATGGCTAGCATGGCGGTCAGCACTGACATTAAGATCAGCGGCAGTTCGTAGCCCTTAGTATAGTGGCGACAAAAAGCATAAACCCCTGTGGGTGGTTTAGTGGGTTCATCATCGGGTAGGGCTTCAACCCAGGATTCAAATCGTTTAAACATGAATTAACTCTATGGTGAGATAAAAAATAGTCGGCTCTAGCATATACCCAAACAACCTGAAGATGCAGGATTCAGCGGGAATTTAACGCACTTTAGGCAAGGCCATTTATTGCTCCTGCATAAATGACATTCACGCCATCCATGGCGATTGCGGTTATTTGCAGACCTAGCGGACTAAGTTAAAAATAACCAACACGGCATAAAGTGCGTTACCCCGTGGTTAACATCAGCCGCCGGGACGGAGCGTCTAGGGCACTCCACTTCCGTGTTGCACCAATTCAAAAGGTGGCCGACATTCTGTCATTGATGCGCCTTGAATTGAAGCACCCTAAACGCTCTGAAACTCGTATCTTCAGGTAGCTTGGGTATATAAGATTTCATGCCCTAAAAGCATTGAAATGATTGAGTTCCGTTTTCCGCTAGTGCTACATGCTAGTTTTACGTAAAGTAATGAACAAGAAATTAATTGTGAGCGAATATTGTCGGGCGTGATGAAAAATGAGTACAGATAGTGCTTCTGAGAGTGCAAATAAGCGTGATGAAATAGATTCGGTGCATTCACTGGAGTCCAGTGCGGGGCAACTTTCTGCGTCCATTTGCCGTGAGGCGAGGATGAGCCGCGATCCGCGGTTTGATGGTAAGTTTTTTGTGGGCGTCTTAACGACGGGTATTTATTGCCGAACTGTGTGTCCCGCCGTCGCGCCAAAAGAGCAAAATGTGCGTTATTTTGATTCGGCCGTGAAAGCCGCGCAGGCGGGATTACGCCCATGTTTACGTTGTCGGCCCGACAGTGCGCCGGGATCGAATCCTTGGAAGGGGACTGGCACAACGTTAGCGAGGGCCATTAGCTTAATCGAAGCGGGCGCCTTAGCGGGAAAATCATCGGGAGAGCCAGCCTCGACAGTAACACAATTGGCTGACCGATTAGGGATCAGCAGTCGTTATCTCAATAAGCTCTTTACCGAAGGTTTTGGCACTTCGCCAAAACAATATGCCTTATATCGGCAGTTACTATTTGCTAAACAATTATTGCACCAAACCCAATTATCTATCACTCAAGTCTCGATGGCGGCGGGTTTCAACAGTATTCGCCGTTTCAATGAGGCGTTTAAGCAAACCTTGCAATTGACGCCGACCCAGTTAAGAAAGAGCGCATTAACCAAAGCCGCAAAGGAGTCCATGATTGAGCCATCAACAGGATTAGATGAGATTGATACTATGGGTGAATTTGTGCCGCACTATGGATTAACCTTGTATCAGTATTATCGGCCGCCATTGGATTGGGCATCACAGCTGGCGTTTTATCGCTTACGTGCGGTAACAGGGATGGAATGGTTCACACCGCAGATGAGTCATCCACAAGCGAGCGATGTCGTTGGCGATGAGGCGTCCGTGGTAGATGAGGCCAAAGTTGGCGATAATGGGCTCGAATATGGTCGCTGTTTTGCCCTAGGTAAGATGCGCGGCACAGTGCACATTATCCATGAGCCTAAGCTAAATCGCTTCAAACTCGCGATAATGTTGACCGAAGACTCTCCTGTCGATGAGCTGCAATTGCTGGTCACTGAAGTGCGACGCATTTTAGATCTCGATGCGGATATGCTGCAGATTGAACAAGGCTTAAGTGCGCTACCAAGTTTAGGATTAACACCGTTTTCGGGATTACGCATTCCCGGTGCAGGCTCCTTATTTGAGGCGGCCTGCCGTGCGATTTTAGGCCAGCAAGTGACGGTAGTGCAGGCGACTAAATTACTGAATATATTGGTTGAAGCCTATGGCGAGCGCTTTAATCTCAATGGGTGCGAGTATCGTTTATTTCCTACACCCGAGGCCATTCGTGAGGCGAGTCTAACAGAGCTAAAAATGCCCGGCGTTCGTAAATTAGCCCTCAATGCGCTCGCGGCGTTTATCTGCGTTCATCCTGAGGCGAGTGTCGATGATTGGCTCAGCGTTAAGGGCATAGGTCCTTGGACAATCGCGTATGCTAAGCTCCGCGGTTTGGGCGATCCCAATGTATTTTTGCATACAGATTTGATTGTTAAAAAGCATTTGCTGGCCTTGTATGGCAAGGCCCATAGGCTGGATGAAGCCGCTGCGGGTGCTGTCAACTACCCGCAGCTGTGCCAGCAACTGAGTCAAGAAATTGCGCCTTGGGGCAGTTATTTAACTTTTCAGCTTTGGCATCAATAACCATCAAGCCGCCTCACATTTGACTGCTAGTTTAAAAAGATGATTTAGCGTTAAGTTAAGAGCCAATTTAGAACCAAATTTAGAGCAAACAAAGAGACAGATTATGAAACATGCGATTCGTCAATTGAGCCAAGCGCCGAGTATTGCTGCGTATCAGCCCTGTGCCGTAGATACTTTTATGAGTCCTGCCGGAATATTGCAGTTAAATGCCAATGCCTATGGGCTGAGTCATTTAACGGTTGTCGGCTCGGATCGCACTGAGATTGCGCTTGCTAAGGTGAGTGATGATGTCCTCAATCAAGCTAAGGCGCATATTCGTGAAACTCAAGTGCAGCTCGCGCGTTATTTTGCAGGTGAACTGATTGAATTTAATTTAAAGCTCGCACCTAAAGGCACTGAATTTCAGCGTGAAGTTTGGCAAGCTTTGCTCAATGTAGATTATGGTCAGAGCTGCAGCTATGGGCAGATTGCCGAGCAAATTGGTCGGCCTAAGGCAGTGCGCGCCGTGGGCGCGGCCAATGGCGCCAATCCGATTGCGATTATCGTGCCTTGCCATAGAGTGATAGGCAAAAACGGCAAGTTAACGGGTTACGCCTATGGGCTTGCGATGAAACAGCAGTTATTAACGCTGGAAACTGCCAAGCATTGCCTCGATATTTAAGCTAGAATAGCCGCCTATTAAGATATTGGTGAGCAGTTAAACTTTCTATGACTCAGGCTTCTTCCTCTGCGGCAAGCTTTGCCCAACTCGGCATTATTGCACCTCTGCTAAATCGACTAACCGAATTAGCGTATGTTTCGCCCACACCAGTACAGGCGGCGACGATCCCCGCTGTGCTTGCGGGGCGCGATGTGTTAGCCGGTGCTAATACGGGCTCGGGTAAAACGGCAGCCTTTGCCGTGCCGCTGTTGCAACAACTTGTTGACGCAAAAACAGAAGATAAGACAGGCGCTTATGTTCGTTGTTTGGTCTTAGTCCCAACCCGTGAATTAGCACAACAAGTCGCCGACAGCTTTTTATCCTATGCCTCACATCTTAATGGCAAGCTAAAAATTGTCGCTGCGTTTGGCGGTGTGTCGGTGAATGCGCAAATGCAGAGTCTACGCTCTGGCGCCGACGTACTCGTAGCAACGCCGGGTCGTTTGTTAGATCTGTTGTCCAGTAATGCCATCAAACTCAATCGTGTCAGCGCCTTAGTGCTAGATGAAGCTGACCGCATGTTAAGCCTTGGTTTTACTGAAGAATTAGCTCAAGTGCTCGACGCTTTGCCCGTCAAGAAACAAACCTTATTATTCTCTGCGACATTCCCTGAAGAAGTCCGTGAGTTAACGGCAAAACTGCTTAATAATCCGCTTGAATATCAATTGCAAAGTGAGCAAGAAAGCACGATTCATCAGCGGGTGATCACGGTTAATCGTCCGATGAAAACCGCATTATTGGCGCATCTGATTAAAGAACATCAGTGGTCACAGGCGTTGATCTTCGTGAGTGCCAAAAATACTTGTAATCACTTAGCGCAAAAGCTGTCTAAACGTGGGATCACTGCCGAAGTGTTCCATGGCGATAAAGCCCAAGGCGCGCGTACGCGGGTGCTCGATGGTTTTAAAAATGGTGAGATCAGTGTGTTAATTGCGACCGATATTGCCGCCCGCGGTATCGATATCGATAAACTGCCTGTGGTGATCAACTTTGATTTACCAAGGAGCCCTGCAGATTATATGCATCGTATTGGCCGTAGTGGCCGCGCCGGTGAAGCAGGCTTAGCCGTGACCTTGATTTCCCATGAGGATTATCACCACTTTGGCGTGATAGAGAAAAAGAACAAGCTTAAGTTAGTGCGTGAGCAAATTGTCGGTTTTGAAGCCGATGATGAAATGCCAGCCGAACTGTTAGAACAAGCTAAACCTGTCGCCAAGCCTGAAGGTATGGGTAAAAAAAAACGTAAACAGTTACCGCCTGCCAATGCTGAATTTTGGGGTAAAAAATCTTAAGTCGTTGGAAACAAGCTATTCTTAGCTTATCTCTGGCGTTCCTTGTCATCTCACTTGTCGTAGGTAAGGTTTATGCAACACTTATTCTGGTTAGTTGAAGGTAAAGTCGCAGGGCGCAGTGGCCCTAATAAAGATCCTTGGGATTTACAAGCGCTCAAAGAGGCCGGTATTGGTGCCATTCTGTCGGTCAATGGGGGCGAGGGCTGCGAGCCGAGTGCGTTTAAGCAGCTTGATTTACGTTACGAATGTATTCCCTTTTCGCGCAATGTGCCGCCCCAAGATGGGGATGTGGCGATTTGTGTCGCTCAGTTGCCCAAGGCACTCGCTTTTATTCAGCAATGTGAAGCTGATGAGCTGCCTGTCGTGATCCATTGTCGCTCTGGCAAGGATCGCACCAGTCTTATCATGGCCTATTACTTGATGGTCAATGGTGCAGCGCCATTACATGCGGTGAGCCAAGTTCGTAATATTCGCGATATCGCTTTTACTGCCGAAGGTTGGGATCAATTCGCCTTTGATGTCTTGTACGCATTACAAGACTAAGCACTTGTCGGCGATTGGCATCGAACCTATTAATAAATAGGTAATAATAGTTTCATTCGTTTGACCTTAGTCATCAAAATTTTACTGTGTTAAGGTTAAGCTATCCGAAGGTTGTTTTTAGTGAGTTATTTATCTAATTATGAAAAGTAAGGCAAGTCAGTCACAGGGATTACTACTGTTTCGGTTATCACAGACTCAAGTGTTTGCCTTAGGCACGTTGAAAGTGCGTGAGCTGGTGCCGTACACACAGCTAAGCAAAATTCCCCAATCTCATCCGACGATTCTTGGCGCTTCAACGATTCGTGGCCATACGATTCCTATCATAGATATGGCGGCTGCGATTGGTTATCGGCCGATAGCCCCTGAAGAGCGGGAAAAATGCTACATCATCATCACTGACTGTCAGCGGATGATCATTGGCTTTTTAGTGCGTGGTATCGATAAGATTATTGAATGTAATTGGCGCGATATTGAGGCGCCTTCTGCCAATTTGGGCAAGAATGCTTACTTGACTGGAGTGACTCGTTTTGAGGACCAGTTAGTACAATTGCTCGATGTTGAGTTATTGCTGTCGAAAATTTTCCCGAATAACCCACAGGCAAATCGGGCAATCTTGACCGATGTGCAGCGTGAGAAACTCAAACCCATGAATATCCTGTTAGTGGATGATTCTAAGGTGGCACGTAAGCAGTTATCCGACGCCCTTGATATGATCAACATCCCTTATCGAGTGACCGCCGACGGTAAAGAAGCCTTAGTCATGATGGAACAAGCGGCACTAGAGCATCATCCCATAGATATTCTGGTGAGTGATATCGAGATGCCGGGACTAGATGGTTACGAACTGGCATTTGAGGTGCGTGATAATCCACTGACTGCCAAGGCCTACATCATTTTACACACGTCTTTATCCAGCGAAATAAGCGTGAGTCAGGCCCACCAAGTGGGGGCAAATGAAGCGCTGACTAAGTTCGATGCCCACGAGTTGATTGATGCCATGTTGCGTGGTGCCGATTTAGCCATGAAGCAGCGCCAATAAGGCGCTTGTTAGTTTTTTGTATGCTTTTTGCGGGACAAGGGTAATTTAGTTAGCTTATTTCCCCGCAAAACTAGACAAGTCTAGTTACATCCTATAAAAACCTTATTGGCCTCATTTCCGAAGGTGCGCGTTGGGGATCTCAACCGAAATATAATAACGACAGGTTAAACCATGAAACAAGAATCATCATTATTAGCTAAGTTGGCTAATGGCAGTCTCGTATTACAAATCTTATTAGGGATTATCGCTGGTGTGGTGTTAGCGAGTTTTTCACCCGATAGCGCAAAAGATATCGCCTTCTTAGGCAGTTTATTCGTTGGAGCATTAAAAGCGATTGCTCCAATACTGGTATTTATCTTAGTAGCATCATCGATTGCCAATCAAAAGAAAAATACGCAAACCAATATGCGCCCAATTGTGATCCTGTATTTATTGGGTACCTTTGCCGCGGCGTTAACTGCTGTGATTTTAAGCTCTATTTTCCCCACGACTTTAGTTTTGGTTGCTGGTGTGGAAGGTACAAGTCCTCCACAAGGTATTGGTGAAGTGATCCATACCTTATTATTTAAACTGGTTGATAATCCAGTGAATGCGTTAATGACGGGCAACTATATTGGTATTCTTGCTTGGGGTGTGGGTTTAGGTCTAGCCTTACATCATGCTAGCGATTCGACTAAGCAAGTATTTGCCGACATGAGCCACGGCATTTCGCAAATGGTGCATTTCATTATTCGTTTAGCACCTATTGGTATTTTTGGTTTAGTTGCTGCGACGTTTGCTGAAACCGGTTTTGCCGCAATTGCGGGTTATGCGCAGTTATTGGCTGTGTTATTAGGTGCGATGGCCATTATTGCGTTAATCGTTAATCCTTTAATTGTTTACGTGAAGATTAAACGTAATCCCTATCCGTTGGTATTTCGTTGTTTGCGTGAAAGTGGCGTGACGGCATTTTTTACCCGCTCGAGTGCGGCGAATATTCCGGTGAATATGGCGCTGTGTGAAAAATTAAATCTGCATGAAGACACTTATTCAGTCTCAATTCCCTTAGGTGCCACCATCAATATGGGCGGCGCGGCGATCACTATTACGGTATTGACCTTAGCTGCGGCGCATACCTTGGGCATTCAAGTCGATTTACTCACCGCATTGTTATTGAGCGTTGTCGCCGCTATTTCGGCTTGCGGCGCCTCGGGTGTGGCGGGTGGTTCATTACTGTTGATCCCACTGGCTTGTAGCTTGTTTGGTATTTCTAATGATGTCGCCATGCAAGTAGTCGCTGTCGGCTTTATTATTGGTGTGGTTCAAGATGCAGCCGAAACCGCATTGAACAGCTCTACTGACGTTATCTTTACCGCTGCTGCTTGTGAAGCCGCTGAGAATAAAGCTAAACTGCGTTAACGAGGGCTGTTATTCGTATTGAAAAGTATTATGGAAGCAGTCACTTAGGTGGCTGCTTTTTTTATGGGAGTCGTTATGATCTTTTTTGATTTTAAAGTGCTAGATGCCGCAAAGCCCTGGTATGGAATAAATGACACTGTGATGGGCGGTTTGTCCCGCAGTAAGATGACGGTGTCACCTTTAGGCTATGGTGAGTTTAGTGGCCATGTGTCGCTGGCAAATGGCGGCGGGTTTGCTTCAGTGCGTTGTGAGTTTAGCCCTATAGATGTCAGTGGATTTACTGGGATCTATGTCGAACTCGATGGCGACCGACCTAAAGATTATAAAGTGAATCTAAAGGATGTCGACACACCCCAAAGCACGGTTTATCAAGCGCCTATGCCCGCGCCAAGTCATCAAACGTTTGGCGTGAGTGGCGCTAGAGTCTTGAATTGGCAGCGGATAGAAATTCCCTTCAGTGACTTCTTGCCCCAATGTCGGGGTAAACCGATTTCCCGAGTGGCAATAGATTTAAGCCAAGTCTGTAGTCTAGGGCTAGTGATTGGTGCCCAGCAGAGTGGTGATTTTTCTTTGAAAATCAAAGAAATTGGCTACTATTAGCGTTTATAGTTGGTTTCTTATCATGAGTTTGTTGCCCCTAATTGCTTGTCCCTTATTGCTATTGATGGTGTGGGCATCTCTAAGCTTCATTTAAGAAAAGAAAAAGGATAAGGCCGAGGCACTTATCCTTATGGTGAACCCATCAAAATGATGAGTTTGGCGAAAGCCGCTGCTTAAGCGCCGACAATCCCTAAGGGTTTGGCCGTTTGCCATGCGCCGCGGGTAAAATCTGGGAAGGTGACTGAATTACTGCGGTCATTGACTGAATGTTCACTTAAGATATTCACCACCGACCAAGACGCGCCATCGTACACATCCTGATCTAAGGCCTCGCCATTGCGCAGGCAATAAATCATGCGCCATAACATCACAAAATCCATGCCGCCGTGGCCGCCGTTAATCTCAGCTTCTTTGCCTATTCGTTGCCACAGAGGGTGATCATATTTGTCATACCACTTTTGCATGTCCATATCCCACTCGTGGTAACTTTGACCAAAGCCACCATTTTCGACGGCGATACGATTCGGGAAACCCGCAAACACGCCATTTGTCCCTTGGATTAAATTGTGGCGACTGTAAGGTCTTGGGCTCGTAGTGTCATGCTGCACCATGATGGTCCGGCCCTTAACGGTCTTAATCAGACTGGTATTGATATCCCCATTGATGTACTTGAGCTGATTACGCTCATGATCGGCGGGGAATTCACGTTTAGCATAGAGCGCACGGCCAAGAGCGGGCGAACTCATCGAGGTTAGATAATCAAATCTATCACCGCGGTTGATGTTCATATACTGGGAAACTGGTCCTAAACCGTGGGTCGGGTACAAGTTACCGTTGCGCTTGGTATGCCAATAAGTTCGCCATGAGCCCGTCTTATGGTCTATTTCCTTCATCTGCCAGCGTAGCTCGTGGATATAAGCGGCTTCACCGTGGAGCAACTCACCAAACACACCTTGGCGTACCATGTTGAGAACCATAAGTTCTTCACGGCCGTAGTTGACGTTTTCCATCATCATGCAGTTTTTCTGAGTGCGTTCAGCGGTATCCACAATTTGCCAGCATTCTTCTACTGTGAGTGCTAACGGTACTTCGACAAAGGCATGTTTACCGCTTTCCATCGTCTCTATCGCCATAGGTGCGTGCCATTCCCATGGAGTAGAAATGATCACAATATCAATATCATCGCGGCTCAAGAGATCGCGATAGCTCAGGTCATTACCAGTATAGACTGCCGGTTTTGGCCGATTCTGTTTAACGATATGATCCACGGCTCTGTCCAGCACCGCTAGGTGAGTATCACAAATAGCTTTAAGTTCAACGCCTTCTAAATGACAGAATTGCTCGACATGGCTAAAGCCACGCTCGCCAACACCTATAAAGCCAACTCGAACCACGTCCATCTTGGGGGCTATGAGTCCGATAACGGATTTACCCGTTTGCGGTTTAGGGGCGACACTACTGGCGTAGGCGTTGAGGGCAATATTGGCTGTGACGAGTCCGGCGGTAGCTGCACCCGCTGCTTTAAGAAAGTGACGACGATGAATGTTATGCATAGCGCTTCCTGCTTTATTTTTGTTTTGTAGGGATATTGAAATATCACTTGGTCTTATTTGTGCGGTAATTCACTTATGGGTTATATCAGAAACCCTATTAAAATTGGCAATAAAAGATGTAACAAGCTCCTATAAGTCCATTTGATATATGAAATGCGCACGTTATGGGGTTATGTAAAAATTTTAAAAAAAACAATTTCTTGAGTTATTTTTGTTGTGAGTTCATCAATATGATCAAACCAAACTAAAAAACGAAAGTGGGCAATATATGGAGCATATTCATACCAAAGGATTGAGTTCTAGATTTGTAGAAATAACGCTACACCCCCTTGTGCTTAACTCTTCAACAAGAGTCGTAGAAACTGGAAGAGATACAATTGTATCTAAATTGCTTGTTTGTGAGTGCTTTCTGTCAATACACGTGCGTGTTATTTCAAACATCTAAATCTAAAAATATTTAAAATTAAACACTTACAGGTTACCGTTTTAGGATAATTGGTGTGGAAAACGCGCATGCGTGTCTTTCTGATGGATTCTTGTATATGAAAAGCGGTAGAAAGCTGATAACTTCTAGTTAATACAAATAGTTAAGTGTGTGCGTTTTTATTTTTCTATGGACGCCAACGCTACGCTGCATTGGCGCTTTTTAGCTCAGCATTAGGGCCTTTTATGGGTGCATTTGAATATTCACAAGCCACTCTTCGGATCTTCGGGGATGATTTGATACCTGAAGACGTATCAAATTTACTTGGTGGTACTGCAACTAAAAGTAAAAAGAAAGGTGATGAAGATGTCAGCAAAACCAGTGGAAAAGTGCGGATTGCCAAAACGGGTAGCTGGCATTTTCAGGCTAAAAAGAGAGAGCCAGAAGACCTAAACGCGCAGATTGAAGCAATTTTATCCCAGCTAACAAGTGACTTAGCGATATGGGAAAAGCTTTATCAAAGCTACAAAGTTGACATGTTTTGCGGCTTGTTTATGGGCAACTGGAATGATGGTTTGAGCTTGTCACCTGAAATCATGTTGGCACTTGGTCAACGTAGAATTGTTTTAAGTTTAGATGTTTATAGTGGGTCGGACGATTAAGATGGTTGTCGCCTCTAAAAACAAATGTTAAAGCCAGCAAAATTGCTGGCTGCGACATCAACCCGCAGCACGACTTTGCGTGCTAAATTTGGGCGCTAGGCACTAAAACCTTACTTGTTTTTCATTAGGGTCTGTTGATCTTTCGAGAGTAATTTTTAGACAGCATGGCAAGACGTTATAATTTGCTTCGCCAAAAGTAACCATAACCTCAAGCCATGCCAAGACTTATGCTAACCGATGCACGCTGGGAAAAGCTATTTCATTTAATGAAAAGCACAGGCCGTGTTTATGACAAACCTGAACATAGACAAACATTCGAAGGTATTCTTTACCGCCTTAGAACAGGTATCCCTTGGCGAAATTTACCTAAAG